>JAHDHN010000105.1 GCA_020631295.1 Rickettsiales bacterium
CGGTACAGCTTCATTCTCATACATTAGCTCCTTAGCTAATCTATGCCAGCCCCTTCTAATTTTATTGATTGTTATCAATAAAATTGCCCGCCCGCTATCGCGGCGTAAAATCAAGGCGTTCGCTCGTTACACTCGCTGCTTGATTTTCATAGCATTCCCGTTGGTAAATTTCGAAAATGCTATACTCAAACATCATACACAACAATTCAAATCAAATATTTCGTGCACTTGCTACTTGAACTGGGAAATAATAAGACTCATGATAAAGACTTGCAGTTTAGGAAGGACGTGTCTTGGGCAACGTGCAGGAATATTATAAACAAATGTACAGAGTCTAATATAAGGTTTTAGGAAAGAATATGTTCTATAATCTTCTTATATGGTCTGCTATTTAATTCACACCACCATTGCTGCCCATAATGGCAGAAGTGCAATCGCCCTCATAGCCAGTATTATCCACCTTATGCACCGCATGAGACTGGAGGAAAAACAGCCCGATGCAACCCTGGGTTTGGTCGGCAGCAAACTCAGAATTCACGCTAATGCAATCGGTATTCTCTACCTGATACAAGCCACGCACCGGCCCATCGCCATTGTCAATTTGTTGGTCTAGCGCAATATGCACCTCTATGGGCACTACTGCGCTTAATACTGGCACGTCCGCGCTGGTTTGTGGCAGCACACCGCCCAGCTGCAATGCTTTTTCATAGCGATATAGGCCACCACAGGGGTGGTAGCGAATGCCTTTGACGTAAAAGAGCCAGCCGGCATTGTCTAAGGGTGAGGCGGGAAATTGCTCTCCCAGCACAAAGGGTGCTGAGGCAGAAACCGGCACCATGAGCGCCTCATCCACCAGCCCAGCTTGTGAAAGATACCACCAAAAGGTGGCGCGTTCATGCGGTCGGTTGAGGATATCATTGCCATCCCCTGCACAGCAGGTGCCCTGATAGCCGACTGGATTATTGAAATGATCTTCAGGCGAGGGGTGGTCACCTGGCAAATAGCCATAGGTTTCTCTAAAGGCTTCAATGGCGGTGCCTAGCTCCGTAGCGTGCTGAATAGTGGCCTGAATTTTGGCGGTATGCAGCACTGCTCGCCCGCCCATGATCACTGCCAGCAATAAGCCAATGACCAACAACACAATGGCCAGCTCAACAAGGGAGTAGCCTCGTGAGTGTGTATAAGAATTATTAGAACTGGGATTTATATACTGCATCTATATCCTTCAATAGCTGCAGTGTATCATACATTGCGTCCAGGCGCATCATGCAAGGACCGTCACTTGGTGCGTTATCTGGGTCGTTATGCGTTTCCATGAACAGGCCAGCTACACCCACGGCCACGGCGGCGCGCGCTAATGTGGACACGAACTCACGTTGCCCGCCGCTGGAGCCGCCCTGGCCACCAGGTTGCTGAATGGAATGGGTGGCATCAAATACCACCGGGCAGCCAGTATCCTGCGCCATGGTGGGCAAGCCACGAAAATCACTCACCAGCGTGTTATACCCAAAGCTGGTGCCACGGTCTGTCACAATCACGTTTTCATTGCCGCTCTCATCCAGCTTGGCGACCACATTTTTCATGTCCCAAGGTGCCAAAAACTGACCTTTTTTCACATTGATGATTGCATCACTCTTCGCTGCAGCTACCAGCAGATCAGTCTGACGGCATAAAAAGGCAGGAATCTGCAAAATATCCACCACGCTGGCCACCTCATTGCATTGGTCTTTCTCGTGAATATCGGTGAGTAACGGGCACTCAAACTGCTCTTTGATTTCGTCAAATACCGGTAGCGCCTTGGCAAGGCCCACGCCGCGCTGGCCCGCAATGGAGGTGCGGTTGGCCTTATCAAAAGAAGTCTTAAAGACAAACGGAATATTCAGCTTGCTGGTGATGTCCTTTAGCTTCTCAGCCATCATCATAGCATGATCACGGCTTTCCATCTGGCAGGGGCCGGCAATCAACACAAAAGGCTGTTGGTTGTGAAATGTCACATTACCAGCACGGATAATACGCGGTGTTTGGGTCATAATTCATGGTTCCAGTGCTATGTTAACTTAGGATAGTGCATAGAGCGCTATCCTACAGAATAACATGGCACCGACATAGAGGTATGTCAATGTAGTAGAGAAAGCCTATGTTGGCAGACTTTGATGCTGGGAAACATTAACTTACAATAACGTGTACTTGGGGCTGGCATAGATTAGCTAAGGAGCTAATGTATGAGAATGAAGCTGTACCGTTGTAAACTCAGTAAAAACAAGCAATCAGAATTGCTGCGATTTTTCATAGCAGAAGTGACAGCCAGAACGGCGGCGGATTTATCGGGTCTTTCACGCCCGACTGTGACACTATTTTACCATAAATTACGCACCATAATTGCCTGGCATTTAGAGCAGGAGGTGGAGGAAGTCTTTGCAGGCAGCATCGAGCTAGATGAGAGCTATTTTGGCGGCATCAGGAAAGGAAAACGCGGCCGGGGTGCAGCTGGAAAGGTCGCTGTCTTTGGCATGTTGAAACGTGGCGGCAAGGTCTATACCAACATTGTGAAAGACACTAAGACGCAGA
>JAHDHN010000026.1:0-1434 GCA_020631295.1 Rickettsiales bacterium
TTAAAGGAAGGGGATGAACAAAAACTAGATAACTTAGGTGCAGGGCCTAGTTTATTGTGTAGTAAAGAACTTATTCCAGCGGCTACAAAGCTTATCGATGAGTTAGCTTTACGCTATATATTCGGTAGACCAGACAATGTTTTTGTAATGGTAAAAGAATTAGGAGGAAGGGAAAAGCTGTTGGAATACCAGCAGAAAAACATGAGTTTTAGCCCCTTTCTATACAACATGAAAGAATCTATAGAGCCTACGGTAATATATAATTTTCATAATGTGAATAGAGTTTTAAATTCAGTTGCAAAGAAAAATATCCTTGATGTTGGGTTTAACTCTTCAGCGGATGGCTATGCATATAAACCGCTTATTCTGGAGTCGGATGCGTTTAAAGCACTTGTTGGTAATAATTATGATTATTTAATGATGCAGGCATTTATTAATACAAATTCACCTAAAGAATTTGTGGATGAGGTTATGAGTAATGCTTTATATGTTCCAGAAATGTATGGATATGCATTTAACCCTCTTATTGATAAACATCCTAAGAAAGAAGTATATCTAGAATTGATAAAGGAGGTGGGAGCAGGTTTTTATAGAACAACAGAAGTCCAAATACCTAAGCAAATGAGTAACTTTATTAACCGTGGGGGCACTTTAGAAGGGCTGCTATCTACTATACAAGCAAGAAAAGCATTACTTCAGCTAGATAAAGACCAAAAACCACCCATATTCCACGGTATCTTTGTGGATGTTGAAAGTGCCTTATTAGGAAAAAATAAGGATAATGTGTTAAATGCTATTGATGTAGCATCAATAAAAAAAGTGCCGGTCTATTTTATGACAGACGGTGATATTTCTGAAAATAAGAAGGAAAAAATTCAGAAAACGCTAGATGATCGTAATATAGAACTTGATGTAACATTAATACACACTTCTCTTATAAAAGAAAAAACACTTGGTATGGTAATTAGCGACATAGCACATATAATGCCTTGCTACATGGACTATACAAGAACATTTTTACCTAATAGTAATAACAAAACCGACAAAGTATTAGAATATTCCAGAGAGCTTGACAAACTTTCTATCAATACACCAAATTTTAAACAGATGGCCACAGATATAGGTAAGCCCGGCCTGGCTCTGTAATATAACATGACAACATTTATTAAAAACATTACAGATACTGCGGGCAGCGAATGGAAGGTACTGCCTGTTTTTGGAAAGAAAGAGGGGGAACCTTATTTTTGGGTAATCAAGCCAAAGAGTAAGGTGTTTTATGAAGAGCTGTTAAAACATACGCCAGATCATTTGATTGTCTCGGATTACGGCACTATATTATCAGAAGGTTACGGCAATGAAGTGCCTGATGATGTGATGGAGATTTGTCGCCAGCTAGTAGGTTAGATATACTAACTAAATCACCACCAGCTGTTC
>JAHDHN010000026.1:1534-5028 GCA_020631295.1 Rickettsiales bacterium
TCATCCTTCGTGGCCATAATATCACGAAAGAGCTGCGGCGAGATGGTGCTGGCACCATAGACCACCATAATCGCATGAATATGCTCATCAAACGCTACATCATGGTGCATACGGATGCGTGCTGCCACCTCTTCACCCTTACTGGTCTTGAATGCAAAACGGCGAATTTTGGGCAACACTTGGGTAATATCATAGCCGTCCGAGGTAAATTCCACATAATCATCAATGGACTGTACAATGCGTTCAGGCAATAATTGTGTGAAAGACTGACCCAAAATATCATCCAGCTCTTGGGTCATTTCCTCATGAATAAAGGTGAGCGGTGCGCTGACAGCATCTACAATCACATCTTTTTGATTATTATCCTGATGCAGGTAAATTTGAATATCTCGTGCGCGCGCTACCATAACCAAAACCATAACGGAATCTATGGCGTGCCACAATAGCTATTGCGGCATGTCATAGATAGGATATGCCATGTTGCTATGACGATTAGTGAGGCATTACGGCAAACAAATATTGCGCCATTGGACGCACGGTTATTGCTGCAACATGTGCTGCATTGCAGCCATGAGGCACTATTGCTGCGCCTGCACGATGCTTTAGAAGAGAATGAGCTGCAGGCATTTGAGATGTTATGTGCACGGCGCACATCAGGTGAGCCGGTAGCAAAAATTATTGGCCAGAAAGCCTTTTGGTCGCACCAATTTATTACCACGCAGGATACGTTAGATCCACGCCCAGAAAGTGAGCAGCTGGTTGATCTTGCCTTGCAGCACGCAGCCAGCCAGGCACACACAGGTACTGTGCTGGATATTGGCACCGGCACGGGCTGCCTGCTGCTTTCTTGCTTAAGTGAACTTCCAGATGCGTGGCAGGGTGTGGGTTTGGACATCTCTGCAGCGGCAATAAAGGTGGCACAGCAAAATGCTGCAGTGCTTGATTTACATGCGCGCACAGAGTGGATGGAATGCGATATTGCTGCATATGAGCCTTGCCAGTATTTTGATATTATTCTCTGCAACCCGCCTTATATTCCTGAAGATGAGATATTGCCCAAAGAGGTGTTGCATGACCCAGAATCTGCCCTGTTTGCCGGGAAAGACGGTTTGGATATATATCGCCTTCTGCCAGCCATGTTACCACGCATGTTAGCGCCGCATGGCGTGCTGCTATTGGAGCATGGCACAGGCCAATCCGCTGCCATTGCTGCCCTGTTTTCAGACTATGAAACAAAACGCTTTTATGACTTAGCGGGGCATGATCGCTGCCTGCAGGTGGCGTTTAGTTAACCATTACTTGTTTCCTGCGACTTGATCGCAGGATCAAATTTATTGTGGTTTCAGTTAACAATTTCCCATTTTGGAGCCCTTGCGAAAGCGAGGGCCCAGGGCGAAATGATAGAATGTGCTTGTTAACCCTGGCCCCCGGGTCGCGCTTGTGCTTGCCCGGGGATACAGGAAAAAGTTAAATGAAATCACTATAACAGTTAT
Source organism: Rickettsiales bacterium (assembly GCA_020631295.1). Taxonomy (GTDB): domain Bacteria; phylum Pseudomonadota; class Alphaproteobacteria; order Rickettsiales; family UBA8987; genus JAHDHN01. The sequence continues at coordinate 3,028 of JAHDHN010000026.1, forward strand.
GCTGCATCACTATTTGACCCTGTGGATAAACCACAGGGAACGGAAATTTATTTATGCAACATCCACAATCACAGGCACATGGTCGCTGGGTTTTTCATGGTCGCGATAGGCATCTATAATGGTGAAATCTGTAATCTGTTTTGCAAGCGTTTGCGTGGCCCAAATGTGATCCAAACGGCGGCCGCGGTTGGATTTGCGCCAATCACGGTTGCGGTAGCTCCACCAGCTATAGAGCTTCTCTGATTCCGGCACAAAGCGCCGTGCAATATCGTTAAAATCAAGGGAGGCTTTGCAGGCCAGCAGCTTTTCCACCTCAATTGGCGTATGGCTCACCACCTTCAAGAGTTGCTTGTGCGACCATACATCATGCTCATAGGGCGCGATGTTAAAATCGCCCACGGCTAGTACTTTGTCTGTAGCAGAATAATGCCGCTGCATTATCTTGCCCAACTCGTCCACATAATCCAGCTTATGGCCAAATTTTGGGTTTATATCACGGTCTGGCTCATCACCGCCGGCAGGAATGTAAATAGAGTGCAGATCCACGCCGTTAGGCAGCGTGGCAGCAATATGCCGTGCATCTTCATTCACAATATTCCATCTCTGAACGTTTTCCACCGGCAGTTTGGAAATAATCGCCACGCCGTTATAGGATTTCTCACCGCGTATGGCTATATGGGGGTAGCCCGCCTCTATAAACGCCTCCTTGGGGAAAAACTCGTCCTGCGTTTTGGTTTCTTGCAAGCATAGCACATCAATATTTTCTGCTTGCAGGGCCTTAATCACCATATTCTGGCGCAGGCGAACGCTATTAATATTCCACGTGGCTATACGCATAGATACTTCTCCAATAATGTGGCTGCGGCCTCAGATGGCGGCATGTTATGTGATTGCAGTTGCTGCATGCTTTCTTGCAGCTTGCTTTGCATGGTTGTGCGTGCTGTTGCATCGCGCAATAATGTGTCTAACGCTGCAAATAGTGCATCTGGCGTGCAGTCTTGCTGAATAAATTCTGGTACAATGGGTTGAGAGGAAAAATCACGTGCAGCGCCATGCTGCATGGTGGTGGTATGTAGCAGCAGATTCACCAAAGACGCATACGGCACCTGCACCATCTTGCGCACTAAATAGGCAGTAATGGGATGCACCTTATAGGCCACAATATGCGGCACATTCGCATGCGATAATTCCAGTGATGAAGTGCCTGATTTGCACAAGGCTGCCTCACTTTGCGCATATGCCGCCCATTTTGCCGCATCATTGGTGAGTATGCTATGTGGAAGATCGGCAAAGGCCTCTGCCACCTGTTGTTGCAAATGCGGCTGGGTGGGAATAGCAACATGCAGATCTGGGTGCACGCGCAGCAATTGCCTTAACGCTGCAGTGAAAATAGGCAGATGATAACGCAATTCTCCTGCGCGGCTGCCTGGTAATACGGTGAGCAAGCGTGTATTTTCAGGCGCTGTAAATGCGTGCTTGTCTATCACACGCTCGGTCACCGGGTGGCCCATATAATGCGCTTGCATGCCTTCTGCTTCAAAATAACTTGGTTCAAACGGCAACAGGCAAAGTATCGCATCAAACAACGCAGCTGTTTTGGCAGCGCGATTGGGTTTATATGCCCACACAGTAGGTGCCACCGCATGAATACGCGGAATATTATTCGTGCGTGCATCGTGTTTTAGTAATTTTGCCACGCGATAGGTAAAGCCAGGTGAATCAATACTCAGCACTATATCGGGTTGTTTTTCGGCAATATCCTCTGCCACCTCTTTCATGCGGCGCTTGAGCTTAGGGATATGCGGCAAAATCTCCCAAAACCCCATCAAGGACAATTCTTCCATAGGGAACAGGCTTGCAAGCCCACATTGGCGTGTAAGCTGCACACCACCCACACCATGCAGCTGCAGATTTGGCATGCGCTGCTGCAGTGCTGCCATAATAGACGCACCTAGCACATCGCCCGAGGCTTCACCGGCAATAATATACATAGAAGACATA
>JAHDHN010000026.1:5128-15882 GCA_020631295.1 Rickettsiales bacterium
ATGACAGAGACAGACGAGAATATCCATTTGCATAAAGCTAAGACACTTTCTGAGGCGCTGCCTTATATGCGTGCCTTTGCAGGTGAGACTTTTGTGATTAAATATGGCGGCCATGCCATGGGCAGTGAGGCACTGGCGCAGCAATTTGCTCGCGATGTGGTGCTGATGAAGCAGGTGGGCATCAACCCGGTGATTGTGCATGGCGGCGGCCCGCAAATTGGCGCTATGTTAGAAAAACTCAAGATTCAAAGCGCCTTTATTGATGGCTTGCGCGTGACTGACCGTGAAACGGTGGGCGTAGTGGAAATGGTGCTCTCCGGCTCCATTAATAAGCAAATTGTGAGCTTGATTAATCAGGCAGGCGGCCAGGCCATTGGTCTTTCGGGTAAAGATGCGAGCATGATTTCGGCAAAGAAAATCAAGCGCCATAAGCGTGACCCGGAGTCGAATATTGAGAAAATTGTCGATCTGGGGTTTGTGGGTGAGCCAGTGCAGGTAAAGCCAGATTTATTCATGGCCTTGGAGCATAGCGATATTATTCCTGTAGTAGCGCCCATTGGAGCAGGGGAAAATGGTGAGACCTATAACATCAATGCAGATACGGCCGCTGGTGCCATTGCTGCAGCGTTAGAGGCACGAAAACTCATTATGCTCACAGACGTGCCCGGTGTGCTGGACGGGGACAAGCAGCTGCTTTCCAAACTCACGGTGGAAGATATTGGCAAGCTGGTGAAGCAAGATATCATCACTGGCGGCATGATTCCCAAATTAGAAACCTGCGTGCACGCTATTTCCAAAGGGGTAGAGGCTGCGCATATCTTAGACGGTCGTCAGGAACATGTGTTGCTCTTGGAGATCTTCACAGAGCACGGCACCGGTACGATGATTCGTTAAGTTCTGTTTCTTGTGGTTCCCGCTACGCTCTTCGAGCTACGCAGGACGCAGTAAACCACGGGGAGAAACACTTTCTTGATATTATTGTAGTGCGCAACTCACGCCGCAGAAAGCGCCATTGTTATTTTCTACAACGGCAAGACTTCCTAGCGCATCACACAGATGTACTAGCGCAGTAGAGAAGCTCTTCTCTCCGCACTGTGTTTTACATGCCACATCTTTGCCAAGCGGAAAATCTTCAGAGAAGCTATGCGCAATTACCCCAGCATTTGTAGAAGACTGGCATGTGGGCAGTTTTACGCATTCACAATTTTCAACATCTGCATAGGTGCCGATTGGGCAATCATCATTGCTGGTGATGAGGCATTGCAGGCTGCCTGCAGGCGTTGCAGGAGAACGACCTGGACAGCTGCATGAGCCAATGCTCACCACAGTACCTGCTGGGCAGGTTGACGCTGAAGGAATAATAGTAACCTCTCCGGTAGATGCATTTACACATGATTGGCTGTTTAGCTCAACCGCTGAAAGGAGTACTGTGCCGCCAAGCGTATTTGAATTTATATATAGGGTGGCATTATTTGTTGCACATTGCTCATCAGCGGCTTCATTTGTAATTGTGCCGTTGAGAATAGCAAGATTTAACGTGTTAAAATCATCAGGGTTACACTGGTTAAACGACTCTTTTTGATATGCGGGTTTGCAAGCTCCGCTAAAGCCAAGGTTACGTTTTGCACGGCTTGCCATTGCCATATAATAGCGTGGATTGGCCTCAAAATTGCCCATTTTATCTGTGCCAAACGGTATAGATAGCTCTAAGCCACCCTGCATATTTTCATCTTCATTCACATTATCCCACACGGCTTCCACATAAGGCTCAATGCGGGAATATTTGGGCAGCATCCCACCAAAATCAGACATATATTTCAGGCTGGCACCGCCAATACCACCGTGATACTCACGCAATGCACCTTCTTCCGTGTAGAAAAACCCTTGGCCGTATAGTTCCAACTCTGCATAGCTTGCTGCATGTAATTGGCGGTTATTGATGAGCGGCACATGCGCGCTCAGGCCAATATCCGCCCCTTTACGCGGGACACAGGCGCCATCTACAAGCTCTCCGGCATCGCCATAATTCTCAAAGGGCATATATGCATTTCCATATAGAGAGAAATGTTCACCCGCAGCTTCCAAGCCAATGGATACTTGCCCCATGAAGTCGTCATTTTCATCAAAATTACCATCCACAAAACTATTTATGCCCAGAATAACAGCCTGCTTTTTGGTTGGATTCAGCACTTCTTTTCGTATGCCGACACCGGCAGAAAACTCGATATTATCACCGAAATCATCGGAAAAATTTCCACTTCCTGTAATATCAACATAGGCTGCAGAATCTGAGAGGCCTTTAGGCGCCCAAGGCACAAAAATACCCATAGATGCATTTAGATTATCTTCTGAACCACTACCGGATACCGATATACGTGGCTTATAATGCACAGGGTGCTCTGCAGGAGAATCAGGCAAGTCAGACAATGCGCCTATTTGGTCATTAATATAGTAGCGCACGGTTTCCTCCACCTCTCTTGTTGTAGAGGTGTCATGCGCTAACGCATCCATATCAACATGCTGCAATTTCTCTAATACTTGTTGATTGACAGATTCAGCAGCAGATTGTGCGTACGCAGCCCCACCAATCACAATAGTTGATATAAATAACATAAATCTATGCATAAAATTCTCCTGGTATGTCATGCCCATACTAGTGTTAAACGGCCAGAAACATAACATTAATCAATCTATTATACAAACAAAAGATTGGCTAAACATTTTCTAATCTATTGTCATGCAGCCATAAAATATATGTTTGGATGCTGTCTTCAGGATGTAGCATTGAGAGTGCTGATTTATACATATTAAGCTGCTGTTTTATATCATCCGTAATGGTGGTATTGCTGTGGCTTTTATAATCTATAATGTGCCATATATTATTATGCCGCACCAGCCTGTCTATGCGGTAAAGCCTGCCTTCATAGATAATTGGCACCTCACTTTTTCCCTGCGCTTTATCAAATATCCATGCAAGAGTTTGATCATTAAATAGTGCTTCTAATTTTTGCACCCATTCTGTTTTATTAGGCATCTCTTCGCCCAATGATTCTATAGATTGGGCGGCCGTGAGTTGGTTATTGCTGCAATAGAGCTCTACTATACGGTGCAGCTGCGTGCCTTGCATGGCAGCAATATCACTCTCATTGTTTTTATTAACGGTATGATTTTCATTATGTTTTATAATCGCATGCTGACTCGTGCTGTGTGCTATAGCTGGCGCACTTTTAAGAGCGGCAGTGGCAGAGGGTATCTTTGCCGGTATCACTACATCCGCTAACTGTTGTGGCGCTGTGCCATAAGCCAGCACGCCATCTTCTGTTTCATCGGCACTTAGCGCCTGTAAAGAAGCTTCCAGCACAGCATAATAATGCGGCGCCTCTTTGAGCCTGTCTGGTTCTGTGCCAAACATATAAAGCTGCTCTTCTGCACGGGTAATGGCCACATAAAGCAGGCGATGATATTCCTGCTGCATGGCTTCTTTTTCCTGTGTTTTGAGCGGCTGGAGCATGGCAGGAAGCAAAATGCTACTGCGTGTGCTTACCGGCATGGAAGCCGCACTGTCCCAATGTACTGCATGTTTCAGAATGGGGATATCGGTAGTATCAGGCAGATACACAATGGGCGCTTCTAAGCCTTTGGCACCATGAATGCTCATGATGCGCACCGCATTGCCTGCTGTTTCCATGTCACGCTTTAGCTCAGTGAACTCTAATTGCACCTCATGCAGCCAATGGCGCAAGCTGCCGCCCGGATGTGCCAATTGCCACCTATACGCATGTTGCTCAATTCGCGTGATAATATCACGCGCCACCGCACCATGTTTCTGTAGCAAACATTCCACATGCGGTGCATGTTGCAAAAAGGCCGTTACAAACTGCTTGCAGGAGGCATGCAGTGCCATCTCCTGCCAATAGTTGTACCAGTCTGCTATCTCGCTCTCTAACATATGTTCATAGAGTGTTTTGCTCTTATCCGCAGCCCAGGCAGAGGCTGTGGCAAGTGGTACATCACAAAACGGCCCGCGCAGCAATTGCATCAGGCTTAACGCATCATAGGGCGTGAGCAGGGCTTGGATGGCACACAGAATATCTTGCGCCGGCAGTGCATGCTGCACCACCAGCCTGTCTGCACCTGAAACAGCAATGCCATGATGCTGCAGCGCCTTTGTGAGTAGCTCTACAAACTGGTTGCGCTTGCGCACCAGCACCAAAATATCGCCCGGCTCTGCCGCCCGCTTTTTGCTCTCCAGCTGTGTATTATGTTCCAATAGCTGTTTTATATGCGCGGCAATCTGTTCTGCCAGCTCTGTGCGCTGCGTCTCTACCGTATCACCTTCTTTGCGTGGAATAAGCGGGTGCTGTGCCACATAGCCTGGCAGCTCTGCAAAAAAGGCGGTATGCGGTGCGATAGACGGGCGCTCAATCTGCTGCAGCATGCTGTCTGCCACATCCAAAATGCGCTGCGAGGAACGAAAATTGGTGGCCAGCGCCACATTCTTCCAGTCTAATTTATACTGCAATTGCATGGCATCATAATATTCACGTACCGCTTGATACGCCTCCATATTCGCGCCCTGGAAGCTATAGATTGATTGCTTCTCATCACCCACAATGAACAGGCTGGGTTGCAGCGCCTGGGTTGCATTTTCTCCTTCATGCTCAGTAAAAAACGTGTCCAGCAACGCGTGCAAAATATGCCATTGTAGCGGGCTGGTATCTTGCGATTCATCCACCAAAATATGCTGCAAGCGCCAATCCAACTTATAGCGCACCCAGTCTTTATGCTCTGTGTGATGCAGCAAAAAATGCGCCCGTAACAGCAAATCATCAAAATCCAGCGCGGCCTGCGCGTGTTTTTCGGCCGTATATGCTGCTTCATAGCGTTGCAGTAAATGATGTAGGCTGTGCGTATAGTGCAGCGCGTCTTGCCGCTTGGACGCTTCAAGTGCTGCTTCCAGCCGCTCTTGCTCTTGTGCAATCTGCGCCTCCAGCTGAACAAAGCGCTCACGTTCTTTTTTCAGCAAAATCGAGCCAATTCTTTTGCGCGCCGTGCGGTCTTTACGAAAAAACAGCGTGAAATAGGCCTCATGCATTGCTGCGCGCGCCTCATCCTCTTGCAGATGCAGAAGCTGCTGCAGCACCTGGCTGCGCGCGGCATATTTTTCGGGATTGCCCTGCCAAGCCAGCAGCAATTGCTGCCAAAACAGCTCATTGCACTGGGCTTTATGCAGCGCCCGGGCAAGCGGTGCGTCTGGCGCTTCTGTAACGTCTAAGTCAAAATGCTGCAGCAAGGCAGCTTCATCTGGAAGCGCATCAATCGGCTGCTGGTTGCGGATGCATAATTGCCGCATATGCAGCACATCATCGCGCACAGAAGGCGCCTCTTTCACCTGCAAGCAATAAGGCAGCTCATCCTCCAACGCTGCTAATGTGCGCTTCCAGGCTGTTTCCTGCAATTGCTTCTGCGCCTGTGGCTCCAGCACGGTAAAATAAGGCTGCGTATTTGCCTCCAGCGGAAATTGCATCAGCAATGACTGGCAAAAACTATGGATAGTGGCAAATTGCACCTGCCCATGTTGCAACATCAGCGTGCGGAACAAGCTTTTGGCACGAATATGCTGCTGTTGGGTGGCAGGTTTGCCCAGCATTTCTTGCAGGCTTTGCTGCAGCAGCGCCTCATCGGCCATATGCCAGGCCTGCAGCTGCTGTTGCAGGCGCGTTTGCATCTCTGTGGCCGCTGCATTGGTATAAGTCAGACACAATATCTGCTCTGGCTGTGCACCATCCAGCAGCAGCCTCAGCACACGGTCAATCAATACCCGTGTTTTCCCTGTGCCCGCATTGGCATTCACCCACACAGAATGCTGTGGCCTGGCGGCATCATACTGATTACTGGTGCGTTTCATGACGCTGCTTCTACCGCAGCTGGTTCATTTTTTCTAGGAGAGTATTGTAATACTGCAGTACAAAACGTTAACAACCATTAATCAATATTGTATTTGAATTATTTTCTTAATGTGTTATGTTGAACTACGTTTTTTTTATATAAAGGATTACACATTATGGTAAGTATGACATCTGAATCAAGACACTCTACACCCTCTATATACCGCTTTATTAATGGTATGTATAATGAAATGAGTGATAAGTTTGACCTCATCAAATTTACATTAGGTGATCCAACGGAACCAGTAAGCCCTTATTTATCAGATACAGGTATTTTGCATTACTTTCAAGATCGTGGCTTTGAAGATGGGCTGTTTACAGGAGATCAAATTAGAAATGCGGCAAAAGCACTTGGCATTGATGAGAAGCTACTAACACCCAGCGCAAGAAACTATACTGCCTTTCAAGGTGGTGCAAATTACCGGCAAGAAATAGCAGAAGCATTTAATGACCGTCACAATACAAATTATAATGCAAATCATTTTATATTAACTGCTGGTGCTAACGGTGCCATGGATTTGGTAATCCCTATTTTAGATGGCCCTGTTATTGTACATGAGCCTGGCTTTGGTGTGTATCATGGTATGTTTAAAAAACATAATAAAGAGGTTATTACATTTGATACCACAGCAGATGGTTTTGCTGTAAAAGGTGGCAATGGTGAAAAATTAGACCGTGTGATTGAATATGCTTACCAAAAAGCACTAGAAAAAAACGTAGACCTAAAACGTGAAGAATTTTGCTTTACCTTTCCATTCACAGATTCAGGTAACCCAACTGGTTACAAACATTCCAAAGAGGAGTTGGAATCTATACGTGATTTATTTTTGAATAAATGGAAGAGCGGCAATGTGATTGCTGATTCACTCTATTTTGAATTGGCGCATGAAGAAGAACGAGCGGTTACATTACTGGATGTATCTGTGGGCACAGATTTCGAAAAAATGATTGTATTTGTAGACAGTATTTCAAAAGCAGACAGTGCATCTAGCGATAGGGCCGGCTATGCAGTATGTGCAGATGATGGCATTATGGTAAAAATTGAGGGTGAAAAACAAAAACGTATAAAAGAAAACGGCCTAGCTGAAGCAGCAGCCAACGGACAATTAAGCGGTATTGTGCACCCTGCAGAAGTATCTCAAGCTATTTTGAAAGCAGCATTAGAACACAGAGATAAATATGTTGGAAAGAATGCAGCAGTATATGCAGAAAAAACAAAAGTGATGCGAGATGTCTTGGAAGGTGAAAATATTATTCGCTATCAACCTAATGGTGGTTTTTATACCATGATGGAACTTGAATTTATGAGCAAAGTTCCATTATCCAATGCGACCAAAGATGCTGCAGAACAATTTTATGGTAAAGAAGAGGCTCAAAAAATATTCAGTGATAATAATCAAAAAGTAGGCAATAATCCATTTTTAGCATCATTGGAACTTGCACAACGCACGGGTGTGTTCAGTGTGCCTTATCTTCCACCTAAAGCCGATAATATTGACGTTTTTCCTGAAGATAGAGATACGCCTTTGCGCCCCTTGGTACGCATTGTGCCAACATTGTCTATTGAACAACTAAAGGACGCAGCCAATAGAATTAAATCATTTAAAAAAGCTATTGAAGCAGGGCAAGATATTCCTACATCACCACCTTTAAAAGATGGCCCCACATTGGAAGGAAAAGGAAAAGGCGGTGAAATCACACAAGGTGATGGCCCTGAACAACAAAAGTAATTATGCTATTTTCAGAAAAGATCCAAAAAGATAAATCCAGTGTGTTCTTACTTCAAGCTGCAGATAAAACAGGGCATGATGCATGGTATTATGTATTTGTAGAAAGCAAGAAAATACCCTTATTTAAGCATATTACAAAACAAGAAACATATGATTTAAGTAGTATAGGACAAGTATTGTTCTCAGGTTATGGCACTCAGCCGCCTGCGAGTATAACAGCAAAAGTAAACGAGCAGTATAATACCTCATTCACATAACCATTATCTCTAAATCCACCCTTGCTATATTCCCTGGCTCTGCTTATCCATATTCACATGGCAGCGTCGTTTATTATAGAGCATTTGCATCAGAAACTGGAGGGCAAGCAGGAGGCCATTGCCGCATGGCTTGCGGAATATGGCCAGGATGTGGTGCCGTTTTTTGCCACCTCCGTGGATCTGCGCCATAGCGGCCATAAGATTGCGCCGGTGGACACGAATTTATTTCCCGCAGGTTGGAATGTGATGTCGGCAGAGGCGCGTACCATTGCCACACAGCATAGTGATGCGTATTTTGCACGCTATTACCCACATGCCACACATATTGCCCTGCTGCCAGAACGGCACACGCGCAATGTGCGTTATCTAGACCATGTGCATTATCTTTCCTCCATTGTGGCAGGCATGGGTGGTGAGCGCGACGTGGTGCTTTATAGCGACGCGGTGGAAGAAACAACAGAGCTGGAATCAGCCTCTGGCCATTTGCTGACCTATCAACCCTTGTCACACCTAGAAAACCCGGATTTGATTCTGCTGAATAATGATTTATCAGCCGGTGCGATGGATGTGCTTTCTGCGCATGATGTGCCGATTATTCCTTCACCTGAGTTAGGCTGGCACACGCGCAGCAAGGCGGTGCATTTTGATGTGTATGAAGATGTGGTGCGCGCCTTCGGCAAGGCGTTTGATATAGACCCGTGGCTGCTGCGTGGCTTGCATAGCTATTGCGCAAATATTGATTTTAAGAGCCAAACCGGCCTGGAATGCGTGGCGCTGCAGGTGGAAAAAACCTTAAAACGTATTGCTGAGCGCTATGCACAATATGGCATTACCGATACGCCCTATGTGTTCATCAAGGCGGATAAAGGCACCTATGGTATGGGAATTATGACCGTGCAGCATGCGGATGAGGTGCTGCAGCTGAACAAAAAGCAGCGCAATAAAATGCATGGCATTAAAGAAGGCACGGTAAGTGAGCAGGTGCTGATTCAGGAAGGTATTCCGACCATTGATACGGTGGGCGGCAACCCGGCTGAGCCGATGGTGTATATGATTGGGCATCAGGCGGTGGGTTGCACGTTCCGGGTGAATAATGAACGTGATGAAAAGGGCAATTTAAATTCGCGCGGTATGAGTTTTGAGAGCGCCTGTGAGCAAGACACAGAGGCGCGCAATGAGGCCTATGAAATCTGCCCTATTCGCGGTGTCATTGCCTCCATGGCAGCCTTGGCCACGCACAAAGAAGCTTATGGCGATATGTGGGATATTTAACGCTTCGCGGCCCAAAACAATACATGCATATGGTCTTCATAGGCTGGTATGGGCGCTTGGATATGATGATATAAAGCACGGCTAAAATATGTTGTATCTAGCAAGCAGGATTGCTCCCCTGCAGCGCGCAGATCTTTTAACGCAGTGAGCACAGAATTATAGCGCAAGGTGAAAATTTCTTCTTTGACAATAGGGCTGGTGAAGCCTGCACGTTGCAGCAAACTGCCCAAGGTTTTGATATCAAGCAGCGGTGCAAAGCGGCGTCCGGCACCCTCATGCAGCATGGTTTCTACCTGCATAAGCTGCTGCTTGGTTTCTGCCATGCTGCCCGCACCCAGCATACAGCCTAGCAATGTTTCGCCTGGCGCAAGTGCATTATAATATTGCCGCAGCACACCAGGAATATCATTATTCCAATGCAGATGCAGAAAGGAAATCAGCGCCTTTTTGCCATCATCATTCACCGGTGTGTTGCTTGTGTCATAGGCCAAGGCCTCATGCGCACCATCCGCAACAGGCCACGTCTGCAGATGCTGTGGCTGCAATGCCATATCTGCAAATTGCTGCACATCTTCTTGCAGCACTTCCATGCAAAACGCATGCAGAAAATGCTCATCCACAGTCGTTTTACGTGCACGCTGTTGGCGCTTTTGTGCGTTATTAAATAAATTATCCACGACGGCCAAATAAGGTTTCAATATCGCTGCGCTTTAGCTCCACATAGGTGGGGCGCCCATGGTTGCATTGGCCAGAATGCGGCGTGGCCTCCATCTGGCGCAGCAGCGCGTTCATCTCATTAATATGCAACGCACGGCCGGCACGCACACTGCCATGGCAGGCAATGGTGCCGCAAATCTCTTCCAGATGTTCTTGCAGCGAAAAAGCCTCACCATATTCTATAATATCATCCAGCAATTGCAGGGTAAGTTCACGAATATTTACCTTACCAAACAAGGCCGGAATGGCCGTCACCTGCAATGCCTGCGCGCCAAACACATCTATCTCAAGGCCCAGTGCTTTCATAGAAGCAAGATGCGGCACCACACGGATAACATCATCCTCGTTCAGCTCAATAATCTCAGGAATAAGCAAGGCCTGCTGGGCAATGCCATTTTCGTCCATTTGCTGCTTCATTTGCTCATACACCAAACGCTCATGCGCCGCATGTTGGTCTACAATGATAATGCTATCTGCCGCCTGAGATACAATATAGGTATTATGCAGCTGGCAGCGCGCAGCACCCAATGGAAAGGCCTCTGCTTCCACTGCATTATTTCCCGCTTCTGCATCTGTATGGATAGCCGTTTCTACATTAGCCGCGGGCGCCAAAGGTGCTTGTGCAAAAAGTGAGCTGCTGGCCGCCGCCGCAGGTGGTGCAGAAGCATACTGTGGACGTGGTACCGCAAAGCTATGAGCAGCAGGTGCTTGCAAGCCATAATGCACACTTGCCGGTGCAGCATGTGTTGCAGGTACTGCTGCATGCACAGCAAAACGCGAGAGCGCCTGCTCTGCCGTGCTGGTGGCTGCCTGGTGGCCTGCCGCATGCA
>JAHDHN010000027.1:0-9173 GCA_020631295.1 Rickettsiales bacterium
CAGACACAGTAACACTCCTTGATTTATGGTTTAGCCTATTTGTAGCCTAGCATGTCGTGCCTAGCAAGGAAATCAAAAAAGCTGCCGCTTTACAGCTGGCGTAAAACACATTAGACAACGGCTTGCAGGGGCTGGGCTGTTGCTGTGGCGTTTTTTAAGCGCGCAGAGGAAAGTCCGGACTCCAAAGAATGAGGATGCTGGCTAACGGCCAGGCAGGGAAACCTGACGGAAAGTGCCACAGAAATATACCGCCATGCTTGCATGGTAAGGGTGAAATGGTGTGGTAAGAGCGCACCGCGCTGCGGGTGACTGTATGCGGCAAGGTAAACCCCATCCGGAGCAAGACCAAATAGGAAAACCGCTTGTGGCAGCATTCTTTGTCCTGGTTTTCGGGTAGGTTGCAAAGACGGTAGCTGGCATGCCAGCACCCAAGATGAATAACAGCCCATGAAGGTAATCCTTCAGGACAGAATCCGGCTTATAGGCCCCTGCGATACAGATGACAGAAGACGGGTGACAGAGGACAGAAAAAACACCGCAGCAAAACCTATTATGGTGATACTATATCTAAGGCACCAGCGTGAGTATGTCGCCCTCTATTTGTACCGAATGAAACTGGTCTAGGAATGCCATGCCTAGCAAGGAATTGCCTGAGAGGTTGCGTGCCACTGTGGCAGGTTGGTCGTAAAACACCACGCCGTCCACACCAATGGAATCTAGCGTGATATGCGCGCTCATGCTTGTGCCATTGGCGGTGAGGGTAGGCTGATTGAAGCGCAGATTCGTCACATCAATGCCCACGCGCGCTGCGTCTTTCTTACTCAGGCTAATATTGCTTGCGCCGGTATCCACCATAAAGCGCACTGGTGTGCGGTTCACTGAAAGGGTGAAGTAAAAATGCCCGCCTTCAGCACGGCGTAACATAATAGCGCCGTCCTCATGGCGTTGTGCGTGGCTGGGCAGTAAATTGCCTAACATACGGTCTTTCAGATCTACAAATTCTGCGCGGTAACTATAGCCCAGCACAAACACAAAAAGCAGCACCAGCCAAATGGCCGCAAAAGAGAGGTTTTGCTTCCATTGTTGATTTTCCCACGACACACCTAGGCCAAGATAGCATAATAAAAGCGCGAGATAGGCCAGATGCGCATAAGAGTAATCCGAGCTGGGGCGCGCAGCAGGAAACAGCCAAAACAGCCCCATAATCAGCGCGCCAATCAGCAGTGCAACAAAGAGCAGGCTACGCATCGTAATAATCATCCTTACGCTTGAGAACAATCCCCAAGAGCTTGCTCACAATAATCAGCACGGCGCAGCTTGCAAAGCCAAACCAAGCATAAAACACATGGTTGTTATCAATGGCAAAGGCACCATGCGGATGTTGCAGAAAGTCTGCCACAATCAGCCCAATTAATAGCATTGCCCAAATAACCCAGAAGGTGCGGTTCAGCAGCGGCTCTTTTTTCTGTGTGTGTGATGTCATGTAGCTTGCCTTTCTTATGTTTGTGGCAGATCTTGCTGCGCTTCTTTCATTGGCATGAATAAGCGTTCGCCTCTAAACCCGCCAAACCAATGCCAGAATTTCCAGATTGGTTCTTCCGTGGAGAAAATCACCCCCTGTGCCCGGCCGATAATATGAGAGCGTGGAATGGTGCCAATAAAGCGGCTATCTTGCGAATGGTTGCGGTTATCACCTAGTACAAAATAATGTTCTTCTGGTACCGTAATTGGCCCAAAATGATCGCCCGAGCGGCTCACCTTTGAATCTAGCACGGTGTAAGAGCTGCCATTCGGCAATGTTTCAATATAGCGCATGGCGGGCAACAGCCCGTTATTATTCTTTTTGTTACGCAATGTTAGTTCCACCTCATCCACAAATTCACGCTGTATTTTCTTGTCATTAATGAATAGCTGACCCGCTACTACTTGTACCTTATCACCCGGGCCAGCCACTACACGCTTGATAAAATCAATGCCCAAATGATGTGGCGGTGCAAAAATCACCACCTCGCCTGGCGTGGGTGTCTTATGCTCCCAATAATGCCCCTTAAACGGCAAATGTTTTAGGAACCACACAGTGTGATGATTATATCCATACACATATTTATTGGCGATGATGAAATCTCCCTCGCGCAGTGAGCTCATCATCGAGCCAGACGGAATCACATAATGCGAATAGGCAAAAATGCGCACCACCAAAATAATACCCACCATGATGAAAAAGAAGGTCCAGCTATCATAGAAGGGTTTTTTGCCTGATTTTTTCTGCGTTTTTGCCATTTTCATGCTACATTTGAGTTGATGTCTATGTCTATACCGTCCTCTTCCAAGAACGCAATGGCTGCCTCACCGCAGGCGGGATTTTCGCTTATTGAGGTGAGCTTGATTGTGCTGTTGCTGTTATTTGTGAGCGTGAGCCTTTATACATTAAGCCGCGAAGAGCGTGCAGCCGATGCCACAACAGAGATATATGATAAAATGACAGTGCTGGAAGAAGCGATAGAGCTTTATGCGGCGCTGCATTATCGTTATCCATGCCCAGCGCCTATCCGCACAGAATTTGGCGCAGCTGATTTTGGTGTGGAGCTGCGTGATGCAGCAACGGGTTTATGCAAAGAAAATGTTATTGATGGTGTGCAACGCATTGCATCAGATTCGGGCAGCACGCGGCGTGATGTGTTCCATGGCATGCCGCCAGTGCGCACGCTGGGCCTGGAAAGGGATATGGCTATTGATGGGTTTAATAATCGCTTCACCTATAGCGTCTCTAACGGGCACAGCCAGCAGAGCGCCACGCATTACATAGAATGGGACACCACCGCACAACACTACATGTTGATACCCAATGTGAGCGGTATTTTCATGTTAGTCTATAACAGCATCACAGATGTGGTAGAGCCGTTGCAGAATCTTTATCCGTCTACGGCACAGCAAGAGCATAATTACCCGCCTTATCTGCTGATGAGCCATGGCGCTAACGGCTTTGGTTCCTTTGATAAATATGCAAATAGCAGTAGCTCTCCTCATATATTGCCAAGCTCTCAACCGATGGACCTTGGGGAAGAGGAGCGCAATCTCAAATTTATCAATGCAGACAGCACCGGCACCACATTTACGGATATGAGCATGCATTATAAGAGCGGCTTGATAGGTGGTGATGGCTCTGTACGCGTGCAGGATGATGTATTGCGCTACCGCCGCAAGGCTCCGTGTGATAATCTGCATGCGCCTATTGCGCTGATTGCTGCAGTAGACGCACGGCAATGTGACGGTGATATTTTTAGCATAAACCCGCTGACGACGGAGTGTAGTATTTTCGGTGCTGCTGGCCCACAATTATTGGTGCTGCAAGATGTGGAACACAAGATGGGTGGCGGACTGATACATCAGGAATCACTGGAATTAACAGATCATGAGCAGCTCTTTAAAGGCAAGGTAGAATATAATTTTGAGGAATCTCCTTTCTCAGCGCCTTCGCCCAGCATTGCCCTGGCCTGGCGGCCTTTGGAATTTGCACCTGAAGCGGGCATGACGGGCAATTACCATCAACGTATTTTCACCTGGCAGGTGCTGAGCAACCCAACGGTAAAAGCATTTTTGGAACTTATCGGAGATGCGGATAATTATAACAGCAATTTACCTTCTGTGAATCTGTCGTTATCCGCCAGCGGTAATCCAGATATCACTGCATTGCTTTATAGAATGGATGGCTCCATCTTATCCCCAGCTATTGGTAGTAGCATAGCAATGGATGCCAGTACGGAGATGATGATTGCCAGCCTGCCACTGGAGGCAGTGGATGTTGCTTCTGCAACGCCCGCTGTACCGCTCACAGGAGCAGCGTTGGAGGTGCTGCAAATAGGGCATTCTTACACCACCGGGTTTACAGATCAGATCAATATGCTCGATACGATTAAAACAGGGCTATATGAGTTGCTGCTGCTGGCTGTGGATGACACAGAAAAAGACTATGCACACAGCGTTGCGCGTTGCTACTTACAGCATAAATGGTGGAGATAATAAGAGTCACTATGGTGTTACCAGCGGCCGCTGGCGCCACCACCGCCAAAGCTGCCTCCGCCACCGCGAAATCCCCCGCCTCGGCCAAAACTCCCGCCGCCTAAACTAAACCCACGGCCACGGCGTGTGCCGTAATTTCCAAGTGTATATACGCCACCGCTGCCCTTGCCATGTTTGGCCTGGCGCCAGAGGGCATAAATATGCAGCGCCACAAAGGTGATAATCACAATCATGCGAATGATTTCGGCAATATCTTCGCTGGTAAAACGCTTGGGCGCATATTCGCCTTTGGCGGCCTGCATCATGGAGGTGATGCCAGCCATGATTCCTGCCTCCATGTTGCCGTCTTTAAATGCGGGCAGAACTTCCTGCTGAATGATGCTAGAGGCAATCGCATCTGGAATGGCGCCTTCCAAGCCATAGCCCACAGCAATATGCACTTCCTTTTCATTCGGCGCGACCAGCAAGATGGTGCCATTATTGGTTTCTTCAGCCCCAATGCCCCAATGCCGCCCAAGCTGATATCCGTATTCAGCAATCACGTAGCCATCCAAAGAAGGCACTGTGGCCACCACCAGCTGGCTGCCATGTTCACGTTCAAATTGCTGCAATTGGGCTGTAAGCTGGGCGGCTGTTTCGGGTGTTAGCAACGCAGCTTTATCCACCACCCGGCCAGACAGTGCAGGGAAAGAAGGCGCAGCAAAAACCGTACCTATCTGCAGCCACAGGGCAACACATAACAGATATCTAATGTAACTATTCATGGAGAAACATTACTCTAGAATGTAACGTCTGGCACTTCCATTTTTTGCTCTTCCACGGTGAAGTTTTCTTTGTTGCTCATATTATACAAAAACGTGTTCCACAGGCGGCCAGGGAAGGTGCGGATTTCTGTATTAAACGCACGCACGGTTTCAATATAATCACGGCGTGCTACCGCAATACGGTTTTCTGTCCCTTCCAGCTGGGATTGCAAGGTAACAAAATTGGTGCTGGCTTTCAAATCTGGGTAGCGCTCCACGGTCACCAGCAGCTTGGAAAGGGCCGAGGATAACCCGTCTTGCGCAGCAGCAAATTGTTGGAACAAGGCCGGGTTGTTCAGCGTGTTTGCATCCACCTTCAAGTTTGTTACCTGCTTGCGTGCTTCCACTACTTCCAGGAACGTGTCTTTCTCATGTGCTGCATAGCCCTTCACGGTATTCACCAAATTAGGCACCAAATCTGCCCGGCGGTTATATTGATTTAGCACCTCACTCCATTTAGCGGTCACATGCTCATCCAACGTTGGAATACGGTTTATGCTTGGCAGTAAAAAGGCCGCAATGGCCGCAATAATTGCCACAAATATCAATAACTTCTTCATAGAATGCTCCTCCAAATAGCACTTCATGATAGATTGTGTTTTAAGCGCTGTCTAGCGATTCTACGCACCAAAATCACTGGACTTTTTTGCGATCTCTGCTATATAGTGCGATGTCTGATTCCAGACATTCAACCATACATACGGCCGTTATTTCCATTCAGTTGCATGCATTCTGTGTGCCTGATTTTCTGTGGCTGTGTGTATTTCTTACTTTAAGGAGATTTCCCCCATGCCACATTCTGGCCATCAACATACTATATCTGATATTTATTCTGACCATGATGCCACATCCAATCCGCGCATCATGCACCCAGCCTTACGCAACAAGCGAGCGCTCTATGTGGGTGATGCTTATGCAGAAGACCCAAAAGCGGGCTATATTCTGGGTATTATGCATCTGCGTGATTTGATTAGCGATGCGCAATATAACGCCGCTTTGGAAGCGGCGCAGCTGATTATTTTCCGCCTGCGGGTGCTGGGCGTGGAGCTACCCATGCCGCGTGGTGTGCGTTATGATCCAGACCTGCCATTTCGTACTGTAGAAGACTATGACGATAACAGCATTTACCGCAATAAGCGGATGTATGAGACATTGCTATATGGCATCAAAAAATGTGCAGATTGGCAGCGCGGCTATAAGCATTTTCATGAGGTGGTGCTGATGGATAACGACCCGGCCAACCTGCCCTGGTTGCCCACCATAGCATCGCCTGATCACAGGACGCATCATGCAGAAGATTGGAATGCTTTCTATGAAGTATTGGATTTATGCGTGCAATTTTTTGGCGGTGGGAAGGGGTGATACAATTTTGTTTCTTGTAGCCCTTGCGAAAGCGAGGGCCCAGGGCGAAACGATAAATGGTGCTTGTTAATCCTGGATCCCCGATCTGCGCTTCGCTTGTCAGGGATTGCAGTTATCTCATTTACACAAAGCTATACGGGTCGATATCCAGCTTCACATGCACGCTGGGAGAGGCGGGTGCTGCTGCTTTCCAACGCTGCATATAATGCGAAAGCGGCACGTCTTTTTTACTGTGTATCAACAGGCGCACGCGGTGCTTGCCGCGCAATAGCCCCATGGGTGCAGTAACCGGGCCGTAAACCTGCAGATGTGGTGCAATATTGCCTGGCAGGTGGCCCACCCAGCTGCGCGCCATCTCCCACACAGCGCGCTGATTGCTGCCTGAAAATACCACTGCAGCCAAGCGGCCATAAGGCGGCATATTGGCTTGCTTGCGGCGTGTGAGCTCATGAGCGGTAAAGGCAGCTTTGTCCTGCGCAGAGAGCTGCTGCATAAGGCCGCTTTCCGGCGCATATGTTTGCAGATAGACATGGCCCTTGGCACTCTCCCGCCCGGCGCGGCCAGCCACCTGTGCCAGAAGGTGAAATGAGCGCTCCGCCGCGCGCACATCACCGCCTTCTAACCCCATATCCGCATCAATCACCGCCACACAGGTAAGTTTGGGGAAATGGTGCCCTTTTGCCACCATTTGCGTGCCGATGATGATATCAATCTCACCGGCAATAATGGCCTCAATCTGCGCCTGGCTTTTGGCATTGCCGGCCATATGGTCGCTGGAAAGCACGCATGTCTTCGCCTCTGGAAATAATGAGGCAGCCTCCGCCTCCAGCCGCTCTACACCAGGGCCGCAGGCGGCCAGACTGTCTTCCTTTCCGCATTCCGGGCAGCTTTCTGGCAAGGATTCTGTGTATCCACAATGGTGGCATTGTAGGCTTTTCTTATGCTGATGTTGCACCAGCCAGCTCTCACAGAAATCGCATTGATAGCGGTGCCCGCAAGTGCGGCACAGCGTGAGCGGTGCGTAACCACGCCGGTTGAGATAGAGCAGTACCTGCTGGTTGCGCGCAAGCGTTTCTTTCATAGCGGTTTTCACCTCACCCGAGAGCCAGTGCTGCGCATCCAGCTGCTGGTCGCGCATATCCACCACATGCATATCCGGCAAGCAGGCAACACCATAGCGCCCTTTGATATTAATATGCGTATATTTGCCTTCATTTATATTCTGCACGGTTTCCAAAGACGGTGTGGCAGAGACAAGGGTGATGGGAATTTCTTCATGCTTGGCGCGCGCCACAGCCATGTCACGCCCGTGATATACCACATTATCTTCCTGCTTATAGGCCGGCTCGTGCTCCTCATCCACCACAATGCCGCCCAGCCTTGCAAAGGGCAAAAACAGTGCCGAGCGCGCACCCAGCACAATGGGTGCTTTGCCGCTGGCAATCAGGCGGAAGCTGTCTCGCCGCATGGCCGGTGTGAGGTTGCTGTGCCATAAAAGTGGCGCCTGGCCAAAGCGTTTTGCAAAGCGGGAAATCATCTGGTTGGTCAGCACAATTTCTGGCAGCATCACCAGTGCTTGCTTGCCGCTTTTAATAATACTGGCCACCGCTTCCATGTAAATTTCTGTTTTGCCGCTGCCCGTTACTCCCTCTAATACTGACACCGAAAACCCGCCTTTTTCTTGCTGTGCCAGCAACTGTTCTGCTGCGTGTTGTTGTGCCTCAGAAAGGGTGAGGCTTTGTTGCTCGCATGGTGTAAGCAAGTCACGCTTTGGTTCGGCCTCTTCCAGCGCGTCTTTATGTGGTAATATCAAGGAGACACAGCTGCCTAGCGGGTTGCAGCTATAGCCGGCCATCCAGCTAATAAAATCTCGCAGATTTTCAGACAATGCAGGCAAGGGTGAAACTGCCTCTATCGCTTTGATTTTTTCTTTTGGCGCGGAGATGGGGTTATGGCTCCATACCACACCCCACATATGCTGTTTGCCAAACGGCACGCGTACAATGCTGCCCAGTGGCAAGTTGCCATCCGGCGCGGCTATTTCTGTTGGCACGGCATAATCAAACGCCTCCTCAAACGGGCGCGGCACTAACACCTGGCAATAGGTACTCATAATTGCAGCCCTTGTTCGGTCACAATGCCACTTAAGAGCACGTCATGTGCCTCTGCAGGCAATCCTTCTGGTACCAATTGTGCTGCAAAACCCACGCCAATGGTGGTGGCGTTTGGGTAATAAGGCAGGCTGCGGTCATAATACCCGCCGCCATAGCCCAGGCGGTTTCTTTTTATATCCAGCGCCACGGCCGGCACCAAAATAATCTCCGGCTGGGCGGTGCTGCCTGCCACAGGTTCGGGTATGTTGTAAGATGGATGCGGTACAAAAGGTGCATCAAGATGGTGAAAGGTGAGCCGATCACCATTGATCACCGGCAGGCAGAGATGCTGTGCATCAAGATGTGTGTTGAGTGTGGAAAACACATCCACCTCACTGCCAATCGGGTGATAGCTTGCAATGCAGCTGGCCTGCTTTAATAGCGGCAATAAATGTGCCGCAATGGTGGCAGAATGTGAGATGCGTTGCGCCTCAGCCATAGCATCACGCTTGGCCTTATATTCGTTACGCAATGCTGTTTTATTTTGCATATTCATTACTTTAGATGCGTCACCCTGGACGCAGCGTTAGCGAAGATCCAGGGTCCATTTGGCAACACGCGTGATGATAAATGGATCCTGGATAGTCCCGCGCCGCGGCACTTCCAGGATGACGCTAATAGTGTAACATTAGGACAATATATATTATCCATCATTCTATCTCGCCGCGCTTGCGCATGTCTTTCAGCGTATCTTCCAACGCCACGCTGGCAGCTGGCGTGTGCATGGGCAGTAAAATATCCCCGCCCACCGCGCTGTTTAGCCGTGCGATGGGGTCGTCCGGCGCGTCCATTCCCAAGCGGTTGGCCAGCATGCCTTCGGATGTATCATAAAAAT
>JAHDHN010000027.1:9273-15770 GCA_020631295.1 Rickettsiales bacterium
GGCGCGTCCATTCCCAAGCGGTTGGCCAGCATGCCTTCGGATGTATCATAAAAATCTTCATCGCAAATGGTGGCATAAATCTCTTCCAGCGATTCCGATTTTCCGATGAACTGCCAATCACGCGTGTTAGTCAGGCTGTGATACCCAAAAGGCACACCCGGATGCGGCAGTACCATACAAAATTTCTCCGGATTGCTGAAATAATAGCTGCCTGTATAGCCCAGGCTCAGCTCGTCCATCACCTGCACCAGGCGCGGCGCTTGCAAGCGTTCTGCGCCCACATCCCGTACATCGCGCGGGAACACGCCATGCACATCTTTATAGGCCATAATGGAAGGAATCAGACGGTTGAGGAACCGTTGCGCTTCCACCACCTCTTTTACTGGCTGCGTGGCCGAAAAAGGCAATGAGAGCAGTGTGATTAACAAGCATGCCATTAAAGGCAGTAACACAGAAAAACGTGTGGAAACTGTAAACACACCGCGCCGCACAAAGCCCCACACAGCCTGCAAGAGTGTTACGAATAATAGCACCGCAACAGCGCTTAGGAGCACACGCATATGGCTGGAAAGCAGCGAAAGCGGGCTGAAAAACTCATAAGCGCCGAGCAATAAAGTGTCCCAGTTAATGGCAAACACCATGCCACCGGTGAGGGCTTGATAATGCTCAAAGCTGCTGCGGCCAAAGGCGGTGAACAGCCAGGTGAAGACAGCTGCCAGCAGAAGATAATACAGCCACAACCATGCGGCATGCAGTGCAAAAACCAGGCGCCATAATATACCAATAAAACACAGGCCTGCGCAGAGATAAAACGCAGCTAAGAAGGCCTCATAGCTATAGGTACGGATATCGGCAATGGTATGCAGATAGGCGGTATGTTGATAGAACAAAATCAGCACACCAAGAATAGCAGCGAGATAGGCACGCCATATGCCACAGCCAGTGCGCACATGCCATAAAAGCGGCAGGCAGAACACAAGAATGAAGCTGGAGAAAAACGCCTGCGCACTGCCCTGGCAGGCGGCAGCGGCAATGTCGTCCGCGCACATCTGAGCCACACCGGTGGCTTGATAGGCAAAAAACACAGCCACAACCAGGCAGCTGATCACGGCTATATAACGGGAAAGATGGGTACGAAACATAGCAGCAGCATAAGCCAGTCTGCGCAGTGTGGCTAGGGTTGATTTTGCTTAAGACTATCTAGTTATACTGCATCAGTATTTGACCCTGTGGTTAAACCACAGGGAACAGTAGTAATGAGGAGTTTTACTTCTCACCATATGGGTTATGGTTTTTGCGCAAATGCAGGCGGATGGGTGTGCCGCTTAAGCCAAAATGCTCGCGTATGTCATTGGTGAGATAGCGCAGATAGCTTTTGGGTAGCTCATTCACATTGCTGCTGGTGAAAAGCACAAAGGTAGGCGGTCGTGTTTTAGCCTGGGTGATATAGCGCAAACGGATACGACGTCCGCCACTTAAAGGCGGAATATGGCGCTCTGTGGCTTGGTGCAGCCAGCTATTGAGTGGGCCAGTGCCAATGCGCGTGTTCCATAATTCAAACAGCGCAAATACCTCTTTCATCAGCACTTTAATCCCTTTTTTATTCAGTGCAGAAATGGTGAGCAGCGGAATGTCTTTTGCCTGGCTCAGGCTCTTTTCCATCCGGTAGCGCATTTCTTCCATGAAGGCTTGTTTTTCTTCGGCAATATCCCATTTATTAAAGGCCACAATCAGCGCTCTGCCTTCTTCCAGCACGCGCTCTGCAATGGAGAAATCTTGCTTATCCATGCCCAGCACAGAATCCACCAATAGCACCACCACATGGGCATATTGGATAGCATGCATGGTATCAGATACAGAAAGCTGCTCGGGCGTATCCTTGCGGCGGGAACGTTTACGCAAGCCCGCCGTATCCACCAATTTTACCACCTCACCGTCCCACAAAATACTTTCATAGACCGCATCGCGCGTGGTGCCTGCCACATCGCTCACAATGGCGCGCTCTTCTTTCAGTAGCGTGTTAAATAGCGTGGATTTTCCTGCATTTGGGCGCCCTACCAAGGCCAGCTGCAGCTCTGGTTTTTCTTGTTCGTCTTCCTCTTCTGGTAAGGTGAGCGTGCCTTCCTCCACCCATTTTAAAATACTATCGGCCAGATACACAGTGCCAATGCCATGCTCGGCAGAGAGTGCCATGGGCTCACCGAAGCCCAGCGCGTATCCTTCTTGCAGGCCGGCCTCTGCTTTTGCTGCATTTTCGCATTTATTGGCCACCAGCAGCACCGGCTTGTTGGCCGCGCGGATCATGCCCACAAAATGCTCGTCTTGCATGGTAATGCCATCACGTCCGTCATATACAAAAAACAGCGCATCGGCCTCTTCAATGGCGGCGCGGGTTTGCTGCATCATATGCTGCTCCAGCCCTTGGCCATCCTCTTGCTCTAAACCTGCTGTATCAATCACGGTGAAACTCAAGCCGCCAATGGTGGCCTCGCCATAGCGTCGGTCACGTGTCAGGCCAGGAATAGGGTTCACCAGCGCGTGGTTACTGCCGGTAAGGCGGTTAAACAGCGTGGACTTGCCCACATTCGGGCGGCCAATAATCGCAATGGTAAGGGCAAGAGGTTTCGTCATCATGCCCGTGTCTATAACGAGCACTAGTTTGAAAGGCCAGCATTAAGCGTAGGCACTATTTTTTCTATAGCATTGTTAAGCGCTGCCTTATCCAGATTATTCTCAATAATATGATAGGAGATATTATGCGCAGATACTATCTCTTCCAGCTGTTTTGTGCTTGGCTGCAATCTATCCATTTCATTAAAACGTATTATTGCTCCTCCTTGTGTCATGCCTCTTTCTTCTTGCATGCGGTGGACCGCGCGCTGCTTGCGTATCTCCGCCTTTGTATCCACAATCAACGCACTGTCCAGCATCAGGCCCATATGGCTACCAGGATATGTTTCATGGGTGCGTTTATATAAGGTAGGTGCATCCACAATCACATGGGTAATATTACGCATTTTTTTCTGTGCATGTAGCGCATTATAAAACCACTCACCAATCAAACGCTCTAAGGCTTGCCAGTAAGGTGAGTTATGTTTCACATGTTCGGCCACAACATCTTTCTCAATTTTCTTTTCGCCAAATATGGTTTTGTTTTCAGGTGAAATATCCGCACATAAATCTTGTAGTTCTTCTATAAACTCACGGTCTTTATACCATTCTACCACCATTTTATCTGCATCCAGCACGGTTGCGTTGCGGCCAAAATGCTGCTTCAACGCCGTTGCCACGCTGCTTTTGCCGCTGCCAATTTTCCCTATAATACCAATTACATGTGCCATGCATGCACTATAGCCTGCGATGAGAGTGCACGCAATGCTGGACAAAATAACAACTATAGGTAGTATACTCTGCATGCGTATTTCCTTACCTATTGTTGTATGTATATTGGCTTTTACCGTCAAAGCAGCACCGCCTGCGGAGGATATTTGGCAGCAAATGCATGATGGATTTATGAGTAGCTTTGCGATTGATTTTGAAGAGATGCGTAACACAGAGCTGGAAAATGAATGGAAAGCAGCATTGCAGGAATTTCAGGTATCTGGCGGGTATCATGTGCCTATTCGCAATACCCAAATTTCAGGCAATGACAGCCAAGGCAACCGCACCGTAAACGGGCAAACGGCCACCACCACCATCACCTGGAATCCGATGACCCATTGGCAGGCCTCTGTAACTGGTTATAAATATATAGACGGGGATGCACAACAGCCCTGGAACCCAGATTTTACCTATAGTTTTGGCTATTCTGATTGGCACCCATATACGCTTTCATTGCTCTATTCCAACTATGGTGGTAACCGGATTAGTCCGGATAAAGACAAGGGCGAGAAAATCACCCGCTTTAATGAGGGCACCTGGAGTTTGGGTTGGAGCTTTGTGTTCAGTGAGGAGATAGAGCGGCTGCTGCGCGTGCATGATTCGGGCGGACTCAATTGCGGCATTAGCTATAATATCAATCCGCGTTTTGTGGACCCAGATTTTACCAAACGGCAAAAATGGAAGCAGCATGCCAGCCTGAATTGCAAATATAGCATCTATAAAAACTTCTATATCAACGCCACCGCCAACTGGTATCCAGATAGCGAGCAACAACAACCTTGGGATGCAGATTATACCTACGGCTTTGGGTATTTTGATTGGCATCCAGGCACCTTTTCACTGCAATATAATAACTATGCAGGCAACCGCTATCCGTGGCGTGATCAACCCGATGATGGCGACTTCACCGATGGGGTCATTAGCCTGACCTATACGCTAAAATGGTAGTGATATGGCTGTTTTATCCATCAACCCAATATTGAAATCCCGGGCGAAGACCCGGGATCCAGGGTTAACAAGCACATTCTATCGTTTCGCTCTGGGCCCTCGCTTTCGCAAGGGCTTCAAAGTAAGAAATTCTTAATTAAGGTGAAAATGCTACACTCTTATAATTCTCCAATATGGTTATATTCCTGAGTCAGAAAAGGACACTAAACCAATCTATCCCCAAAATGGTGATAGCCTAGCAAGATAGCATTTGCATTTCTCCAATATGGAGCATATGGCTGCAAATATGACGGTTGCACGCATACAAACAGTGGCATTTTCTGGTATTGAAACGGTGCCGGTGGATGTGCAGGTGCATTTTGGTGCAGGCCTGCCCAGCTTTGCCATTGTGGGGCTGGCAGACAAGGCGGTGACCGAATCTCGCGAGCGGGTGCGCGCGGCCTTAAGCGCCATTGGGCTGGCCTTGCCGGCAAAGAAAATCACGGTGAATTTATCGCCTGCAGACCTTGCCAAGGAAGGCTCGCATTACGACCTGCCCATTGCGCTTGGTTTGCTGGTTGCCATGGAAATTTTGCCGGAAGATATGGTGGCAACGCATGTAGTGATGGGTGAGCTGGCCTTGGATGGCAGCATCACCGGCGTTACTGGTGTGTTGCCAGCGGCCATTTATGCCAACAGCCAGAATCATAGCCTGATTTGTCCAGAGAAGAATGGGCAGGAGGCTTTGTGGGCCGGTGAGCTTAGCGTGTTGGCTGCACCGCATTTGCTGCGGTTGATTCACCATATAAAAGGCACGCAATTGCTGCCCGAAATAACAGAAGCCCGGCTTACTGCAGACGACGCACTCTATCCGGATTTGAAGGATATTAAAGGCCAGGAATCGGCCAAGCGCGCGTTGGAAATTGCAGCGGCTGGCGGCCATAATCTACTGATGATGGGCCCGCCAGGTGCAGGAAAATCCATGCTTGCTTCACGCCTGCCGGGCATTTTGCCGCCCATGCAAAGTGCGGATATGTTGGAGGCTACCATGGTGGCGTCCATTGCTGGCCAGTTGAAGGAAGAAAGCATTATCCAAACGCGTCCGTTTCGTGACCCGCACCATAATTGCTCCATGCCGGCCATGATTGGTGGCGGTACCAAGGCCAAGCCGGGTGAGATCACTCTGGCGCATAAAGGTGTGCTGTTTTTGGACGAGTTGCCGGAATTTCCACGCCAAGTGCTGGACGCGCTGCGTCAACCGCTGGAAACACGCGAGGTGAGCATTGCACGGGCGGAACATCATGTGACCTATCCAGCACATTTTCAGCTGATAGCGGCAATGAACCCGTGCCGTTGCGGATATTTGGACGATGCCGCGCGTGCCTGTAGCAAGGCGCCCAAATGCGCCAGTGACTACCAATCCAAGCTCTCTGGCCCGCTGCTAGACCGGTTTGATATGCATATTGAAGTGCCTGCGGTAAAACCGCAGGATATTTATAATGCCAGCAGCCAGGAAGACAGCGCGGCGGTGGCCATGCGTGTGCATCAGGCGCGTGAGATGCAGGCAGCGCGCTATGAGGGCTCTTGTATTAGTACCAATGCAGAGGCTGATGGTGATGCGCTGGCGGCAATATTATCAGAGGATGAGGCCATCAAAACGCAGCTGGTGCAGGCGTCTGACAAATTTGGGCTGTCTATGCGTGGGCTAAACCGAAGCGTGCGCGTGGCACGCACCATTGCTGATTTGGAAGGCGCACACACACTCACCACCCAGCATTTAACCGAGGCCCTAAGCTACCGTCAGGTGTTTTATAATTATACGTGAGTTGTGGAATAATGCTGGGTTTGCAACTGTGTTTATTCCATTGCTGTAGAACTTTTTTCTATAGTAATCTACATAATTAACAACACAGCGTCATCCCGTGGTTTATCCACGGGATCCAGGGCGATAAAGAGAGATTAAGCGTTGCAGCCCCTGGATACCGCGAACAAGTCGCAGTATGACGCGAGATGGGTATTTGTATTATTAATTATGCAGTTTATAGTATAGCATTTTCGAAATTTACCAACGGGAATGCTATGAAAATCAAGCAGCGAGTGTAACGAGCGAACGCCTTGATTTTACGCCGCGATAGCGGACGGACAATTTTATTGATAACAATCAATAAAATTAGAAAATACTATAGAAA
>JAHDHN010000028.1:0-11799 GCA_020631295.1 Rickettsiales bacterium
CATACTACAAAGCATAACACACAATACGTAATTATAAAACTAAAATACTATAGACGAAAAACATTCTGTTATTCAAAGGCAATACACATGGTCAAAGCAACACTGAACATATTCTTCACTCAAAACTGGAAACAATATCTATATTAATGTAGCAATGCCATCATTTTAATGGTTATTTTATCATTGGCTGTTAATAATTTTTCCTCACATCTTTTTTTAATATAAGCACTTCCAATGCCAATAGGATCTTTGGCCTGTTCTTTAGTACGAGGTGCAAAAGGCTCTGTGGTATAAAAGGCGCCTTTTGCGCAAGAAAGAGAGACTGCAGTGCCGCTGCTTCCAGGTTGTGCAATAAATAGATCATACTTTGGTTTAAAAGGCCTTGAATGCATAGGTTCATATTATATCAAATTTTATAATTATCAAGATATTCCTGCTCAGCCTCATTCAGCCATGATTCTATGATCAGCGTATCATCATAGGGCGCGTGGGTAAGGGTGATGAAATGCAGGAAGCCGTCATATTCAGGGTGGGCTTGCACCATCACCAGATTTTCGATGCGGATGCCATATTCGCCTTCGCGGTAGATGCCAGGCTCATTTGAGAGGATCATGCCTTCTTGCAATGCCACATGATTAGGGCGGGTGCTGATGCCTTGCGGCCCTTCATGCACACTCAGAAAATGCCCAACGCCATGGCCGGTGCCATGGTCAAAATTATCACCCGCTTGCCACAGATATTGCCGTGCCAGCACATCCAGCTGAGTACCTGTTGTGCCGCGTGGAAAGACGGCCAGCGCCAGCGCAATATGCCCTTTGAGCACGCGCGTATAATCTTCCTGCATTTGGCGGGTGGGCGTGCCTATTGCAATGGTGCGTGTTACATCGGTGGTGCCGTCCAGATATTGCCCGCCAGAATCCATCAGCAGCAAGCTGCCTGCCTCAATGGTTTTATTGGTGTTTTCAGTTGCGTGGTAATGCACAATAGCACCATTGCTGCCATAGCCCACAATGGGCGGAAAGCTGATATCATGAAACAGCTCTTGCTTGGCACGCGCATTATTGAGCTGTGCCACCACATCCAGCTCGGTGAAGCTGCCAGCTGTTTGTGCGGCAATCCAGTTTAGCACCTCTTGCAGGGCCGCACCATCGCGCTTATGGCAGGCAATCATGCCTGCTTGCTCGGTGCTGTTTTTGCATGCTTTTTGCAGCAATATAGGGTTCGGTGCGGCAATGGCATCCGCAGCAAGATGCGCTTTTAGCGCCGCTGGGCAGCCGGTTGGGTCATAATGCAGCTTTGCTATATGCACCACATTGGAGATTTCTTCCATGTGGAGAAATACCACCTCCGGACGTGCTTTTTTCACCGAATCGGGGATTTTTTCTACATCACAGCATACGGTAATGTTCTCATTCTCCAGAATGGCGAATCCGTTCAGCAGCGGTGTGCAGGGCGTGTCATCACCGCGGATATTTAGCAGCCAACACAGGCTGGCAGATTCTGTGATCAGCAGCGGAAAATGCGCTGCAAGCGCCTGCCATTTTTCAGTGTAGCTTTTGCCAGCATAAATCTCATCATGCAAAAATACCGGCGCGCTGGGTGCCTCGGGCTTGTTTTTCCATGCCTGATCCGCCAGGTTTTCTGTGGTAGTGAGATGGCAAAAACGCTGCTCCAGCTGCTGCCATTGCTGGATGGTATATTGCCATGCGTCTGCACCAATATGCGCATTGCTTCCTAGCTCTTTTTCCAGCCACGCTGCAGGTGAAGCATCACGAATATTCACCACCTCCACATTGTTGGGTACCTCTTGTGCTGCTTGAATGCTGTAGCGCCCATCGGTAAATAGCACAGCGCGGTCAGGCAGCACCACCAGCGTGCCAGCAGAGCCAGTAAAGCCACACATGGTCTGAATGCGCGCGGCGTGCGCAGGCACATATTCATTCTGGAACTGATCTGCCATTGGCAGCAGATACGCATCCAGATTCTGCTCTTTCACAAGTGCTTGTAGTGTCTCTAACATAATCCGACACTAGCATAGCCCGTTTAAATAAAAAAGACTGGTAGTGCAGTAATCTAGTCGATAAAAGCAACAGCATGACACAGGCACCGCTCATTTTGGCTTCGCAATCACCGGCTCGGTTGGGCTTGTTGCAGTCAGTGGATATTGTGCCGGATAATGTGCTGCCGGCGGATATTGACGAAACACCGTTGCCGAAAGAGCTGCCATGGCATTATGTGCAGCGCATTGCACGTGCCAAGGCAGATAAAATTGCAGCGCAGCAGCCGGGTAGCTTTATTATCGCGGCAGATACCATTGCTTGTGCAGGCCGCCGGGTGATTGGCAAGGCAGATACACGAGAGGCAGCAGAAGCCATATTGAAGCTGCTTTCTGGCCGCCGGCACCGTGTGTATTCGGGCGTGTGTGTGATTGCGCCAGATGGACGCGTGGCCCAAAAGCGCATCTGCACGCAGGTGACGTTCAAACCGCTCACTCATGCAGAATTGCAGGCCTATTTAGATTCAGGCCAGTGGGAAGGAAAATCAGGCTGTTACGGCATTCAAACGCGCGCCGGTGGGTTTGTTGAGTCTATCAACGGCTCTTTCTCCAATGTGGTAGGGCTGCCCTTGGTAGAGACGCTAAATATGTTGCGTGGACTTGGCTGGCAGGCCTAAATTCGCTGAACTTTTTCCTGCAATCCCTGACAAGCGCAGTGCAGATCGGGGATCCAGGGTTAACAAGCACTATTTATCGTTTCGCTCTGGGCCCTCGCTTTCGCAAGGGCTTCAAGGTAGAAAATTGTTAAGTGGAATTGGTATAAAGCCAAAAAGAGTGCAAAAGGGGCGGTATAGAAAAATCGTGGGCAGAACCTAATAAACGCCTTGAATAACGGCGTTAATGCGCGTAAAAGCATGCTATTACATGTTTTTTAAGAAGGAAACCGAACAGATGAAAAAACAAGTTATTTCCGTTGTTGCCTTGCTGGGTCTTACAGGCTGCTTTGGCGTGGACCGCTATGTTGCAGAGTATGATGCCGCTAATTTAAGCCCGTATCACACTGCCTTATATGAAGGCTATTCTGCCCTTGCAGACAAAGAAGAATACACGCATCGCGACTGGGCAGATGCTGAATATTTCCAAAACAAAGCCAACACGGCTAGCCAGGGTGTGGATGTGATTCCTGCCGGCACGCAAGGTTTTGATGAAGATGCGTTGTTGGAAAATCCAGATTACCGTAAGGTACCTTCTGAGCTAATAGCACAAGCCGGTGAGTTCCGCGAAAAAGCATTGCGCTTTTCTTCTGAGAACCGTGAAACAAACCCAATCGGTGCGGCCAAAGCTATTGTAGCGGCGGATGCATGTTTGGAAGAGTTGGAAGAAGCAAATAACGCAAGCTCTATCAGTGAGGCCTGCAGCTTTGAGTATGTACGTTTGGTAGAAGAGAGTGTGACCATTCCTGGTGATCCTCAACCAACGCGTTTTGTGATCTATTTCGAGTTTGATAAATCTACCATCACGCCAACTGCGCGTGAGATTCTGAAATATGCTGCAGAGCTTGCTAATAAGCGCGGCACACATATGGCTATTTCATCACACACAGATAAATCCGGTTCTACTGCCTATAACGTAGCGCTGTCTAAGCGCCGTGCAAACAGCACAGAGGCGGCGTTGGAAGCGTTGGGCGTGGAAGCGTCACGCATTCAGCCTTCCTTTGACGGTGAAGGGCGCCCAGCGGTACAAACCAAAGACGGTGTGCGTGAGCAGCTAAACCGCCGTACGGAAATTGTAGTATACTAGCCTAGCTAGCTATACGTCCCTAATAATAAAAGGGCTGTGCCTTAATAGGGCACAGCCTTTTTTTATTTGGTAATAAGCGCAACTATAGCATTTTCGAAATTTACCAACGGGAATGCTATGAAAATCACGTAGTGATTTTGCACGGCGAAGCCAGTGGGGCAATTTTATTGATTCCATGAATAAAATTATAAAACACTATATAGTAATCTGCATAATTAACGATACGGCGTCACCCCGCGACTTGATCGCGGGGTCCAGAGCTATAAAGCAAGGTCTCTCTTGCAGCCCTAGACCCCGTGGTCCCGCCATCGCCAAGTCTATGGCGGACAGGCGAGCCCCGGGGTGGCGTAGTTTTTTATAACAAGCGCGGTTCCCTGTGGTTTAACCACAGGGTCAAATAGTGAGGTAGCATAACTGTTATATTTGATCCTGCGATCAAGTCGCAGGAAACAAGGTTGCTCCTTACACCTAAAACGGTAAGTTGAAGCCGGGAGGCATTTGCATGCCAGCAGTGGCATCGCCCATGGTGCCGGCGCTTTCTTCTTCCAGCTTGGTTTTGGCATCATTTAGTGCAGCCACAATCAAATCTTCCAGCATTTCTACATCTTCCGGGTCTACAATAGACGGATCAAGCGATACTTTCTGCACATTGCCATCGCCCTTGATCGCCACTTTTACCATGCCGCCACCGGCTGCGCCTTCCACTTCCAACTCAGCAATTTTGGCCTGCGCCTCTTGCATTTGCTTTTGCATGGCTTGGGCTTGTTTCATCAGCTTGTTAATATTCACAGGCGCTCTCCTTAGATAGTGTTGTCATGAAATTACTCCATTATGGTGCCCCACAGAGCGGCAATAGCTAGGCACATATGACAGCGCGTAGCGGTGCTTACGGGCAACATATGTAACGACGCTAGTGTCGCTCTGTGGGGCATTGAAGAAAAGGACTATTTTCTCGATTAACATGCGATAGCTTTTTGTCACGATGCACCGCATCGCAAGCAAAAATCTATCTTGTTTCTCAAAAAAATAGTCTCTTTCCATAATAGTTAATTTCATGTCGACACTATCTAATATGCAGGTTTATAGCTAGATGGCGGAGGAAAGGCCTGGCTCGCACTGCCACTATAGCGTGGCTGTGTAACGGGTGTAGCTTGCGGTGCTGTGCCATAGGCCGGCGCTGCTTGTGGTTGCGCTATAGGTTGCCCGTAAGGTGGCACAGCGGTTGGAGCAGTAGGCTGTTGTGGCACGGCTTGGCCTTGCCCGCCATATAAACCACGCTGAAGCGACACCACATTTAGCTTTGGCACCACCTT
The DNA here is from genome assembly GCA_020631295.1 of Rickettsiales bacterium. Classification (GTDB taxonomy): domain Bacteria; phylum Pseudomonadota; class Alphaproteobacteria; order Rickettsiales; family UBA8987; genus JAHDHN01. Next base: position 5,110 of record JAHDHN010000028.1, read on the forward strand.
TTGCACGCCTTTGGTGCGGCGTGCGATATCAATAATTTTATCGGCCACATCCGGGTTGGGCGCTGTGCCAAATAAGGTTACCACACCTTCTTTTACAGAGGTTTCCACGGATAAATCTTTGTTCAAGCCGCGGAGTAAACCAGAGTTGATAGTGGCAGCCAAACGCTCATCGGCAGAGATTTTGCTTTGCTGCATGAGGTATGTATCGCGTGCGTCTACCTCACGGTCTGTGAGTTTTGCAGAGCGCTTGGTGATATAGCGCCCGCCCATATAGCCACCCAGGCCCGTGGCTGCCGCCACACCAGCTGCCAAACAGCCAGACACAAGCTGGCTTATACATGCAATGATAATAATGTTGCGCAGGGTGTGGGTCATGATTGCCTCATTCGAATTCAAGATAACTACAAGGATACTACACTATCTAAGTACAGCTTTCTAGCAGTTTTAACAACGCCTTATGGTCTTCTGTTATCACATCACCTGTATCATCACCGTGATGGGTGCCAAAGCGAATGATGCGTATGCCGGCATTTTTTGCCGCTTCGGCATCTGTATTGCTGTCACCCACCAGCCAGACATGCGTACTGTCCCATTGTGATTCGGGCAGATCATACTGTTTCAACAGATGCACAATCGGGTCTTTATGCGGTTTTTCTTTGGCAACATCCAGCGCGCCTAAAATACCATTAAAATAGCGGCTGGTGCCGGTGCTGGCCACTTCTTCGCGCAAGTATGCGCCGGTTTTATTGCTCACCACGCCCACCTCAATATCTGGCTGCTCCTCCAGCCATTGCAGCACATCCACCGCATGTGGTAACAGCTCTGTTGTTTCCAAATGAATGGCACGAAAATGCTTATAATAGAGGTCACGTGCTTGCTCCCAGCGCGCCTCACCAAAAATTTCTGGAAACGATTCACGCAACGCACGGTGAATGCCGCGTGCACCGGCTTTCACTTCTTCCAGCGTTAGCGGTGTTTCATCCATTTCTTTAAAGGTACGCTCCAGGCAGCAGAAAATGGTCGGCCAGGTGTCGGCCAGCGTATTGTCCCAATCAAACAACACCACATTGGGTCGCGCTAATTGTAGGTTCTGTTGTGATTTTTCTATAGCGACCATTTTACACTCCTTTTGTGCGTATTTTTTCTACTCTTTCGCAGGAATAGTGGCGCTATTTTAAGAAAGGGTAGAGAAAATAAAGCCAAAAAGAGGTGAAAGGGGCGGTATAGAAACATCATAATAGAACCTAAGCTATATGCCATCAATATAGCTCCGATAGGCATCATATAGTGCCATGCTATGCGTGCCCGCTGCGCCATTGCCAATGGCGTTGCCATCTATATGCGTCACAGGCATCACTCCCATGGTGGAGCTGCTGGAAAAGGCCTCCTTCGCGTGTAGCACTTCTTCCATTGTGAAGGGTGTTTCGTCCAATATAATGTTCAGATGTTCTGTGGCCAGCTTCAAAAGGGTGTCGCGTGTGATGCCGCCCAAAATAGCACTGCTTTTGGGATGGGTTTTGATGACGTCTTCTTGCGTGATGATATAGCTGTTGCTGCTGCTGCCTTCGGTAATCACGTTACGCGCCTTGTCAATCAGCCACATTTCGCCGCAGCCTGCCTCTTTCGCGGCTTGTTTGGCCAGCACATTGGGCAGTAGGGAAATGGATTTGATATCACGCCTTCCCCAACGAATATCTTCAGCGCTGTTTACCCGCATGCCTTGCGCTACCTTCTCTCGCGCAGGTGCCTGCACACCCAACAAAAATACGCTGATATTGGCGGGTACATCGGGTGCTGGGAACAGGTGATTGCGCGGTGCAGAACCGCGGGTGATTTGAATGTAAATACCGTCATTCACCGCATGGTTGCGGCGGATAATTTCTTGTGCCCAATGCTGGATCACGCGCATGCTGGGCACATTTTTAATCTGAATTTCTTTTAACGAACGTGCCAGGCGCGCATAATGCGCTTCTGCATCAATCAAGCGGCCATCATGCAGATGAATCACTTCATAAATACCATCAGAATAGGTATGGCCGCGGTCTTGCAGTGACACGCAAGCAGCATCTTTCGGCACATAGGCACCATTATGATACGCAATAGATGGCATATGCACCACCTAGCCTATATAGGTAGTGGCGTCAAATTGTAGCTGATGTAATGTTATTATGGTTTCAGTTAAGAATTTCTGCAATCCCTGACAAGCGAAGCGCAGATCGGGGATCCAGGGTTAACAAGCACTATCTATCGTTTCTCCCTGGGCCCTCGCTTTCGCAAGGGCTACAATAAGGTATGAAAATAATAAGTGAAAAAATATATATTTAGGATTTAAGAAGCCCCTTTTTCTTTGTTCTCTCATCTTCCCAGCCACTCTCAGAACAAAAATCATTGTCGATAAAACTATAAACCTCTACCAAAATATCTAAGCCAAAAGAAATAAGTAACTTCTTTTCGTTGTCCCATGAGTTTTGTATAATCCAATCAAATTCTTGTACTTTATCTCCGCCACAAGGGTGTCTAAAGAAGCTCATTATATTATCCACTTCTTTCATGCTTTTTATAAAGAGTAGACATCCATCGTTAAGTTCTTTAAATTTTTTAATTTGTATTTCTGTACATATTTTGTAAGGAAATCTTTTATTATACCACTCTATATCATCACTCGTAATATCACATATTTTTCTAATTATTTGCCAGGCCATATGTGAATATGTAAGTGATGCACATATAATATCAAACGTAGGGTTGTTTTTGAACTGAGTGCTATATTCTAGCAGTCTTACTTTCATCTCCGGAAGGTAGAATAGCCCTTTATATAGATTTGCAGCTAAACTGCTGCTTTCTGCCCATTCTGCTGGTTCTTTTGCTTTTTCATGGGGAAAAAGTTCACAATAGATAGTTTTTGCCACCTGCAATTTTAGCAAGTCATTGTCATTTGTGAGGATTTTAGACAATCTACTATATCTAAAACGCCAAGTGATGCACCGTTTTCACGCTGGGAAGGTCGCGGATGGTGCCAAGCACATTATCATTTACTTCGCTGTCCACTTCCACCAGTGCAAGCGCGTCATTGGCCTTGTCACCGCGGCCCAAATGGAAGTTGGCCACATTAATGTCGCTCTCACCCAGCACGCGGCCCAAATTACCAATCAGGCCCGGCTTGTCTTCGTTATTCACATAAATCACATTCTGACCAAAGGCAGCTTCCAGGCGGATATCATTCACCTCCACCAAGCGTGGCTTGTCGCCACCAAACAGCGTGCCGCTGGCGGTGTGCGTGCCTTTGTCGGTTTCTAATGTGATGGTGATCAGTGTTTGGTAGTTGCGCTCACGCTCATGGCTGGTTTCGCTCACCTCAATATTGCGCTCTTTGGCAATGCTTGGTGCGTTGATCATATTCACCGTTTGTACAGAAGCGCTCAAAGCGCCTTTCACCGCCGCAGCAGAGATAGGCTTTGTGTTTAGCTTGGCTGGCAGGCCATCATATTCAATGCGAATCTGTGTGATGGCTGCTTCGTTGATCTGCCCTACAAATTGGCCCAGTTTTTCACCCAACTCAATATAAGGTGAAAGTACTTTGGCTTCCTCTGCAGATACAGAGGGCACGTTCAACGCGTTGGTCACAGTGCCTTCCAGCAAATAGTCCGAAATTTGTTCAGCCACTTGAATTGCCACATTTTCCTGCGCCTCGCTGGTAGACGCGCCCAAATGTGGCGTACACACCACTTGCTCCATGCCAAATAACACATTTTCTTTGGCCGGCTCTTCTGCAAACACATCCAAGGCAGCGCCTGCCACCTGGCCGCGCTCAATCGCTGCTTTTAATGCGGCTTCATCCACCAAGCCACCGCGTGCACAGTTGATGATAAACACGCCTTCTTTCACCTTCTGTAGCGATTTTTCACCCAGAATATTGCGCGTAGCATCGTTCAATGGCGTGTGAAGTGTAATAAAATCCGCCTCGGCCAACAGCTCATCCAGCTCCACTTTTTTGATATTCATTTGGTCTGCACGCTCTTGCGATAGGAATGGGTCAGACGCGATCACCTTCATTTTCAGGCCGTGTGCACGGTCTGCCACGATAGAACCAATATTACCGCAGCCAATCAAGCCCAGTGTTTTATTGTATAATTCCGTACCCATAAATTTGGATTTTTCCCATTTTCCCGCATGGGTGGAGGCGCTTGCTGCAGGGATTTTGCGTGCGGCAGAAAACATCATCGCAATTGCATGCTCTGCAGTAGTGATAGAATTACCAAAGGGCGTGTTCATCACAATAATACCCTTGGCGGATGCTGCTGGAATATCCACATTATCCACACCAATACCCGCACGGCCCACGGCCTTCAAATTATCCGCAGCGGCAATAATCTCATCTGTCACTTTGGTGGCAGAACGAATGGCCAAACCATCATATGCACCAATACAAGCGGCCAGCTCATCGGGCGTCATGCCCACTTTCACATCCACCTCAATACCGCGCGCCTCAAAAATGGCCTTGGCTTTGGGGCTGAGCTTATCTGAAATCAATACTTTTGGCATGGTTCTATCCTTTACTATCTGTCTCTGGTTATTACGCAGCCTGTGCTGCTTCTGCTTGTGTTTTTATCTCACCGTAAGCCCAATCCAACCATGGGGTGAGCGCTTCAATATCGGCTGTTTCTACTGTGCCGCCGCACCAAATGCGTAAACCCGCTGGAGCATCTCGGTAGGCACCAATGTCATAGGCGGCATTCTCACTGTCTAGCAATGCTACCAATGATTTGGCCATTGCTGCTTGTTCGTCTTGCGGCAAGGCAGTGTACCACGGGTCGGTGATTTTCAGGCACACAGACGTGTTGGAGCGCAAGCTTTCCTCTTCACACAAAAATCCGGCCCAATCGGATGCGTCCACCCAGCGTGCCAGTGCGTTGTAATTCTGTTGGCTGCGCAGAATCATGCCACCAAGGCCGCCAATAGATTCGGCCCATTTCAGCCCGTCTAGCGCATCTTCCACACATAGCATGGAAGGTGTGTTGATGGTGGCACCGCTGAAAATACCCTCAATCAGCTTGCCTGCTTTGGTCAGGCGGAAAATTTTGGGCAGCGGCCATGCCGGCGTGTAACTCTCCAGGCGTTCCACCGCACGTGGGCTGAGAATAATAATACCATGTGCAGCCTCACCGCCCATGATTTTTTGCCAAGAATAGGTGATCACATCCAGCTTCTCAAACGGCATTTCCATGCCAAAAATAGCGCTGGTGGCATCGCAGATAGTCAGGCCTTTGCGGTCATCCGGAATCCAATCGCCATTTGGTACTTTCACGCCGCTGGTAGTGCCGTTCCAGGTGAAGACCACATCACGGTCACAATCAATCTCATTCAGATTTGGCAGCTCGCCATATTCACCCTTAAACACGCGCGTATCTTCCAGCTTCAGCTGTTTTACGATATCCGTAATCCAACCCGCGCCAAAACTTTCCCACGCGGCTACATCCACGCCGCGCTCGCCCAGCAAGTTCCACATGGCCATTTCCACAGCGCCCGTGTCAGAGGCAGGCACCACACCCAGGTGGTAGCCTTCGGGCAGATTTAGCATTTGCTTTGATAGTTCAATCACATCCTTCAGCTTTTGTTTGCCCACTTTGGCACGGTGAGAGCGGCCAAAGGGCGTGTCTTTCAGAACATCTAAAGACCAGCCAGGGCGCTTGCTGGTAGGGCCAGAAGAAAAGCAAGGATTAGCAGGTAGTTGCGTTGGTTTTGTCATGATAATTATATCTCTGTTTGTAAAATAGGTGAGCCTTGTAGAAGATTGCGCGCATTTTTCAACTATTGAATCCATTTTAAAGGAAAAAATTTATTGTTTCTGGGTGTGGCTGCGGGTACATTATACAGCACCTAATTATGGATAAACAGGTAATTTACATGAAAAAACACCTCTCGTTGGTCGCTCTTGCAGCCGTTAGCACGGCATTATGGGCCACCACGCCAGCAGTTAATTTAGACGCCATGCGTGCCGAAGCAGCGCGCAATAGTGCTGCCCTTGCGGGTGCTGCCTCACCGCAGGCTGCGCAGCTAGATGCACAGATTATGGCCAGCAAGCAGCGCATTGCCGCGCTTGAGGCACAATCCAGCCAGGGCACCACGCCAGAAGTAGCGCAAGCGTTGCAATATATTGCTAAGAAGCTGGAAGAAGCCAATCAGCAATATAATACCGCCAAAATTTCTGCGCAAAACACAGCCAAGAATGCAGCCATTGCGGCGGAAAATGTGGCACAAGCGCGCAATAATGGCGCCTCTCCACAGCAGCTTGATGCGTTGCAGCAGCAGGCAGAGCAACATGCCACAAGCACAGAGCAGGCCTTTATTGTGATGAATCAGGCCGAAGCCAATTTGCGTAACTACCAGCATGCTGCAGCGCAAGCCCGCAACAAGGTGCAAGCCTCTGGTAATGCAGCGGGCAATAATGTGGCGCAGCAATTAGCGGCAGAAAAAGCCACCTTGGCCGCCTTGCAGCAGCAGGCTATGCAGCTTGCCTCTTCTTCATCAGCACCGGTTGTGGTGCCTGCAACGCCAACTGTACCGCTTGTATATAACAACACGGTGGAAGTAACGCCGCCTGTATCTAGCAGCTATGTAGCTCAGCCAGAAGCAGTGGCCACATCAGCGCCCGTAAAATTAACGCTTTCACCTTCTGCCAACACAGCAACA
>JAHDHN010000028.1:11899-15209 GCA_020631295.1 Rickettsiales bacterium
GGCCACATCAGCGCCCGTAAAATTAACGCTTTCACCTTCTGCCAACACAGCAACAGCACCGGTGGTTGTGAACACACCCACGCCAGTTGCCACCGTAACAGCGGGTGATGTATCGCGCGCAGAAGCAGCGGTGACGAGCAGCCAACATGCAATTGATGCTGCCAAGCAAGCAGCTGTGGAATCCCGTGCAAACTACCAAGCGCAATTTGAAGCGGAAGATGCCGCGCGCCGGCAAGAGGCCAGCGCCATTTCCTCTGCACAAGAAGCAAAGCGCACGGACCGTTTTGAATCCCGCCTTGCAGAAATGCGTGCCGAGGCAGAGCGTGCAGCGTCCCGCCGTGCGCAATTTGAGGCGGAAGAGCGCGCCATTGCCAAGGCAGAAGCTGAGGCACGTGCCGCGCGTGAGGCAGAGCGTGTGTCCAAGATCCGTATTCACGAGGCAGAGCTGAATGCGGCCACGCGCATTGCGGAAGCCATTCGTCAATCTGCTGAGGCTGAAGCCAATTTGGCCAAAATAAAGGGTGAGCTTGCTGCCTTGGAGGCCAAAGAAGCAGCCCGCCTGGAGGCAGAGCGTGCGTATCAAGCACAGAAAAAGGCAGAAGCGGAAGCCAGCGCGCGTATTATTGCCGCAGAGCGTGAAGCACAGCGTAAATTGGCAGAAGCCGCAGAGAAAATTCGTCTGGCCGAAGAGAAGGCCGCTGAAGAAAAAGCAGCGGAGCTAAAACGTTTGGCGGCAGAGCGTGAGGCGAATCAAACATTGCTGGAAGAAGAGCGTTTGAGCCATATCCGTGTGGCGCAAGAGCGTTTGCGCAAGGCAGAAGCCGAAGCACGTGCGCGCTTGGCCAAGGCGGAAGAAGATAGCGAAGCGATTGCGCAGCAAGCCGCGAAGAATGCAGCCTTGATTCGTGCCGATGCAGAAAAGCAGGCCATTGCAGAGGCCACACGCATTCGTAACAGCGCACAGGAAGAAGAGCGCCGTGCCAAGGCACTGGCAGATGCGGCCGAAATTGCTGCAAAAGTGGACCGCGCGCAGATGGAAGCACGCTTGGCTGAAGCAAACCGTGTGGCTTCTTTACGTGTACAAGAGGCCGGCATTAAAGCAGGCCAGCTGGTGGAAGAGCGCTTGCGTAAAGCAGAAACAGAAGCGGACCGTTTGAAGGCGCGTAAACTGGAGGAAGCTGCAGTGGCAGCCAGCCACACATTGGCAGAGGCGGAAGCCAAGGCCGCGGCGCGTGAGGCGCAAGCAACCAAGATTTTGAACGATGCGCATGATTCTGCTATTAAGCGCTTGGCAGAAGCAGAGCTGCGCAAGCAACAGGCAGAGCGTGAGGCATCGCAAATATTGGCGGATGCAGAAAGCCGCTCGCTTGCATTGCAGAAGCAACGCATGGCAGAGATTGAAGCAGAAATTGCTGCTTCCATGACACGTATTGAGCGCATTGAAGCCAAAGCGGCTGCGGAGCGCATTGCCTTATATCGCGATACGGCGGCCAAGGCACAGCAAGATGCCGATCGCATTGTGAACAGCGCGTTGCAAGATGCGGACAGCATTTCATATTATGTGTCTGAGCGTGATGCCAAAGCACGTGCCCAGCGTGATGCATTTGAACGTGAGCAGCTAGACAGTGTGTATAAGCAAAATCTAAATTACCTCAACCAGCGTGCGAATGATGCACAGCGTCGTGCTAATGAAGCAACGCTTGCCAAAGATTTGCAGCAAGAGCTGTTGAATCGTGTGGAAAAAGGTGCAGGTGCGCCTTTATCTGCGCCTGTAGCAGTGCCAAGCACACCAGCTACCAAGCCGGGCCAGCCAGCGCAGCCAACGCGTATTTACATTAATAATACGCAGGAAGCCAAAGAAAATGCGCTGCGTATTTTGCGTGAATCCAAGCAGCCAACCACAACAGCACCGGTGCAAAAAGAGGTGATTGATATCCCAACCTCTTCTGCGGATTGGGACCAGCTAAAGCGTGATGCAATGGGCTCTCCGGGCAATGCAGTGGCGTCTGCGCAGCCTGTGCTATCTGCGCCTACATCACAGCAGCAGCAATGGTTGGAGATCAGCAGTTTTGATAGCAAGATAAAAGCCTTTGAGACATTCAATGATGTGGTAACCAACTATGTGATTACCGATTTGAACCATGTGACGGCGCCTGCAGCCAATGGCACTGGCCATGCGTTGTTGGTGGGTCCGCTAAAAGGCCATCACGATACGGATATGCTGTGCTTGGCCTTTAGCCAGGGCGGGCAGTCTTGCAAATCGGTGAAGAAATAACCTTACCGCCTGTAGATAGTGTCGACATGAAATTAACTATTATGGAAAGAGACTATTTTTTTGAGAAACAAGATAGATTTTTGCTTGCGATGCGGTGCATCGTGACAAAAAGCTATCGCATGTTAATCGAGAAAATAGTCCTTTTCTTCAATGCCCCACAGAGCGACACTAGCGTCGTTACATATGTTGCCCGTAAGCACCGCTACGCGCTGTCATATGTGCCTAGCTATTGCCGCTCTGTGGGGCACCATAATGGAGTAATTTCATGTCGACACTATCTAGTACTATGACCCGTACCGCCATTATCATTCCTGCACGATACGGCTCCACCCGTTTTCCTGGTAAACCGCTGGCCCCCATTGCGGGCATTCCCATGTTGGTGCGCGTGGTGGAACAAGCGCGCCTGGCGGCAAAAGAGGTGCCTGGTTGTGACGTGTTGGTGGCGACGGAAGATGCGCGCATCAAGGAGTTTGCCGAAGCACATGATATCGCCTGTGTGATGACCTCTGATGCGTGTAAAACCGGAACAGACCGTGTGTATGAAGCAGCCAGCCAGCGGCAAGAGGTGCCAGATATTGTGCTGAACTTGCAGGGTGATGCGCCATTCACGCCCGTGTCTCACCTCACCGCATTATTGCAGCATTTCCATGCGCATAAAGACGCAAAAGTGGCCACGCCGGTAGTGCAGCTTTCCTGGGCAGCGCTGGATATTATTCGCACGCAAAAAAAATCTACACCGTTTAGCGGCACGACCTGCGTGCGTGACAAGCACGGCAAGGCCTTGTGGTTTTCCAAGCAGCTTTTGCCGGCCATTCGCAAAGAAGAAGCGTTGCGTAACACGTCACCCACTCTGTCGCCCGTGTTTCAACATATTGGCCTATATGGCTACAGCATGGAAACGCTAGCAGCATTTATTGCGCTGCCCGAAGGCGAATATGAAGCCTTAGAAGGCCTGGAGCAGCTGCGCTTTTTGGAAAATGGCATTGCGGTGGATACGGTTGCTGTGCCAGCCAGCGACATGCTGGGCATCTCTGG
>JAHDHN010000029.1 GCA_020631295.1 Rickettsiales bacterium
ACGCAATAGATTATGCCTTTAAATATACGTAATTATAAAACTAAAATACTATATAAGTTACTGATTATCATGCTTTATATAAAGAATGTTCGATAAAAATGTACAGAAGTACTTGAAGTCAAAAAATAGTGTCCTATATCATAATCATCCCTCGGGAGTAAGTCGTTAACACTGTCAAGGCATAACTCAAACTTTGCATGGTAGTAGGTGATGTGTAGCATAGTTGCTCCGCTCGTATTGCTTGTGAAAAGAGAAGTTAATATAATCCTAATGACTTTGAATATTGTTACTCTGGTAAGAATATAAACGACATCGTAATAAAGCATATTATAGAGTCAGTCAGTACATTCTGCTGATTCGTAAACAATGGTGTTGGGGCAGGAGCTTAACTGGAATATGCCCAGTGCTTTCTGCCCCCTTTCGATTGAGGGGAATAATGTGGAAGAATGGGAGCCTAATTTAAAACATTACCGACATTTCGATAAGCCTATTCCGAAGCGTAAAATAAGAGCTATTGTAACAAACCCTAAACGAGTTGCGCAAAATACATTTTTTCCGTTTTTATGTTTTGCGCAAGAATTCAAGCGTTTTGGTAGAAATCCAAAAGAACGTCTAATACGCTATGCTGGTAGATGTGATGCTTATATATTTGCTTATTATCGTCATATACTTTCAGTACAATATGAAAAAAAACTTGAAGAGTTGGGTATACAAGAGTGTCCTATTGCTTATCGTAAAATTCCAGTAGAGATAGGAAAAGAATCAGGCAAATGTAATATACACTTCGCCAAAGAAGCTTTTTCTACTATTAAAAATCTTGGCCCTTGTTATGCAATTGTCCTGGATATTAGTAATTATTTTGAGTCAATAGACCATAAAAAGTTGGAACAATTATGGTGTGAGCTTTTAGGTAAGGATTCTTTGCCAGAAGATCACCAAGCTGTTTTTAAAGCTGTGACACAATATGCAGTAGTGGATCAACAGAAATGCTATGAACGTCTCGGCTATTTTGGTGATGTAACAGTTAATGACATCAGTAAACGTGGGCTTACTTTAAATCCTAAAGATATTCCTATACAATTATGCTCTTTAGAAGATTTCCGAAAAAAAATATGCGGTGACGATCCCAACTACTCGTCGTTGATTGAGAAAAATAAAAAAGACTATGGTATTCCTCAGGGTTCACCTATTTCTGACCTGCTAGCAAATTTATATCTACTGTATTTTGACAAAGAGATGAAAAGCTTGGCTGTACGTATTGGCGCTTACTATAGACGCTATTCTGACGATATTCTTTTCATTTGTCCACCCGATCATGAAATGGTTGATAGGGTAATGAAGGAAATGAGAACACAAATTTCCAAGGCTGGTAAGAATTTAGTAATTAAGCCTGAGAAAACAAATATCATAGAGTTTTTTATGGATAAAGACTCTCTAAAGTGCCAACCTTATAGCACCTCTGATAAGGATAAGCCACTTGAATATTTAGGATTTGCCTTCGATGGTCAGGTAGTCTCTCTTAAAGGAAAAACAATTAGTGGTTACTACCGAAAAATGACTTTTGGAGTTAGGAAAAAAGCAAAGGCATTAGTAGCACAGTACCCAGATAAAACACCTGAACAAATATTAGAACATTTTGACTTGAGCCCACTATACCAAAAGTACGGAAAAATTGAAGATTTTATGCCTTCATTTGAATATAAAAATTGGAACTTCTGGACTTATGCAAAACGTGCAGATGACATAATGAAACCTTTTAATAATATTATCCTACGCCAGCTCAGGAATCATAAAAAGAAAATACGCACTTTGCTTGAACAGGAAATAGTACACGAATACATAAAGAGAAAAAGTGTTTTAGCTGTGTAATGAGGGTAGCTTTGTATAAATCACGTCGTACTTGAAAATATATCACTTTCTCGGATCATCCTGTCCTTTTGTCATTTTTTAAAGGTGTTTCGTAAAAGTAAATGAGGTTTCGCGCTGCCATCTAGTATATGCATTTTGGTAGAGCTATACACAACAAGCTTTGACTTAAGACTGCTTTTTTGCCATGCTGGGCCGTGAAAATGTGAGGTTCAGCCTATGAAAACAGAGAAAATTGTTTCGGCACTCAGTGCACTTGCACAAGAGTCACGCTTGGCGGTGTATCTGTTGCTGTTGGACCATGAGGACGAACAGGGTATGGCCGCAGGTGATATTGCCGAAGCATTGGAAGTGCCTTCCACCACACTTTCCTTTCATCTAACCCAGCTGCGCCATGCTGGGCTGGTGGAATCCAAAAAAGAAGGGCGCCATATTTTTTACCATGCCAACCGCAAGAAAGCGAAAAAGGTGGCGCAGGTGATTTCTGGCAAGCGCGCAGTGAATGAAAAGCGCTTTGAGCTTTAGTGTTGGCGGTTTTTAGATAATGTTAAATACCTTCCTCACCAAACGCGTTATAAGTGCCGTACATGATTGCCTGGTGGCCGCCGTTGCGGTGCTGTTGGCTTACAGCTTGCGTCATTCCACCTTTGAGGTGGCGTTGTTGCCACGTGTGTGGCAGCATGGTTTGTTGGCCGCCCTTTGTATGGCAGTGGCTGTGCTGGTATTTCGCACCCATGCGCGCTCTTGGCGCTATGTGTCGCTGCATGACATAAAGCATTTATTTCCCGCGGTGCTGGTGACCACGCTGGCCAGTGCGCTTATTTTATTTTTCATCAACCGTATGTATTTGGTGCCGCGCTCTGTGCCTGTATTGCAGCTTGGCCTTACCTTTGCTGGTATGGTGGGTACACGGGTGCTTTATCGTATGCTGCGGGAGAAAAACCTAAATTTACGTCGCCGCCATGCGCAACCCATTCCGGTGCTGCTTTTTGGTTTGAATGACACCAGTGAGCTGTTTTTGCGTGATGCTGCCAAGCTCAAGACTAGCCCGTTTAAGGTGGTGGGTATTGTGGAGCAAGCCAAGCCGATGCATGGCCGCCATGTGCGCGATGTGCGCGTGTTGGGTGCGCTCAGCCAGCTTGCCTCTATTTACGGCAAACTGCGCCGCAAGGGCCGCGTGCCACAAAAATGGTTGCTAGCGCCCGATTATTGGCGTGGTGGCCAGGTCTCTGAGTTGCTAGAAAAAGCACATGAATATGGCGTGAGTGTGGCGCGCTTGCCGCGCATGAGTGATTTTGCGGTGGCAATGAAAAGCAATGAATTACCGCTGCGCCCGATTGCAATTGAAGATTTGCTTAGCCGTCCGCAACGCCAGCTGGATGAGCTGCCAACGCGCCAACAGCTGCAAGGCAGCGTGGTGATGGTGACTGGGGCAGGGGGTAGCATTGGTGCGGAGCTGGTACGTCAAATTGCACGTTATGCACCTACATTATTGGTGTTATATGAACTCTCGGAGCATAACCTCTATGCCATTGATAAGGAAATGGAGGAGCATTATCCGCATATAGCACGCCGTGCGATTATTGGTGATGTGCGTGATACGGATCAGTTGGATGAGATTGTAACCCATACACGGCCGGATATTGTATTTCATGCGGCCGCACTCAAGCATGTGCCATTGTCGGAGATCAATGCGAAACAGGCTTTTTCTACCAATGTGCTGGGCACCAAATATGTGGCAGAAGCATGCGTGAAGCATAACGTGCCACAAATGGTGATGATTTCCACGGATAAAGCAGTGAGTCCGACCAATATTATGGGTGCCACCAAGCGCTTGGCAGAAAAATGGCTGCAGACTTATGGTGCTGCACATACGGAGCAACGTTTTACCACCATTCGTTTTGGTAATGTGCTTGGGTCTAGCGGATCTGTGGTGCCGCTTTTTACCCGCCAAATTGCTGCCGGTGGCCCGGTAACGGTAACGCACCAAGATATCACACGTTATTTTATGACCATTCGAGAGGCTGTATCTTTGGTGTTGCACACGGCTGCAATGGACGGGCATGCTACCAGTGATCCGCATATTTATGTGTTGGATATGGGAGAGCCAGTGCGCATTGCCGAGTTGGCAGAGAAGATGATTCGCCTGTCTGGCCTGGAGCCTTATGAAGATATTATGATTGAATATACCGGCCTGCGCCTGGGTGAAAAACTCTATGAAGAGTTGTTTTATGCCTATGAAGATCCGGTGCCTTCAGAGGCTGAATCGGTATTGATTGCGCGTGCCTCTATTGCCGATGCCAATGAGATGGAAGCGCATATTAAGGCGCTGTCTGAGCGTGATTCTTTTACTGTGGAATTGCTGCTTTCTGTTTCTGGTGACACGGCCAATGTGGTGGATTTGCACCAGCAAAACAGAAGCTAGGTTTTCCTACTCTGCAACATCAATGAAAAGATACAGCCGCTCGGTGCGTGGTGGTGCTTCTTTTAATCCAAAGGCAGCAAAATGCTCCGCAGATGCCACGCCAAAGCGTGCGCCGCCATGCTGCATGCCGTCTAGCACATAGGCAAACATGAAGGGCGTGCTGTCCTCCAATGTAAATGCATGTGGTTTGGATTTGGATTGTATAGTTTCACCATTATTGCTCTGAATTTTATAGGCCAGATTGATGCTGCCGCTGCATGGCAACACCGCGCCACTGCCCACCCGCACGTCATAGCGTGTGGTGCGCTGCATGTTTTTAGGCAGCTCTACACAGTTGCTTTGTTTTTCCAGCCGTGCATCAGATTCTGTTTCTGGCGAGTCATCCTGAAGCACAATCAGTGGGGTGCGGTCTAGCTCTTCAGGTGCGTATTTCTCAATCAGATGGCGTGTTTCATAAGAACGCCAGATCACAAACAGTACCATCAGCCCTACCGCTATACGAAACCATTTATGGGTAACATCAACGCTGCTATGCGTCTTGCGTGTAAAAATCTCACGTTTTTTCTTTTTAAAGAAGACCATAATATAACGGCCTTTCTTTTATGTGTTAGGCGTGTCGCTTGCTGCGCTTTTTTCGCCGTCTTTTTGTGTAGTACCAGGCGTTACACTGGTTACGTTATCGGTGAGTACGCCTAAGCGACGCGCTACTTCGGCATACGCTTCTTCCACGCCGCCAAGGTCACGGCGGAAACGGTCTTTATCCAGCTTATCGCCGGTGTTTAAATCCCACAGACGGCAAGAATCTGGGCTAATTTCATCAGCGAGGATAATCTGCATATTGCCTTCTTCGTCATACACACGGCCAAATTCTAATTTGAAATCCACCAGCTTAATTTGCACGCCCATGAACAGGCCTGTGAGGAAGTCGTTCACACGCAAAGCCAAGTGACGCATGGTGTAAATTTCCTGCTCCTCAGCCCATTGGAAAGTGAGAATATGCTCTTCGGTCACCAGCGGATCGTCTAGCTCATCATTCTTCAGATAATATTCCACCACAGGCTGTGGCATAAGCATGCCTTCTTCCACGCCAAAACGTTTGGAAAGACTGCCGGCTGTGAGGTTGCGCACCACTACTTCCACAGGAATTATTTCGCACGCATGCACCAGCTGCTCACGCATATTCAGTGATTTGATAAAATGGGTATTGATGCCAATCTCATCCAGGCAGGTGAAAATATATTCCGAAATACGGTTGTTTAGCACGCCTTTACCGGCAATAGAGGCTTTTTTCTTGCCGTTTCCAGCCGTGGTATCGTCCTTAAAATATTGAATCAGCGTGCCAGGCTCTGGCCCTTCATAAAGCGCCTTGGCCTTGCCTTCATAGAGCGGATTTTTACGATCAGACATAATGGAATTCCTTCAAGTTGGCCGGCTTATAGGCCAGTTTAGCTGAATTGTATAGGTTTTTAGCAGCGGTTAGAATTTAGGCTGCACCGGCCTCGGCAAATTGATGCGGTTGATAGATGGCGCCCAACTCTTGTGCCAGCAGTGCAATTTTCTGCATGGTGGTTTGCTGGTCATAGCCACCGCCTTTCATCAGGCTTGGGCCCATGCAATAGAGCATGGATTTAAACAGCACATTATCCACCTCTTCCTGTTCTTTGATAAAATTATAGCCCTTGTCTGCCACGCATTCTTGGAAAATATCCATCAGCTCACTCATGCTGGTATTTGCATGTACTATTTTCACGGTAACAGATTTCCACTCTGCATCATCGGCATGCATAAAGGCGCGCTCTGGTAAGGCACGGTCTGTAAAAGAGCTCACATGCTCAAATTCCGCTGCCGTCAGCAGCTGCTCTAATTTGCGCTTATGTGAGCCATATTCATTTTCACTTAAGCCCTTAAAGCCCAATTCAATGCAGGGAATACCCTCTGTGCCCATCACATAACGCATAATAAAATGCACGCTTGGTTCCATTTGCTCCTGATTCAGCGGATGGATGGCCGAGCACTCATAGCCTGTGGCTGTGTGCTTGCACCATGCTTCGCCTTTCTGTCCATTTTCAATGGTAAATATTGCCATCTCGTTACCTTTTGCCAATGCACGTGGTATGCAAGCATTGGAGCTTGCATACCCACGCATTTACTAACCAACTTCTCTAAGGTAACAAAGAAAGGTTAATAAATGGTAAAGGTTTGAGCTTTCTTTGTTTTCTTCTCTACAAAGTATCTGTATTTACTAGGTTTTCTGATGATTTTTTGTCGTGAATGCCTAGTTGGGTAACCAAGGTTTGGCTGGCTTTGTTCAGGCCTTTTACGGTTACCTCGCTACCCTTGTTGCGGTATTTTAGCACTACCTTATCCAAGGCCGCCACAGCAGAAAGATCCCAGAAATGCGCATAGCTTACATCAATGGTGATGTTCTGCGCATATGCATCAAAATCAAACGCAGCGGCAAACCGGCTGGCAGAGGCAAAGAATACCTGCCCATAAATAGTGTAGGTTTGTGCGTTTTTTGTGTCGCCTGCTATTTCCACAGACATATAGCGTGATACTTTAAAGGCGAAGAACAGCGCGCTCATCAGCACGCCCACAAATACGCCCTGGGCAAGATTATGCGTGTAGATCATCACGGCCACGGTGGAAAGCATCACGATGGTGGAGCTGATAGGGATGGTGCGCATATCGGCAATGGATTTCCAGCTGAAGGTGCTGATGGATACCATAATCATCACTGCAACCAAGGCTGCCATGGGGATGCGCTCTACCCATTGCTGCATCACTAAAATAAGGAACAACAGGAACATGCCGGCTAAGAAGGTGGAGAGGCGCCCACGCCCGCCGGACTTCACATTGATTACTGACTGCCCGATCATTGCGCAACCGGCCATGCCGCCAAACATGCCGGCCACAATATTGGCCATCCCTTGGCCTTTGCATTCTTGGTTTTTATCACTCTTCGTATCAGTCATGTCATCCACAATCGCTGCGGTCATCAGCGACTCTAGTAAGCCTACAGCGGCCAAACTCACCGCGTAAGGAAAAATAATCACCAAGGTTTCCCAGTTCAGCGGGATGTTGGGCAAGAAGAATACAGGGATGGAGTTGGGCAGCTCACCCATGTCACCCACAGTGCGGATGTCCAAGCCCATATATATACTAAATCCTGTGAGCAGAATGATGGCCACCAAAGGCGATGGCACTGCCTTGGTGATGCGTGGCAGCAGGTAAATAATGGCAAGGCCAGCGGCAACCATGGCATAGACCTGCCAGGTGGCGTTGTGAAATTCATGCAATTGCGCCATGAAGATGAGGATGGCCAGTGCATTGACAAAGCCAGTCATGACCGATTTGGACACAAAGCGCAACAAGCTGCCTAGTTTCAGCCAGCCGGCAATGATCTGGATAATGCCAGTGAGAATGGTGGCCGCCAGCAAATATTCCAGGCCGTGCTCACGCACCAAGCTGCCCATCAACAGCGCCATGGCGCCTGTTGCGGCAGAGATCATGCCCGGGCGGCCACCCACAATAGAGATGATCACCGCAATGCAGAAAGAGGCATAGAGGCCCACTTTAGGGTCCACGCCTGCAGTGATGGAAAAGGCAATGGCTTCAGGGATCAGCGCGAGCGCTACGACCAAGCCAGAGAGCACATCCCCACGGATATTGCCGAACCAGTCCTGTTTTAGATTACGAAAGGGTGAAAGCATTAGGATAAATCACTCACCGCTTCAGCAATGCGGGCAAGCGCTGTTTCTAACGCAGCATCGGAGGTAGCATAAGAAATGCGGAAGAAGCCTTCCGCGCCAAAGGCAATGCCTGGCACCACGGCTACCAATTTTTCTTCCAGCAGGTAGCTGGCAAAATCGGTGCTGGTTTCAATCACCTTGCCGGCCGGTGTTTTCTTGCCAAACACACCCTGACAAGACGGGAATACGTAAAACGCACCTTCAGGCGTGTTACATGCAATGCCTTCAATCGCGTTTAGGCCGTCCACCACCATGTTGCGGCGGCGTTTGAATGCTGCGTTACGCTCAGTCAAAAACTCTTGGCTACCGTTTAGTGCTTCTGTAGCTGCTGCCTGGCTGATAGAGCTTGGGTTGGAGGTGGATTGGGATTGGATCTTAGCCATGGCCTTGATCAACTTTTCTGGGCCTGCGGCATAGCCAATGCGCCACCCGGTCATGGCATAGGCCTTAGACACACCGTTTACGGTTAAGATGCGGTCTTTCAGCTCCGGCGCAATAGAAGCCGGTGTGGCAAATGTGAAATCATCATAGACAATATGCTCGTAAATATCGTCACTCATCACCATCAGGTTTGGATGCTTGGCTACCACATCCAGCACCGCTTTTAGCTCGGCTTCTGTGTAGGCCGCACCTGTGGGGTTGCTGGGGCTGTTTAACACCAGCCACTTACTGTTGGTTGTGATGGCTGCTTCCAGCGCTTCTGGCTGTAATTTAAAGCCGTCTTCCGCTTTTGTTTCCACTGCCACGGGTGTGCCGCCAGCCAGCAGGGCCATATCTGGGTAGCTTACCCAAAATGGCGCAGGGATGATCACTTCATCACCCTCGTTCAATGTAGCCATAAAGGCGTTATATAATACTTGCTTGCCACCGGTGCCCACGGTGATATTGGCAGCTCTGTACTCAATGTTATTTTCGCGTTTGAATTTATCACAAATCGCTTGTTTCAGGGCAGGGGTGCCGTCCACTGCGGTATATTTCGTGTCACCGGCCTCAATGGCAGCAATGGCGGCTTTCTTCACATGCTCTGGCGTATCAAAATCCGGCTCGCCGGCGCCCAGGCCAATCACATCCTTGCCTGCTGCTTTCAGTTCCTTTGCTTTGGTGGTAACCGCAATGGTGGGAGAGGGCTTAATCACACTCAAACGACTGGCAATATATGACATGGTATAGTTCCTTTTTCGTAAGGTAATGTTACTTAATAATTTATCTACTGCGTTTCCTGCGACTTGTTCGCAGGATCAAATGCAACAGTTATGCTGTCTCACTATTTGACCCTGTGGTCAAGCCACAGGGAACAGTTACATATAAATGCGAGCGGGCAGGTACCATGAAGTGTTATGAGATGCAAGGGGGGAGTGAGTGTATTATGGGAGTGGTGGGGTGTTATTAGCCAGTTTGAAATTTTGAAGAAGTTCACTCATCAATGATGTGCCTATCTTGACTTTATCTACATAACCAATTTTTGGTGAACGTAGTGCTTCATTAATATTTTTTACTGTCATATCTATAATAGTATTGGCCAGTTCACTTGCACGTGTTTTAATTGCTTCTATATCATTAGGTATATCATTGCCAATATAGCCGTTGCTATGAATAAGCACATTACTAAGAAATCCTGCAGCGCTGTTTTCCTTGAAAATAGCAGCGAAGAGACCTGTGCTTTTAGTAATAAAATGGTGGTCAATATGTGTGGAGATAAAGTGATTTCCTGTTTCTGAGAGGTCATTTTTTTTCGAATAAATACCAGGGTAGTAACTTTCCAACTTATCAATTGCTTGTGTTGGAAGGTTTTCTTTATCAAATGGATTGCCCATAAGTTCTGAACAGCATTTATGGTGTACAGTTGCAATCACGGCAAGATTATATAAAAAAGAAGGGTCTTTTTCTATTTCATCTACCACTTCTGCTGTAAGAGAAAACCAGTCTGTGTATTGTGCTTTCAATGCAATGCTTTTCATGCCATTTTGAAGGGAATGTACGTGATTAGAATCCTGGCTTAGCTCCATTACTTCTTGCCATTGTGCTGCAGATGCATTTTTTGCACTTATACAAGATCGGTATAAATCAGCTGTAATGGATTCAAAGCGTCTGGTTTTAAATCCACCAGAGGAAAATTCTTTATTTATAACCTCCAGAGATTCTTTCAGCTCACCCACAGTTTTATTTGAGTTTACTAAGTCATTTAAAATACCATATATTTTAGGATCTAATATATCAGTCGTGTTAGGGTGCAAAGCCTTTGCAAGTATGTTAATGCTGTTGGTTTCATATGTAGTTTTTATATCATCATATAAATTTTGTGCTGTTTGTTTTATATCATGGGGGACTTCACCTGCTTGATAGTCAAAACTAAATGCTTGAGTGAGAATGCTCTTCACCGGCAAATCATCGGATTGCTTTTCGATTTTTTTGCTAAGATGATTAGCAGCTATTTTATAAAGCAGCATATTATAGCTGCTGCTTACATCTAAGCGCAGTAGAAATTGTTCAATTTGGGTGTGATCATTATAATTTTTGCCAAGTGTGCTGCTTGATATTTCGTAGCTCACAATGTACCATTTCCGTTAGTTTATGCCTTAATAATAGCGGAAATGCTGGATAATGCAAGTTAAGTTAATATTTGTTCGAATTCCATTAATATTTCGTTAACTTGAACATTCTGACCTGGTTTCACCTTTATCTTTTTGATGGTTACATCTTGCTCGGCATAGAGCATGTTTTCCATCTTCATTGCCTCAAGCACAATCAGCTCTTGGCCAGTGGTGATTTCATCGCCTTCTTTCACCTTAATATCCACAATCACGCCGGAAATAGGGGCGTCCAGATGCTTAGACAAGGCGGATTCATCAATCTCTGGCATATATTTTGACAGCTCGGCCACGCGCGGTGTGCGCACGGTCACAGGCAGTGTAATCCCGCCATGGGTGACAAGATACCCGCCGTCAATCGGTGTGATTTGTGCATTGATGGGTTCGCCGTCCAGCTCGCCTTTGAATAAATTAGCGCCCAATGTCCATTGGCTGGCAATTTGCATGGAAATATTGCCATAGCCGATCTCAAAGCCGTAAGCGCGCTGGCGTACATAGACCGAAAATGCCTGGTCGCCCACGGTGGTCACCCAGCGTGTGCCGATCTGGCGTTCTTGCCCGTCCATTTGGCCTGAAACCGTTACGGCGCGATGGGCATCGGTGAGATATACAAAGGTACCCACGGCCAGCATCACCTTGGTTTTTTCTTCGTCTAAATTGGCGCCAGAGAAGCCGTCCGCATATTCTTCGGCGATGAAGTTGGTGGACATATCGCCTTTGCGGAAGCGCTCATGCTCCATTAATGCCTCTAAGAAGCTGATATTATGCGCCACACCACGAATCACATATTCGCCTAGCGCATGCTGCATGGCATTAATTGCCTGCTCACGGTCATCACCATAGGTAATCAGCTTGGCGATCATCGCGTCATAGAACATGCTCACCTCGCCACCGGCGGTCACACCGCTATCAATACGCACGGTCTCACTCGCTGTTGGCTCTTTATATTCCACAATACGGCCTGTGGACGGCAAGAAGCCCCGGCTAGGATCTTCCGCATAAATGCGTGATTCCATCGCCCAGCCTTTCAGCTTCACGTCTTTTTGTGTGATGGGCAGTTTTTCCTCATTCGCCACGCGGATCATCATTTCTACCAAGTCATAACCCGTCACATATTCAGTCACCGGGTGTTCCACCTGCAGACGCGTGTTGATTTCTAGGAAGTAGAAATTGCGCTTGCTGTCGACAATATATTCCACCGTACCGGCAGAGCGGTAATTCACCTGCTTGGCCAGGGAAACAGATTGCTCATACATTTTCTGGCGGGTTTTCTCGTCCAAAAACGGGCTTGGTGCTTCTTCAATCACCTTCTGGTGGTGGCGCTGAATGGAGCATTCGCGCTCACCCAAGCACACCACATTGCCGTGCGTATCGGCCATTACCTGAATTTCAATATGGCGCGGGTTCTCAATAAATTTCTCAATAAAAATACGGTCGTCTTTAAAGCTTTTACGTGCCTCATTGGTGGTAGAAGTATAGGCCTGCTCTACCTCTTCCTTTTTATACACAATGCGCATGCCTTTACCGCCACCGCCGGCTGCGGCTTTCATCATCACCGGGAAGCCGATTTTCTGTGCGATTTTGAGGGCATCTTTGGCATTTTTGATCACGCCTGTATAACCTGGTACCGTGTTTACCTTGGCAAGTTCGGCCTGCTTCTTTGCCTCAATCTTATCACCCATTTTTACAATGGCTTCCACGTTTGGCCCAATGAAGGTAACGCCTTCTTCCGCAAGTGCTGTAGCAAATTCTGCATTCTCAGACAAAAAACCATAGCCCGGATGCACTGCATCTGCACCGGTTTGACGCACCGCGTCTAAAATATTTTCAATCACCAAATAGCTTTGGTTGGAAGGCGAGGGGCCAATATACACCGCCTCATCAGCATGAATCACATGCTGTGCGTTTTTGTCGGCTTCTGAATAGACCGCGACGGTTTTAATGCCCATTTTGCGTGCAGTACGCATCACACGCAATGCAATTTCACCACGGTTTGCAATCAGAATCTTTTTGAACATAAGCTTGCCTCATTGTTATCAGGCCACTCTTACGCGATAGTGTTACAAAGTGCAATATGTCAACACTATCTAAATGCTACATAACAAAAAAGGCCATGACATATGCCATGGCCTTTCTTTTTAATATACACCCTCTGATTAGTTATGGTAATCAGATGTTTTGGCACTAATTACTGGTGCGTGTGCGTTACTTTGTTTCGGTGCAGTATAGCTAGCATTGTTTGTATTTACATAGCCACTATATTCTTCACCAAATTTATAAGTAAGGCGTGCAGTACCACCATATTCATAGCGATACTCGTTATACACACCGTCCAGCCCTACGTTTAGAGACCACTTAGGTGTAATATCCCATGTGCCACCAATTGCACCGTCTAGAGTGAATTTCTCTGTGTCACGGCCCTCATAACCCAATGTGTTATTGCTGCTTAGACCAGAGAAGCTGCTCTTATACGTGCGGTCATCACCCAATATGTCCGTACCAATATTCACATTTGCATATGGCATGAAACCGTTCTGCTCTTCACGCGTTACTTGTAGTCCTACAGAAGTGTAGAGTGAATCTTGCACTTGTCTGTTAACAGCAAGGCCCAAGCCACCTGCACCTGTTTCCTCATAGGACTCGTTTTGGTAACGTGAGTAGATTACGTTAAGAGCAGGTGTGAATGTCCACTCTTCCACCGCAATATCACGCGAGAAACGTGCACCCAACGATACAGAGAAGGCATCATAGTCAGCATCCGCTGTCAGCCCAACGAATGGAATAGCACGCGTGCTCTCATTCTGGATGTAGCTGAAGGAAGCTGCCAGACGCATATCCACATCATGTTGCAATGGACGAGTGAGGTACCCTGTTAGGTGGTAGCTATCGCTCTCTGTGTCATACAGGCCATCTTGGCTTTCCAACGTGGTGTTGTCATAACCAATACTGAAACCAGTGATCCATGGTGTTTCTGCAATGCGTGTATCTAAACCAGCATTTACTGCATAGCGTTCGATATCTTCATGCACATAACCATCATTCCCTGCGCCGTCTGGTGTGCCGGTCACTTCCCCTTCATGGTAGCTCACTTCACCCCACACATTATACTTATGCTCAACATCAGTACTATGCGCAGTAGACAAAGTGACACCAGCATTGGATGCACCGCCGGAAGCAGGTGTAAAGCCAGCTGCACCATGGTCTAATACACGTACATGCTTAAAGCCGGTAGATACCATATTCTGCGCACCTTTGATACCGCTTGTGGCCGTACCGTCTTGGTAGTTTGCATTCAACTGCTCTAGCGCTTCGGCAATATCTTCACCTGATGCCATAGAGTAAAGTGCACTTACCATGCTTGTGAGTGCAGGGTCTGCATTTGGATCGCTAGCAATTCCAGGAATCACCTCATCCAGATATTCGGCTACAGACGCCTCGACCTCATCATAGGTGCCAGGTGTTACACCTGTGGATACCGGCGCTGGTGTGAAGCTGATTTCTACAGAATCTGGGTTATATTTCACATCATACAGCACAAGTACTGGATCGATATTAACATTATCATATGTACCTGTAACAGTATTACCTTCCACTACGTGATACACATTGCTTGGCTCAAACAGCTCAGCAGCGCCTGGGCCTTTACCCACATCAAGCGTACCGCCATTAAGCGTTATATCACCTGCTGCTGATATTCCATCCCATGTGCCATCTTCAAAGACTGTTACATTGGTAGTACCTGTAGCTGATTGTGTGAAGTTACCACCAATTGTCATTGGTACGATGATAGTACCATCATTTACCACATCACCTGTTGTAGTGATGCTGCCAGTACCAGCTGTATCTGTGATAGTAGAGCCTGTGCCTACATTTAGCGTACCAGTGGTAAGGGCAGATTGTAGGTCAACTGTTGTACCACTGCCGCTTACATCAAAGCTATCAGATGTAATGTCACTTAACAGCTCAACATTACCACCGCCTGTGGCTTCGATGTTTTCAAAGGCAGTAATAGCACCAGTGATCGCTGTATCGGAAACATCACCTAGGCTTGTGTCAAATACCAAGGTATCTGTATCATCACCACCATCAAGGTCACCGCCAACAAGCACGCCGTTCTGAATCGTTACAATGTCATCACCCGCACCTGCTGTAAGGCTCGCTACAGATTCTTTCAATGTAATGGAGTCCATGCCGTCACCAGAGTCCACAGCACCCGTTATTGTGCCACAGATTTCTAGTGTATCATTACCAATACCGGTTGTTACATCACCGTCAATAGTGCTGCCCGCCGTTGCAGTAAGGCCATTATTACCATCACCTAGCTCTACATCGCCAGTTACGGTACCAGCAGTATCAACTGTTAAGGAATCATCACCAGAGCCAGTTGTTAGGTTGCCTGTCAGAT
>JAHDHN010000030.1:0-5039 GCA_020631295.1 Rickettsiales bacterium
GGCAAGGGCAATGACCAGGTGCGCTTTGAGCTGGGCTATTATGCGCATAAGCCGGATGTAAAAATCATTGCGCCATGGCGTGAGTGGGGCTTAAATTCCCGTACCAAGCTGCTGGAATATGCGCGTGCACGCCAGATCCATATTCCAACCAATAAAGAAGATGAGCCGCCATATTCGATTGATGCGAATTTGCTGCATGTGTCCTATGAAGGCAAATCGCTGGAAGATCCGTGGAATCACCCGACCGATATTCCTTATGCACTGACCGTATCGCCAGAGGACGCGCCGGATAAGGTAACCGAGATTGAAATTGAGTTTGAAAAAGGCGACCCGGTAGCCATTGATGGTGAACGCCTGTCACCGGCTGCTATGCTGCAGCGCCTTAATGAGTTGGGCGGGCAAAACGGTATTGGCCGCATTGATATTGTGGAAAACCGTTTTGTGGGCATGAAATCCCGCGGAATTTATGAAACACCGGGCGGCACAGTGCTGTTAGAAGCGCACCGCGCGATTGAGAGCGTGACCTTGGACCGTGAGGTGATTCACTTAAAAGACGAACTGATGCCGCGCTACGCGACGCTGATTTATAACGGCTTTTGGTGGAGCCCAGAGCGCCGCATGCTGCAGGCTGCCATTGATGAGAGCCAGCATAATGTGAACGGCACGGCGCGCGTGCGCCTGTATAAAGGCTCTGTCATGGCGGTGGGCCGTAAGTCGGACAATAGTATCTATAGCGAAGCGCATGTGACCTTCGAGGAAGACGAAGTATACGATCAGCGCGACGCCGAAGGCTTCATCAAGCTCAATGCGCTAAGGTTAAGATTGTCTGGGAAGTAGTAATACGAATTGGTATATATGATCGAAATATTCCTTTTTATCGATCATTATTCATGTTATTATGATTGATAAAAGTGAGGAATATCAATCATGTGGCATGCAGCTTACTGGAATTGGCAACGTAAAGACTGGCCAATATTTACCTATGATACAGAAAAAATGTTGCCTTATGAAATGGAATACCAGTTTCAATTGGGTCGGCAGCAGGCGCTGACTGCACAAATCACTTCTGCACAGCAGCGCATGTTGCAGATAGAAATGCTTTCTGAAGAGGGTATCAGCAGTGCCGCTATTGAAGGTGAGTATCTGGACCGGCATAGTGTGCAGTCTTCCTTGCAGCGGCATTTTGGTATGCAAGTAGAGGTGGATAGACACCACCCTCAAGAAGCTGGCATGGCGGCATTAATGTGGGAACTATATAGTACATTTTCAGAGCCATTATCGCATGAAATGTTATTGGGCTGGCATGCTATAGTAATGCAAGGCCAACCGCATGCTGTACCTGGGAAGTACCGCTCTTCTGCAGAGCCCATGCAAGTAGTATCAGGCCCAATGCACCGCCCGACTGTGCATTTTGAGGCGCCGCCTTCGAAGCGCGTAAATGCAGAAATGACACGCTTTATACGCTGGTATAATGATAGCGCGCCTGAAGGTGTAACACCATTATTACCGCTTACGCGTGCGGCAATCACGCATCTGTATTTTGTATCCATACATCCATTTGAAGACGGCAATGGGCGCATGGCGCGTGCCTTGATGGAGAAAGCATTGGCAGAAGCATGTGGTGCGCCCACGCTCACGGCTGTATCGCTGCATATTCAAACAGAGAAAAAGGCGTATTATGATGCGTTAGAGCGTAATAATAAGCAGAATCAAATTGATGATTGGCTGGAGTATATGGCAGCTACACTCATTCAGGCACAACAACAAACACCTGCCTATATAGAGATGGTTATCTACAAAACCCGTTTGTTCGACCGCTTTAAAGAGGCATTAAACCCACGCCAATGCAAGGCGTTGGAACGCATTTTGAGGCATGGAAAAGATGGGTTTAAAGGCGGATTGAGTGCAAAAAAATACCAACATATTACTGGTGCAGCCACAGCTACCGCCACACGAGATTTACGCGCATTAGTCACGTTGGGTATTTTATACCGCACTGGTGAGAAAAAAGGTGCACGTTATTGGTTGGTAGACCAGCTACCCGAGTGATAGCAGCGCTTTAAGTGCTTCGAGTCCTAGGATATAGGCCGCGATGGCCAGGGCCATGCCAATGAGGCTGATGAGTATACCGGCCAAGATTGCTAGCCCATCACGTTCCAATAACCCCAACCCCATCACCACAATGCCCATGCTGGGAACCGTGTTGGTGAGCGGAAAGGGCAGTGCTACAAAGCAGGCGGCCAGTACACATGCCACACCAGTAAGGCGTATGCCCAGTGATGAGGCAGAGAGCCATAGCAAGCGCGGACGGCTGAGGCGCTCATAGCGCGCCATCCAAGGTGCCAGCTTTTGTTCGGTGCTGGTAAGCAGCGCGGTAGAAATCTGTTTATTTGCTAAGCGCTTGGGTAGCCACAGGCTGGTGCGCCCGGCTGCAATTTGGCTGGCAATCAGCAGCAGCGGAATGGCCAGCAAAGTGCCATAGCCCACCGCAGGCACAGGCAATGCTGCCGGTGCGGCAATCAGCACCAATAACAGGCCAATGCCTGTGGTGTGTGTGTGTTGTAAAATGCGTTGCAGCGATAAAGACGGCTTGTCGCCAGCTTCGGTAATCAAGCGTTTGAATAAAGCCGATACGGCATCCGTCATAGGTTACTTTTTGCCGTTATCGTCGTCGTCAAAATCTACCAGCCTGTCTACCACGCCGGTTACCACCAAATCACCCGATACATTAATGGCGGTGCGGATCATGTCCAGCACACGGTCAATAGCCAGAATCAGGCCCACAGCATCCAACGGCAAGCCGATGGAGGTAAGGATGGTACCGAGCATGATGATGCCTGCGCTTGGAATGCCCGCCGTACCAATGCTTGCCAGCGTGGCGGTGAGCACCACAGTGGCCAGCTGCATGGTGGTGAGGTCAATACCCATGGCTTGTGCAATGAAGACCACGCAAATACCTTGATAGAGTGCCGTGCCGTCCATGTTAATGGTGGCGCCAAGCGGCAATACAAAGCTTGTGCTATGCTCCGAATATTTCAGCTTATTGCGCGCGGTTTGCATGGTAACAGGCAGCGTGGCAGAGCTGGAAGAGGTGGAGAAAGCAAGCAACAATGCATTGGCCGCACGCTTGATGAAAGAAAAGGGCGACATACGCACAATGGTTACCAGCAGCCCGCCATAGACTAGGCCCACATGCAACAAGGCGGTGATGAAGAAGGTAAATACCAGCAGGCTCAAGCTCGCAAAAATTTCGATGCCTTGCGTAGCCACGGTTTTGGCCACCAGACCGGCCACACCGTATGGCGTGACTTTCATGATCCACCCAGTCATCTTGATCATAATATGAGCGCACGCCTCGTTCCAGGCCACGAATGGCTTGGCCACCTTACCCAGTGCAGCGGCAGCCACACCCAGGAAAATAGCAAAGAACAGCATTTGCAGCATGTTACCTTCAGCAATCGCGCCAATTGGGTTAGATGGAATGAGTGCCAGGATAATTTCACCTACGCTACGTGCTTCGCCTTCTGGCATTTGGAAGCTTTCTGCACCGTCCAAATTCACGCCACTGCCAGGCTCAATCACATGGGCCATCACCAAGCCCAGCACAATGGCAAAACAGGTGGTGCACATATAGGTCAGTACCGCAATGCCACCCATTTTACCCAGCGTTTTAGTGTCTTCCATATGGGTAATGCCGGCAATCACCGAGGTAAATACCAATGGCACTACCAGCATCTTAATCAGCTTGATGAAGAACACACCGAAGAAGGAGAGATACTCCACCGAAAAAGCCGGTGCGAGCAGCCCGCAGATGATGCCAAATACCATGGCGATG
This sequence comes from Rickettsiales bacterium, assembly GCA_020631295.1. GTDB lineage: Bacteria > Pseudomonadota > Alphaproteobacteria > Rickettsiales > UBA8987 > JAHDHN01. Next base: position 3,836 of record JAHDHN010000030.1, read on the forward strand.
ATTATTTGCTTCCATAAATCCATGAGAGCGTCCTTCTTTTAGAATCAATGCAGCAGTCATACATGGTTCAAGGGTTATGTCTAGAGTCTGTTCCCTGTGGCTTGTCCACAGGGTCAAATGGTGCTGCAACATAACTGTTACATTTGATCCTGCGGTCGAGCCGCATGAAACAATATTGGTTACAAAAACAATAATATTACCCCATCACATCCACGGTCTGTTGTACAATCTTATGGGCAAGCCTGGCCGCGGCAGAGCCGGAGCCGCCATGCTCAATGGCCACACAAAGTGCATATTTGGGTGCGCTCACCGGTGCGTACCCCACAAACATCGCATGATGTCTGTCTTGCCGTGCTTGCGGAATATCATTGCCATACAGCTTGTTTTTGGTTTGTGAGGTGCCTGTTTTTCCTGCAAATTGATAGCGCGGATCGGTATGTTTAGCACCGCGTGCAGTGCCTGTGCTGCCATTTACAACCATATTCATGCCTTGTTGAATAATGCGCAAAATGGCTGGGTCTAGCTTTAAGGTTTCTGCTGGGCTGGGCACATGCTGCGGCGCAGGCAGAATGAGGCGTGGCTCTATGGCACGGCCGGTGGCCAGGCGCGCACTCATCACCGCAAGCTGCAATGGTGTGGTGGCCACAAAGCCTTGCCCGATGGAGCTATTGAGCGTGTCTCCCTGGAACCAGGGTGATTCAAAACGCTGTTGCTTCCAGGCTTTGGTGGGAATGGTGCCGCTGCGGATGGTGTCTAGTGGCAGGTCATAATCACTGCCTAGGCCAAGCCTGTGTGCCATATCTGCAATGGCGTCCATGCCAATTTGGCTGGCAACGTTATAGAAAAATACATTGCAGGATTGTGCAATGGCTTGGTGCACATTCAAGCTGCCATGGCCGCCGCGTTTCCAGCAATGGAAATTACGGTTTCCGCTTTTAAAATGCCCAGGGCAATGGATGCGTGAGCGGGAGGAAATCACGCCTGCCTCCAACGCTGCTGCTGCGGTGACCAGCTTGAAGGTAGAGCCAGGCGGGTATGGGTTGGACACAGCCTTATATTGCAGTGGCTTGTCGTAATGATGCAGAATCTTGTTCCACTCTGTGGTGCTGATACCTTTGATCAGCTGATTGCCATCATAATTAGGGACGGAGCTGAGCGCTAAAATATCACCGCTTTGGCAATCTATCACCGCTGCACTTGCGGC
>JAHDHN010000030.1:5139-14902 GCA_020631295.1 Rickettsiales bacterium
TTATGATACAGCTTGGTTTGCGGGTATTTCTTCAGCTCTTCATCATTGAGCGGAGCAATATAGCCCAGTAAATGGGTGGTGAGCAAGCCATGCGGGTAATGCCGGATTTGCGGTACCACAATACTGGTGCCCGTCAGTTCATGGGAATGCACCTGCAGCTTGGCCACTTCTTTCCATTGCAGATAATCCACAATCAGCACCGGCTTGGGGTTATAACGTACATAGACGCTATCAATCGCTTCTTTCAGCCTGTTACGTGCGTCTTCTGTGTGCAGCAGCAGGTCAGAGAGGCGGTTGGCTAGCAGAGCTGCCTCACTTCGGCCAATGCCTTCGCGCTCAAAATATAGCTGATAGCGCGCCACGCCCTTAGCCAGCTGCACGCCATTGCGATCCAGAATATCACCACGGATCGGCAAGCGCGGAATAATGCGAATACGATTGCCATTAGAGAGTGTTTTAAAATCATCCGACTTCACCAGCTGCAAATAATAGAGCCGCGCCAGCAACGTACTGGCCAGCATGGCTTTCAACCCGCCCAGCACCAGCAGACGGCGGGAGTTGATCAGGCGATGTTTGGTGTCATTTCTCACACTATCTTCATGAAGAAACTTTTGTAAACTTGCAAAGCATTTCAGAGGCTCTTATGGTCGTTTGATATAGATACAGACCCGTCATTCCACGGCGTGTCCGTGGAATCTCCTAATAAGGATACGGCAGTTGGCAGGAGATCCCATGGATAAACCATGGGATGACGGGTAAAAAGTTAGAAGAGGGAGACAAGTATGACCGATGAGACATTGACCTTTGAGAGTGCGCTGAAAGAGCTGGAGCAGATTGTGCAAAAGCTGGAGAGTGGTGATATTGCGTTGGATGAATCCATTACGCTTTATGAGCGCGGCACCCAGTTGAAGCAATTTTGTGACACGCAGCTGAAAGAGGCCAAGCTGAAGGTAGAGAAGATCACAGCCGTCCATGCGGATGGCAGCACAGATGCAGTGCCATTTGAAGCAGAGTAATATGCCGTTAGACCAAGTGATAGAAACGCGTCTGCAGGCGGCTTTTGCGCCAGAAGTGTTGGAGGTGGTGAATAATTCCCACAAGCATGCCGGCCATAGCAGCAGCCCAGGCACAGGCGAGAGCCATTTTGCAGTGAAAATCAGCAAGCACTCGGTGCCTGGCAGCACGCGTATTGCGCAGCATCGTGCTATTGCTGCAGAACTCAAGGATCTGATGGGTGAGGGGCCGATTCACGCCTTGGAAATAAAATTATGTTAGGTTCTGTTATGATTTTTCTACACCGCCCCTTTCACCTCTTTTTGGCTTTATTTTTCCTACCCTTTCTTAAGGGTAGCGCCACTATTCCTGCAAAAGAGTAGAAAAAATACGCACAAAAGGAGTGCAAAATGGTCGCGATAGAAAAATCACAACAGAACCTCGCACATCACTTCACACCAGAAGAGGCGGTGGCGAAGGGTGGCAATCGTTGGGTGTTTTTACATCCGGATGATCCTAAAAAATGCATTAAAATTCTGTTTCCAGAGAAGACAGCCAAGGCAAAAAGAAAGCGTGCAGTCTGGTATAAAAAACTGCGTCCGCTTTCTGCGTTTGATGATAATATACAAGAGCATAAAGCACTTTCGGATTTGTCTAAGCGCTTGCCAGAGGCAGCACAGCGCCATTTCCCCAAAAGCTATGGTTTTGTGGAAACCAATTTAGGGCGTGCGATTGTGGTGGATTATTTTACCGATGCAACAGGCACGCCCAGCCCCAGCCTGTTGCAGTTGAAAGACGTGCCAAGCAAGGCGCTGGACGCATTTTTTGCTGTGGTACAAACGCACTGCATTATCACGCGGGATTTCTTGCCGCATAATCTGCTCTATGTAGACGGGCGTATTGTGATGATTGACGGGCTGGGAAATTCAGATTTTATCCCCATTGCCTCCCTCTCACGCAGATGGGGGGTGCGCAAGATTCAGCGCAAAATAGCCCGCTTTTATGAGAAACTGCCAAATTACAAAAGAGGGTAGTTTTTTGTCATCTTGAGGCATATTAAGAATGTCATTCTGATGGAGCGTTAGCGACTGAAGAATCTCGTGCCACTGCAGCTGCGCCTTGTTTTGTAACAAAGTATGCCCCGATGATACGCACCTCTAGAATGTGGCATACGTAGCTTCTGTCTATGCCTCACCATCCGGGCATGAGATTCCTCGTTTCACTCGGAATGACATATGATTATATGTTACCTAAAAATTACAAATGCTTTGCTATGAAGGCCTGCACATCTTCCAAGTTATTTTCCACACGCGTGAAGGATTCTTTACGCTCGAGCAAATCGCTTAAATGCTCTGGCAATTCTGGGTGAATATTTGTAGTTTCTTTCACCACATCCGGGAATTTGGCTGCATGAGCCGTGGCAAGCGTTACCACGCGCGCGCCCTCATTGCCTGGCTCTTGTAAGAAGCTATCGGCCGCAAAGGCACCAATGGCGCTATGCGGATCTAAGATATAATCATATGTCTTGTAATATTCACGCATCGTGTCTTTTGTTTGCGCCTCATCCACGCGCACAGAGCTGAAATGCGAACGCGCTTTTTCTAAAATCTCTGGGCTTACCTCCAGCTTGTTGGTGCTGGCGAAATGATCCATCAATGCGTTGATTTTGCCCGCATCTTGATCATGCAAATCATAAAGCAGCCGCTCAAAATTACTGGAAATTTGGATATCCATGCTAGGCGTGATGGTGGCATAGGCCTCTTTGCGGCTATAATCGTTTTCGGTAAAAAAGCGGTGTAAAATATCATTCGTGTTTGTGGCAATAATCAAACGATCAATCGGCAGCCCCATTTTCTTGGCAATATAGCCTGCAAATACATCCCCAAAATTACCCGTAGGCACAGAGAAAGACAGCGGGTTATCCAATCCATCCAGCTTCAGTGCGGCATAAAAATAGTAGACCACCTGAGCCAAAATACGTGTCCAGTTAATTGAGTTCACCGCCACCAAACGTGTGCCTTTGGCAAAGTCTGGATATTGGAACATATGCTTCACCATGGTCTGACAATCATCAAAATTGCCATGCGGTGTGCCAATAGCCAGATTATACACATTCGGCGCATCAATGGTGGTCATCTGGCGACGCTGTACCTCACTCACCCGGTCATGCGGATAGAGCGTGAACACTTTCACATGCTCAGAGCGGAACACGCCTTCAATGGAGGCAGAGCCTGTGTCGCCCGAAGTAGCGCCCATCACCACCACATCTTTATCATCACGCCACAATACATAATCCAACATCTGTCCCAAAAATTGCAGTGCTACATCTTTAAAGGCCAGTGTGGGGCCATGAAACAGCTCCAGCAGATGGTGCTGATCACTCAGCGAGTGAATAGGCGTGATGTCTTTATGACGAAAATGCTTGTAACTCTCAGTAAGCACCTGGCGGAACGTACCCGCATCCACCGTATCTTCAATGAACGGATACAGAATCTGGAAGGCAAGCTCTTGATAGTCATAATCCTCCCAATTGCGGATAGTGTCGATGTCAAAATGCGGCATATGGCTGGGCATATAAAGCCCGCCATCTGGCGCCAGGCCAGAGGTAAGAATATCATCAAAACTCAAATGCGCATCATGTCCGCGCGTGGAACGGTAGGTAATATGTTTCATGGCGCTAGCCATAGTGAGAGGCGTGGTAAATGGCAATCCGTTTCTTCTCATTATGCACCCGTCATCCCACGGCTCGTCCGTGGGATCTCATGCCAATTGCTGTGCTTTAATCAAGGAGATTCCATGGACAAGCCATGGAATGACGTGTTAATAATCTGGTAGTTATTATGACCCTTTTTTATAGCATAGGCCTGATGAGTGGCACCTCTATGGACGGCGTGGATGCAGCATTGATCCGTACGGATGGCATGAAGGTGGAGCGCACAGGGCATGGCGTATATGTGCCCTACCCTGCTGCGTTTCAGGCAGAACTGGCAGCGTTGGTGAAGCAGCGTGGTCAGGCCGAAGAAGCTGTGCTGCAGAAGGTAGAAGTTATTCTGACGGAACATCACATCACCGCTGTGCAGCAATTATTACAGCAGGCGAATCTGCAACCTAACCAGGTGCGTTATATTGGTTTTCACGGCCATACGATTGATCACCAACCAGAAAAACAAATTAGCTGGCAGATGGGTGATGCAATACTGCTGCAGGCTACCACTGGCATTGATGTGATCGATAATTTCCGTATGCCAGACGTGCTAGCCGGCGGGCAAGGTGCGCCCTTGGTGCCGATCTATCAGCATGCGCTTTTAGACACATATGCGGCAGGTAATGCCATGCTGAATATTGGTGGCATTTCCAACATCACATTGTTTCCAAATACAAACGCAGAAGACATGCTGGCATGGGACACAGGGCCAGGCAATGCCATGTTAAATGATTGGATCCAGCATAAAGGCAAAGGCAATTATGATGCAGAGGGTGCGTTAGCGCGTGCAGGTGTGGCAGACGAACAGACAGTAAAACGGGCACTTAACCATCCGTTTATGGCACTGCCAGCGCCAAAATCTCTGGACAGGAATGATTTTCATTACACGGATTATATATCGGATGCTGCATCTGTGGAAGACGGTGCGGCCACACTCACCGAAATTACAGCAGCCACCATTGCACATGCCATAGTGCCGTATACTATTGGCACGTTATTCATCACCGGCGGTGGGCGCCATAATGCGTATTTGATGCAACGCATTGCAACGCTCTCAAAATGTGAGGTGCAAAAGGTGGAGGCGATTAGCCTGGATGGTGATATGCTAGAGGCCGAGGCTTTTGCTTATTTAGCCGCACGAAAAGCCACTAACCTGCCTTATAGCTTTGCTGGCACAACGGGTCGTTCGGAATGACATTCTCATTATGTTAATGTTAGAATTACATAACTCTCAGTCTGCAGTGCTGTGCCAGATTCGGCGATGTCTTTTTCCAGCAGTGCGATGGCTGTATTGCCAGATACGGAACAAATCTGCCCTGCTTCTTTACCCTCAATATGCATGTGTCTTACATGGTCTGGTGTTTCCTCATGAAGGAAATGTTTTAATTCAGAATATATTATATCACCAGGCTCCAAACCCTCAGCTTGCACTGCATAAGTCAGTTTTCGGATATTGCCGCGATGCTTGCTGCGCGTGGTTACTTCTTGGCCCACATAGCAGCCTTTGGTAAAAGAAATACCATCATATTCATCCAAACGGAACGGTAGCGGGAAGTCTTTTTCTGGTTGTAAATCATACACGCCTTCTGCAATGGCTGCAGCAATGCGTGTGCGGTGATATTCTGCCTCATTCACAGCATCATCACTGTGGCGAATCATCCGCCAGCCAAGGCGCTTATCACGCGGATCTTGCACGCAATACTCACATTCTGGCGTGCTGTGCCACATCACCGCGTCACCGGTACTCTCTATCTCAATCTGTTTACGCAGGCGGTATAGTTTCAGCTTTTTAAGCAGCATGTCTGCCTGGCTTGCATGCACATCCCAATATACAGTATCATCGCGCATGCTGAGTATGCCATCGGCCAGAAACTTGCCCTGCGGTGTGAGCAGCACAGCATAGCGTGGGTTCCCTGGTGCCAGGCCTGCAATGTCACCGGCCATCAGATCTTGCAGAAAGGCAATCACATCTTCCTGGTCACTTTTCAGACAAATAACGTTACGGTCTAAACGCTGCATTAGCCCAATGCCTTTTCAATGAACGTGCGGCCCACAGAAATGCCGTCCATATCAATGCTGTGCGCCAAGCCGTAGCAAGTGTGTGTGGCATGTGCCACGCCAAGCGCGTCCAAATTTTCAGATGCATAATCCATTGCAGCGTACGGCACCACTTCATCTTGATCGCCATGCACAAGCTGGATCGGCGGATGCTGCACAGCATCAGCCTTCAATGCTTTTGGGTCTTGCAGCAAGGTGCCGCTATAGGCTAGCACGCCAGCCAGTGTTTTATCATAGGTCAGGCCAGTAAATAAGCTCATCATCGCGCCCTGAGAAAATCCGCTTAGTACAATACGGTCCGCTGGTAGAGTATACGTAGCCTGAATTTCATCCAATAACGCCTTCACATGAGCGGCAGACTGGCTGGTGCCAATTTTCATATTTTCCGGCTCCATAGAGGGCAGTGGGAACCATTGATATCCGCCCGGATTTGGCGCCGGTTGCGGCGCATTTACCGATAAAAATAATGTGTTGGGCAGGCCCCGTGAAAGCTCTGGTGCCAGGCCAATCAAATCGTCTTTATTACTGCCATAGCCATGCAGCAACAGCACCACACTATCAGGCGCATCTAAGGAAGGCGGGTAATGGCATGCATCGTTAAGCATCCAATTTTTCCTTTAAGATTTTATTTACCACGCCAGGGTTGGCCTTTCCTTTCGAAGCCTTCATCACTTGGCCCACAAAGAAGCCAAATAAGCGGTCTTTTCCGCTGCGATATTCTGCTACCTTATCTGCATTGCCTGCAATCACTTCGTCAATCATTGCTTCAATCGCGCCAGTGTCACTCACCTGCTTCAGGCCTTTTTCTTCAATGATCACATCCGCATCTTTGCCTTCGTCGCACATCACATCCAGCACTTCTTTGGCAATTTTTCCGGAGATGGTGCCGTCTTTAATGCGCACCAACAGCCCTGCAAATTGCTGTGCTGTGATGGGGCAGTTTTCAATAGCAATATCGCGTTTGTTTAGGCGGCCAAACAGCTCAGCGGTCATCCAATTGGCTGCGAGTTTTGGATCTTCTGCAAAGGCAGCAAGTACCGCCTCAAAAAACACGGTGTTTTCTTGGTCGGCCACCAGCACGGAGGAGTCATAGGCGCTCAAGCCATATTCATCAATATAGCGTGCTTGTTTTTGGTCTGGCAGTTCTGGTAAATCGGCACGAATAGCATCCACAAATTCCTGGCTGATGGTGAGCGGATACAGATCTGGGTCGGGGAAATAGCGGTAATCATGCGCATCTTCCTTGCTGCGCATCACCCGCGTTTCACCCGTATCTGGGTTGAATAAACGTGTGGCTTGCTCCACTGTGCCGCCACTTTCAATCAAGTCAATCTGACGGCGTACCTCATAATCAATCGCGCGCATGATGTTACGGATGGAATTAAGGTTCTTAATCTCGTTACGCGTACCCAGCTCCTCACCCGGACGGCGTACCGAAATATTCGCATCGCAACGCAAATTACCCTTTTCCATATCACCATCGCAGGTGCCCAAATAGCGCACAATGCTGCGCAGTTTTTTCATATATTCACCGGCCTCTTCGGCAGAGCGCATGTCCGGCTTGCTCACAATCTCCATCAACGCCACGCCACTGCGGTTCAGGTCAATGAAGGAATCGGTTGGGCTTTGATCATGCATGGATTTACCTGCATCTTGCTCCAGGTGAATGCGCTCAATGCCCACCTCTTTGGTGCTGCCATCTGAAAGGGCAATCTGCAGGCTGCCTTCACCCACAATGGGGTCACTGAATTGAGAAATCTGATAGCCTTGCGGTAGATCCGCATAGAAATAATTTTTACGGTCAAAAATGCTGGTGAGGTTGATCTCTGCATTAATGCCCAAACCTGTGCGTACGGCTTGCTCCACGCACACCTCATTCAATACTGGCAGCATGCCGGGCATGGCAGCATCCACGAAAGATACTTGTGCATTTGGCTCGGCGCCAAAGGCCGTGGCACTGCCGGAAAATAATTTGGCATTGGACACCACCTGTGCATGGACTTCTAGCCCAATCACCACTTCCCACTCACCAGTTTGCCCTTTTACAAGATTTGATTGCATACCTATACCTTATGTTCTTTCAACGATGTTTCTTTCTAACGTGTGTAATTCATGCGTCAAGAAGCTAGCTCTAAAATAGCGCTGGCATCTGGCAGTATGCTCTATTACAACAGCTATATGACACAACAAAAACCAATTATCCTGGTGGGGCTGATGGGTGCTGGCAAGACATCCATTGGGCGTAAGCTTGCCAAGGCGTTGAAGCTGCCCTTTAAGGACAGCGACTCTATGATAGAGCAGCAAGAGCGCTGCATTATTCCGCGTATTTTTGAAACCAGCGGCGAGGAAGGCTTTCGCCTGCTGGAATATACGATGATAGAGCGCTTATTGCAAGAAGGCCCGGCCGTGATCTCCACTGGCGGTGGTGCCTTCATTCAAGAAAATACCAAGCAGTTGATTTTGGAGCATGGGACTGCCGTGTGGCTGGATGCGGCACTGCCGGTGTTGATTGCGCGGGTGAGCAAAAAGAACAACCGGCCGCTCTTACAAAAGGGTGATAAGGCTGATATTATGCATGCGCTGGCAGAGGCGCGTAACCCGCATTATGCCAAGGCGCATCTGCGCGTGGATTCTGGCTCAGGGCCGATTACGGATGTGGTGCAAGAAATAGTGAAGGAATTGTCGGATTATGAAGCTGCAGCATAATATAACAGTTGGGTTGGGTGCGCGCAGCTACCCCATTTTTATCGGAAATGGTTTGGTGCCAGAGATTGGTACAGAGCTGAAAACATTTGTTGGCCAGCGGATGATTATTGTGAGTGATGAGAATGTGGCTGCATTGCATCTGCCAGCGGTGGAGGCGATGTGCAACGCATTGTGTCCGCAAGTGGAAAGCATTATGCTGCCCGCTGGTGAGGCAACCAAATCCATGCAGCATTTTGAAACGCTGACCAATCAGATTTTGGCCTTTGGGCCGGAGCGTGGTGATATGTTAGTCGCACTGGGTGGTGGCGTGATTGGGGACATTACCGGCTTTGCTGCAAGTGCGGTGTTGCGCGGCATGCCATTTATCCAAATCCCTACCAGCTTGCTGGCGATGGTGGATAGTTCCGTGGGTGGAAAAACCGGCATCAACACGCCCTATGGCAAGAACCTGCTTGGCGCATTTTACCAGCCCAAGGCTGTGATTATTGACACGGATTTTTTAGACACATTGCCCAAGCGAGAATGGCAAGCGGGTTACGCTGAAGTGGTGAAATACGGCCTGATTAATGATGCAGATTTCTTTACAGAGCTGGAAAGTGCAACAGATCCATATGCGGATAATGCCAATAATATTGCCGTGTCCTGCCAGGCAAAGGCAGATATTGTGGCCGCAGATGAGCATGAAAAAGGCCAGCGTGCACTACTGAATTTAGGACACACCTTTGGCCATGCGTTGGAAGCAGAAATGGGCTATGATGGCCGCTTGCTGCATGGTGAAGCGGTGAGCATTGGCATGGTGATGGCCTTTGGCTTTGCAGCAGCGCAAGGCATGTGCAATGCAGAGGATGCCGCGCGCGTGGCTGCACATTTGCAGCAGGCAGGCTTGCCAATTTCGCTGCAAGATTTACTTGCGCATGACTGGCAGCCAGACAGGCTCCTTGCCCATATGCAGCGCGATAAAAAAGTAGAATCCGGCCAGCTGACCTTCATTTTGCCGCGTGCCATCGGTGCCTGTGAGGTGGTAAAAGGCGTGCAGGCAGAAGATGTGCTTCGCTACTTAAAAGCATATTGTCATTCCGAAGCATAAAATTGTCATTTCGAGCGAATGCGAGAAATCTCATGCCCGGATGTTAAGACATGGACGAAGTTACGTATGCCACATTCTAGAGGCACGCATCATCGGGGCATACTCTAATCAGAGAAAAGGATTAGCGCCGGTGGCACGAGATCCTTCGCATGCGCTCAGGATGACATTATTTATCTTATGGCTGCACTATCTAGAGAATACTGTGTAAAAAAACA
>JAHDHN010000031.1 GCA_020631295.1 Rickettsiales bacterium
CTGCGGCCAGCACCTCATCCACATGGCCTTTTACCTTCACCTTGCGCCAAATCTGCGCCAGCTTGCCTTCTTTATTGATCAAGAAGGTATCGCGCTGAATGCCCATATATTTCTTGCCATACATGCTTTTTTCTACCCAGCTGCCATAGGCTTCACACAGGCTGCAATCTTCATCAGACAGCAATGTGAAAGGCAGGCAGTGCTTGTCTTTAAATTTGTCATGCGATTTCACAGAATCTTTAGATACGCCCAAAATCACCGTGTCGGCGGCGTCAAATGCGTCCAGCGCATCGCGGAAATTTTGTGCCTCAACCGTGCAGCCTGGCGTGTCGTCTTTTGGGTAAAAATACAGCACCACATTTTTGCCAGCATAGTCGCTTAGGCTCACAGATCCGTCGCCGTCAGTAGGGCGGGTAAAAGCAGGGGCGTTATCGCCAATATTCAATGTCATGATATTGTCTCCTCCGTAAATAATCGTGTAAATATGGTTTGCACATTTTTCTGCAGCAAGACAAGCGCTTTATGCAGCGCGTCCTTTGTTTTATAGTCCGGCAATTGCGACACCAGTACCGTGTAGAACTTCCTGTTTTGGGGCTTGTTTTCCCGCGTGGAAATGCCCATTAGGCGCAAGCTGGTGATAATCTCGTTATAGAGCAGATGCGCGTGCTGCAATGTGTCTGCCTCTGTTTGGGTAATCATTTGCTGCTCTGTGATATAGCGCAGCTGCGTGCTAAATTGGTTACCAGGTGTGTGCGGATTATGCGGTAAACATAGCAAGCAAGATTGCAAAATATATTCTACATCCAGTAAGCCGCCAGGCACATATTTCACGTTCAGCGGGTCGTTGCTGTGAAATTGCTGCTGCGTCTTCGTGTGAATCTCCAAGAGCTTCCAATTCAGCGCCTTGCGGGTGAAAATTTCACTTTGTGTGGCTTGCAGCCAGCTGCTTAGTTTTTCACATAAGCCTGCCTCGCCATCAATAATCCGCGCGCGGGTGAGTGCCATATGCTCCCAGGCCCAGGCGCCGTCCGTATAGTAACGCAGCAGGCTGTCATAATGCGTGGCCAAATTGCCTTTTTCACCGTTAGGGCGCAGGCGCAGATCCACATCATAAAGCGCGCCTAGATTAGTGGCCGAAGACAAAAATCCGTTCAGCAGCTGTGCGTATTTTATGTAATATTCCGCAGCGCCCAGTGACTTTTCACCGCCCTTTGATGTGGCATTTTTGGGTGCATCATAAACATAAATCATATCCAGATCAGAGCCAAAGGTAAGCTCTTCTGCACCCAATTTTCCCATGCCGATAATCGCAAAGGCACCTCCCTTTATGGTGCCATATTTGGGCGCCATCTCTTCTGCAATATGCTGCATGGCTGCGCGTAAGGTGGCATCGGCCACATGGGTGAGTGCTTGGGAGATATCTGCAAAGGAAATAGTATCTCGCACGCGTGCCAGTGCCACATCAAAACGGTTATTGCGCGCTTCCCAGGTGATGGATTCCAGGCTGGGAAGTGCAGTGTCTTCCTCTGTATGCGGTTGCGGTGCTGTGTCCAGCAAATCCGCATGGGCAGCACTCACCAGCTCATCCACCACATGCGGTGAATTGATCAAATAACGTGCCATATAGGGAAAATGCCCAAAGCTGGTGGCTAACAGCGGCAAAATATCCGGCTTGGCATGTAGCAAATGGAAGATGCGCGCTTCTTCCGGTGTGTTGTTCAGAAACTCATTGAAATGCTTAAAGGCCGTGTCTGGCTTTAACGTATCGGCAAAGGCCTGCAGCAATAGTGGCATGAGCGCAGTCAGCATGGCGCGCGCCTCGGCCGACTGTGTGGAGCCAATGCGGCCATGGTGCCAGCCGCGAATGGTTTGGCTTACAAAGGCAGGGTTGTCATAGCCCATATCGGTGAGTGTGCGCAGTGTTTCTGGGTCGTCCTCCACACCGGTGAACACCAAATTGCCGCTATGTTCGGCATCATGCAATGCCAGGCTGGCAGCATCTTCCTGCAGCACTTCGCTATAGGCTGTTTCCACCGCTTCAATATGCTGCGTGAGCGTAGCAGACAGTGCCTCAATGCTCTCTAACCTTAATGTGCCAGCCAGCTGTTGTAAGGCGGCCTCATTCTTAGGCAGGCTGTGGGTTTGTTGATCTTGCACCATTTGCAGGCGGTGTTCCAAATTGCGGTAAAACACATAGGCCTGCCACAAGGCAGCTGCATGATGCTGTGGTAATAGGCCTGCTTGCTCCAGCGCCTCTAGCACGGGCTTGGTGCCAAGCACGCGCAAATTGCGGTCCCGCCCGCCCCATAGGAGTTGCTGGATTTGCAGCAGAAATTCAATGTCACGAATGCCGCCATGCCCAAGCTTGATATGGTAGCCGGCAAAATCCGCACGGCGTTTTTTCTTGCGGTGGGCAATTTGCCCCTGAATGGCCAAAATATCCTGCTGGGCAGTATAATCCAGCTCTTGCCGCCACATAAACTGTTCTAGCATGGTGTGAATCTCGGATTCCAGTGCATTGCAGCCGCAAATAAAGCGGGCCTTGGTCATGGCAGCGCGTTCCCAATTTTGGCCCACGCTGGCATAATAATGCTGCGCAAAGGGCAGAGAGATGGCGCTTTGCGTAGAGCCTGGATCTGGCCGCAAGCGCAGATCCACGCGGAACACATAGCCTTCCTTCGTCAGCTGTGAAAGCGTGTGATGCATATGCTGCACCACATTCACCATCTGTTGGGAGAGGGAGAGGCGGCCGTGATAGGTGATACTATCCGGATTGTAGAAAAAGATGATATCAATATCACTGGAATAGTTCAGCTCATTGCTGCCAAGTTTCCCCACGGCATACACAGCCATGCCCTCATGGCTGGAGGCAAGTATACCCGATTTTACCAGCGGCTCTGTGGCGCATAAGAATGCTTTTTCTGTGGCGATATCTGCAAAGGCGCTAAGATGTCTTGTGGCCTCTTCCATGCTCCAGCTGTGGGTGAGATCTGCCAGCGCCGTTACCAATGCAATTTGCTGCTTAAGCAAGCGTAAATCTTGCATGCATGCTTCTTGTGACACGGTGTTCGTCTTCTTTGCTTGCAGCAGCAATGTCTCCATAATGGGGCTGTAGTCTATTGCAGTAGCGTCTGTATTATCAGGAAACAGGGCAGCATGTGCATGCAGCAGCCGTGTAAGATACGGGCTAAATTCCACTATTCTCTGCAATGATTCTGAGCTATGCATAAGATATGAAACGGCTTTCTTGGTTCTTTGTTACCACCATACGCGTCTTTTTTGCGGTCGCAATTATTCTTCTATGGTTATTTACCGGTGAGCGCCAAGTGCCTTTCGCCGCGAATGTGATTAGCTATCTCACCAACCAGAACCTTACCGAGTATCATATTGATCTGGACAAAACCACATTCCATTGGTTGGGCTATAATGATGGGCTTAGAATATCAGCCAAGTCATTGATATTAAAAGAGAAAAATACAGGAAATGTGCTGAGCTCTATACCAAATGCCAGCATTGTGCTGCATCATGATGGCCAGCATGCAGTGGTGAAGCATATTGCGATTGATAATGTTCAGTGGCATATTCCTGTAGCCCAGCCACAGCTGGAATCGGCACCTTTATTCATTGCAGATGGTAAAGACGGTGAAGAAGAGAATGAAGCAGAATTACCCAATATGGTGCAAACCTTGCTGGACAGTGAGGGTTTTAATGCGGTGCAGTCTCTCACCATTCGCAATGCGCAGATTGCGGTGGAATATGATGCAACTGCACCGGCCATCACCATTCCGCTGAAGCAGCTGGCGATACAAAAGCAAGCGGAGAAATATGTGGTGCAAGGCTTGTGTATTACCGGGCAGCAGGCCTTTACGGTACGAGGAGAGGTAACGCGCAGTGCAGAAGGTGGCCTGCATATTGCCGGTGATGTGGAAGATATTGCATTGCAATCTTTGTGGCAAATGCTTTCCCGCGATGCAGAGTGGGAGCATATCCCCATTACGGTGCAAATGGATATGGCAGCCTCCATCTCTCCTGCAGGCTATTTTGAGCGTGCGGATATTTCCTTCGCCAATGTGGGGAAAGGCATGCCTATTGATGGTGAGGTGAAAATCCGTCATGCGGGAGAAATTATCCTAAATGGGGAAATGCATTTTGGTCGCTTTGCAGTGAGCGAGCTTGCCGATATTTGGCCGCCCAGCATTGCGCCCAAAACGCGGAAATGGACCTTGGAGCGCATCACCAATGCTATGTTTACCGATGGTACGCTTGCTTTTGATTATGATGGCGGTGCTGCTGTGAAAGGGCAGTTTGATTTCACAAAGGCGGATGTGAATTACCGCGGTAAGAAATTTGCCTTGCCACCGGTGCAGAATGCATCTGGCACGCTTCGTATCACGCCAGATATGCTTGCCGCAGATATGCAGAGCGGCACCATGCTGAACAGTGCGCTGAGCAATTCCCGTTTTGAGTTGCATAAACCGGGCACTGAGGAGGTGTATTTTACCTTAGAGGCAGATACGAAAGGGCCGGTGGCAGATATTTTAGTGTTTGTAAAAGAGCTGCTGCGCAAAAACACTGCCGTGCAGTCGTTATTGCAGAAATATCAAGTGCAGCAAGGTACAGCAACCTCAAGGCTTTCTATGTGGTCGCCAATGAAGCCCAATAAAAAACCAGAGGATCATCATGTAACGGCAACAAGTATCATTACGGATCTGGTAATTGCGCATAAGGGTGATGCAATTGCGTTTGACGCGCTGGATGTGAAGCTCAACCAGTTTGATGATACGCACCCAACCAGTATTGTGGTGGAGAATAAAGCGGTGGTAATGGGCGCGCAGCTGCAGCGCCTAAACATTCCATTGATGCAGTATATTGACGGTGCGTTGGATGCGGTGGCCACGCTCACGGTGAAGGAAAAACAACCTGCCTGGAATATTGTTGCCAACGCAGCAGCAGCAGAGTTGCATGTGCCGATTATTGGTCTGAAGAAAACTGCGGGCAAGGCAGCGACCATGCGTGCGCAGTTTGATCAATTAAAAAACAAAAAAGGCCGCCTGAAGCAGATGCAGATAGAAGGCAGCGGGTTAGACATTGAAGGCAGCGGACGGTTTTCACAGGTAAAAGGCCAAGATTTTGCCTTTGATTTTTCCAAGCTGGCATATGGGCGCACTAAGGCCAGTGCCGAGTTTACACGGAAAAATGGGCGCTATTTTATTGATGCTCAGGGCAGTCAGCTGGATATGTTGCCGATCATGCAGCATCGCAATGCGCAACCCAAGCAGCCAGCAACTGCAACGCAAACACCCTATGAAATGACGCTGAAAACAAACCGACTGTTGTATAAAGATACGGTGCTGGAAAATGTGAAATTTGAGTATAACAACCAGCCGCAACGCGTGCATTACCGTGATAAGGACGGCAGCGATTTTACACTTAAGGACAGTCAGATGAACGGCACTATTAAGAATCTAGGTGCGGTGCTGACCATGTTAGGGAAAGGCAGAGAGCTGTATGGCGGAGAGCTTGCCATAACAACCAGAGCGTTAGAACAAGGGCGCTATTGGGCAGCTGTGCAGCTAAAGAAATTTAGGGTGAAGAAATTACCTATTTTGGCGGAGCTGCTTAATTTTGCCTCCTTTACCAGCCTTATTAATCTGCTGGATAATAAAGGGGTTGGATTTAAAAAATTAAAGGCAGATCTGACTTATGCTCCTAAGGGGCTGATGGAGATAAAAGAGCTGCGCGCTTACGGTGGTGCGGTGGGCATTACGGCAGAGGGAACCTATCATTTGGGCAATGACCAGCTGCGGGTGGAGGGCAGCCTCATTCCGGCTTATAACTTGAATAAGCTGGTAGGAGAAATCCCCATTTTGGGTGATATCATCACCGGTGGTGATGAGGCGCTGCTGGCCAGCAATTATAAAATGAAGGGCACGCTTTCGGACCCAAAAATCATCGTCAATCCACTCACTATGCTCACGCCTGGTTTTTTGCGCAAACTATGGGAGCTAGATGATTAGTATAGTAAGATGAGTTAAATGATTGTGCTTCACGTGAGGCATAAAGTTGTCATCTTGAAATGCATCATTGTCATTCCGCCTGTGCGCCAAAGCTTTACGCGTAGGCGGAAACACATGTGAGAAATCTCGTGCACAGATGTTGAGGCATACGTAGAAAACACGTATGCCACATTTTATAGATACTTAGCATAAGGGCACACTTTATATATAGTGTTTTATAATTTTATTGGGACTGGCATAGATTAGCTAAGGAGCTAATCTATGTATATGAAGCTAAACCGTTGTAAACTCAGTAGAAATAATCAATCAGACCTGCTGCAATTTTTCGTAGCAGAAGTGACAGCCAGAACGGCGGCAGATTTATCAGGCCTTCCACGCCCCACAGTGACACTATTTTACCATAAGTTACGCACCATTATTGCCTGGTATTTGGAGCAGGAAGCGGAAAAAGTCTTTGCCGGCAGCATCGAGCTGGATAAGAGATATTGCTCCTTTGGCCTGAGATCCTTAGGACTCTGCGCTTCGCTTTTCCGAGGATGACAAGTTGGGCACGAGATCCTTCGCGTCCCTCCTACACCATCCTCCTGCGCTGAAGCTTCAGACGACAGGAGGCTTCGGAGGGCAGGCCGCTCAGGATGACATTTTCCGAACACCTATTACCCCTAACTACGCTCCCAGCTCGTGCCGTCTGGCCCATCTTTTAACGTAATGCCCATAGCAGTCAGCTGATCACGCATCTCATCGGCCTTTGCCCAGTCTTTTGCTACTTTGGCCGCTGCACGCGCCTCAATCAGCGCTTCTATTTCGGCCACATCATCCACGTCACTATCCAATTCTTGCGCTTCTTGTGCAAACCCTAAAAACGCAAGTGAAGCAGCCAGCACGCCTGCATCCTTCTCGGCATGCAAGGCAGCGATTGCTTTGGGCGTGTTCATATCATCTTGCAATACAGCCATCACCGCATCGGACACGGCAGAAGCCTCCGCCTTTGCCCAATCCGCTTTTTTCTGCCATTTTTGCAGCTGTTTTGCCGCATCATCCAGTGCTTTATCGCTAAAATCCAGCGGCTTACGGTAATGCGAGGCCAACAGCACCAAGCGCACCGCCTGCCCGCTATAGCCTTGCTGCAGCACATCTTGCACCGTGGTGAAATTGCCCAGCGATTTGCTCATCTTCTCACCATTTACCGTGACAAAGCCGTTATGCACCCAATAACGCGCATACTCACTGCCTGGATGCGCGCATTTGGCCTGCGCAATCTCATTTTCATGATGCGGGAATTTGAGGTCTGCACCGCCGCCATGAATGTCAAACGCAGTGCCCAAATGGGTGCAGCTCATGGCTGTGCATTCAATATGCCAGCCAGGGCGGCCAGCACCCCACGGGCTTTCAAACACGCTGGACGCATCATCGCCCGCATTGGCCGGTTTCCACAGCACAAAGTCACTTGCATGACGCTTGTAATGTTCCACTTCTACACGCGCACCGGCCACCAGCTCTTCCTGCTTTTTGCCCGAAAGCATGCCATAATGATATGCATCATCCGCCGCAATGCTTTGCACATCACACAGCACATGATTGTCTGCTTCATAGGCATGGCCGTTTGCAATCATGCTCTCAATCGTTGCAATAATTTGCTGCATATGTGCTGTGGCGCGCGGTTCAATGGTGGGCGGCAGATTGCCCAGCGCTTTCATATCCTCATGGAACCAGCCTGTGACACGCTGAGTCAATACCGAGATAGGCTCTCCATTTTCCTTGGCAGCCTTGTTAATTTTATCATCCACATCGGTGATATTGCGTGCATAGGTCACCTTCGGATATGATGCCTGCAGCAAACGAAATAACAGATCATACACCACCACCGCCCGTGCATTACCAATATGCGCCCGGTCATACACCGTTGGCCCACACACATACATCCGCACATCCGCAGCATCCAGCGGTGTGAAGGCTTCCTTAGCGCGGGTGAGCGAGTTGTAGAGGGTAATGCTCATACGCTGCTTACGCCAAGTCGCCCTGCAGGCGTTTAATCGCGCGGTCGCGGCCAATCAATGGCAGTAGTACTGCCAGCTCTGGCCCGTGGTCTTGTGCAGAAAGGGCACGGCGGATGGGCATGAACAAACCCTTTCCCTTGCGGCCAGATGCCTCTTTTACTGAGGCAATCCACTGGCTCCATGTCTCGGCATGAAACTCCCCGTCTGGTAGTAAGTCCGCTGCATCACGTACGAATTGCGCGTCTTCTTCTGAGTCTTGCGTTCCCTGCAGTGGTTTGCGGCAAATCTGCCACCATTCTTGCACCTCAGCAATGCTGCTTATATTGGCGCGCACGGCATGCCAAAAAGCTTCATCTGCACCATCCACACCCAGCGCTGCAATCTCAGCCTTCACCTCATCCCAATTGGCATGATGCAGAATCTGGGTATTAAGGCGATAAATATCATCTGGGTCATAGGACGTGGACGATTTGCTAAAACGACTGATATCAAACTCTTCTGCTAGTGCTTGCAGGTTATCTCTCAGCTCCACATTATCACTGGTGCCAATTTTGGCTAAGAAGCTTGCAATTGCCATCGGGCGTACACCTTCATCTCGCAAATCCCGCACCGAAAAACCACCGGCGCGCTTGGAAATTTTTCCCTCTTTACTCTTAATCAAGGCATTATGCGCGAAGGTTGGAATCTTGCCGCCCAGCGCCTCAAAAAGCTGCAGTTGAATAGCGGTATTGTTCACATGGTCTTCACCACGCAGCACATGGGTTATTTCAAAGGCAATATCATCCACCGTGGAAGGCAGCATATAGGTAAAAGCGCCATTCTCGCGCACCAAAATCGGATCACTTGTATGCGCAGCAGAGAAACACACAGAGCCACGGATCTCATCTTCCCAGGCCAAATCACTGTCATGCAATTTAAAGCGATAATGCGGCGTGCGCCCTTCGGCCTCAAAGGTAGCAATTTCTGCATCCGTTAGCTTCAAACCAGCGCGGTCGTAAATAGGCGGCAGCCCACGAGAAAGCTGCATCTTGCGCTTTACATCCAGCTCTTCCTTGCTTTCATAGCAAGCATAGAGACGGCCAGATTCTTTTAACTGCGTGATAGCTGCTTGATAGGCATCCAATCGGTCTGACTGGCGTGCTTCTTCATCCCAGCTAATGCCCAGCCAGGTGAGGTCTTCTTTCAAACGGTCTACATATTCTTCTTTGGAGCGCTCAGCGTCCGTATCATCAATGCGCAGCATAAAGGTGCCGCATGCTTTCTGCGCGTATAAATAGCATAAGAGCGCGGTGCGCATATTACCAATATGGAGATAACCTGTCGGGGACGGTGCAAAACGTGTTTTCATGGCCACGCTCATAACGCAGCTTAGCTGCGCGGGCTAGTGGAAAATTCTTTCTCATTCTTCGCTTGATTCTTTCTAACAAACCCAATATTCTCCATATTGGGGATAAATTATATATGGAACAAGCATTAGCACTTTTTGAAAACCAACCTGTTCGCCGGATATGGTATAATGATACATGGTATTTTTCCGTGGTCAATATATGTGGAATCCTGGCCCAAAGCAGTAACCCTGGTGCTTATTGGCGTAAGCTGAAACAAAGGCTAAACAATGAAGAAAGCCAAGTCGTGACAAATTGTCACGGACTGAAATTAGAAGCATCTGATGGCAAAAAATACAAAACAGATTGCGCAGATATAGAAACATTATTGCGCCTCATCCAATCTATTCCCTCTCCTAAAGCAGAACCTTTCAAACGTTGGCTCGCAAAAGTGGGGTATGAGCGTATCCAAGAAATTGAGAATCCCGAACTTGCGGTACAACGTAGCAGGGCCTTATATAAGGCGAAAGGCTATCCAGAAGACTGGATTGAAAAACGCATACGCAGCATTGCTGTGCGTGAGGAATTAACCGATGAGTGGCAAAAAAGATGCGTAAAATCAAGGCGTTCGCTCGTTACACTCGCTGCTTGATTTTCATAGCATTCCCGTTGGTAAATTTCGAAAATGCTATACTCAAACATCATACACAACAATTCAAATCAAATATTTCGTGCACTTACTACTTGAACTGGGATAATTATTACTCTCTCTAATCAATACTAACATTAGTTAATATATAGGAATTTAAGAAAATTACAAACACCTATTTTTGGGCACCATCTAATAAGGCAAATGCTGCAGGCTGGATTGCTGGAGACTGTTGCTTGGCAGATCATATAGCGCATTGATGGCCTGGATCACCCTTGGGCTGTCCCAATCCACAATGCCATTCACCACATCCAGCACTTCACCGGTTGGGCTGAGGAAATAGCTGTAAGGAATGCCGCGCTCACCCAGCATGTTATGCACTTGTTGCTGCGGATCATAGAGATTCATTACATGATCCAACCCAGCGCGCTGATAATAGCGGTGGACCGGCATGGCGTTGCCATAGGGAATGGCGATGGGCAGCACAGTGATATTGCCTTGATTTACGGCAGTGAAGCCGTCCAAATTCGGCATTTCACGGCGGCAATAGCCGCAGCCAGTGGCCCAAACATGCACAATGGTCGGCTTGCCTAAATAGTCCCGAATGGTCACCTCCTGCCGGCCATTTAGCAGCAGCGGCACATCCAAAAACGAGTCTTGAGTAGCAACAGGGCGTACACCTCCCGCCTGCAGCGACACAGGCAAAAAGCAACAAAGAAGCAATGAACAAATTATACGCTTAATCAATAACATCTCATTATCATACCACGAAATATGACAGTTTTGTTACAATGATGAGCTATACGCAATGCCACTTAGATAATTTCCTCTTTGAAGCCCTTGCGAAAGCGAGGGCCCAGGGCGAAACGATAGGCAGTGCTTGTTAACCCTGGATCCCGGGTCTTCGCCCGGGATTGCAGAATAAGATTGTGAATCTCCACGGGCCAAGGCCCGTGGTTTTACGCTCGCGTTATAAAAGCTATTGTTCCCTGTGGTTTACCGCGTCCGGCAAAGCTCGCAGAGCGTAGCGGGAGCCACAGGGTCAAATAGTGATGCAGCATAACTCTTAGATTTGATCCTGCGGTTCCCGCTACGCCAAGGCTTCGCAGGACAGGCGAGCCGCAGGAAACAGCTTTGTAATCACCTTATTTCAGCTTATTCACCTTTTTCTCAAGCAGTTTGAGGAATGTATCTAAGCCCTTGCGCTTGGCGAATGCACCAAAATCCGACTGCTGCGTGCTCACAATGCTCACGCCCTCGGCTACAATATCAATCAGCTTATATTTTCCGCCGGCTTTTTTGATCAAATAATCCACCGCAATCGTATCACCATCCGCATTCAGCGTGGTATTCACAATATATGCACCCGACACATTCGGCGCGACAGACAAAATATCCATACCCTCACCTGTGTAGCTTCTGAATTTTGGCACATAGCTATATGTCAGGTAATCCTTATACAGCCCAATATAGCGCGCAGTTTGCTCCGGCGTGGCGGTTTTCAGCGCATCTGCCAGCACATTTTTGGCCATATGCTCCGCATCCACATAATCGTCAAACATGTTGCGTAGCTCTGCTTCTTTTGCATCATCGCTTACAGTGCTGTTGAGAATACCAAACACATCATCGCTCAGCTGGCGCACAAAATTTTCGGCATGCTTGGCGCTGGCAAAGGCCATGCCGCTGATGCACATCACACATAAAATCGCTAGTTTTTTCATGGATCTTACTCCTTAATTTTCTTATTTCGATGCTGCACATAGGCACTTTTCAACGCAGAATACGGATCAAAAGAATCTTCCATCAAATCCGCACCCAGCTCCAGCAATTGCTCCCGCGTATGTACTGCATCAATACCTCTTACGCCATAGCGCGCAATATCATGCGCATAGTTCGGCGCGTAGCCAAAGCCGTCTACACCCCGCGCCAAGAAATCACGCGTGGTAGTTGGGCCCAAAAGTGGCAGCACAATATAAGGCCCGCCTGGCACGCCATAACGCCCCAGCGTTTGCCCCATATCTTCCTGCGTTTTATCCAGGCCAAATTCTTCGGCCACATCCACAAATCCGCCCACACCTAGGCTACTATTTACCACAAAGCGCCAGAAGGTGCTTGCGGCCTTGTCACCGTCCAGCTGTAAAATCGCATTAGCAAACGTAATCGGCTCACCTAAATGATGCAGGCCATCGCCCACACGGTCACGAATCACCTCTGGCACCGCATAGCGATAGCCCTTTGCTACCGGCACAAACACATAGCGGTCCAGCTTGCTGTTAAACCAAAATACACCACGATTTACCGGCTCTAGCGGATCAAACACCTCTTCTGCCTGCACAGCAGAAAACATAAATGGCACACATAGTGCTAATAATAATTTTTTCATCCTATCCTCCATATGCAGATAGTAGTTTTACTTTTCTTGCATGGCGTTATACTGCAAAAATGACCAATTCAACACCTTTTTATTTGCAAGACACACCGCCTTTGAAAGAGGTGTCCTTTGAGTTTTTTCCGGCCAAAACCGATGAAGGCAGCAAAAGCCTATGGAATACAATCACATATTTGGCGCCGTTCGCGCCGGATTTTGTCTCTGTGACCTATGGCGCGGGCGGCTCCACACGGGAGCGCACCCATGAAACGGTGACGCGCATTCGCAATGAAACATCGCTGGAACCAGCCGCGCACCTCACCTGTGTAGGCAGTCCAAAAGAAGAAATTCACGAGATTGCCAAGCAATATTGGAAAAATGATATCAAGCATATTGTCGCGCTGCGCGGTGATATGCCTGGCGGCGGTGCTTATACGCCCCATCCGGACGGATACCGCTATGCCACCGATCTGATTGCTGGCTTAAAAGATATTGCTCCCTTTGAGATCAGCGTGTCTGCCTACCCGGAAGCCCACCCGGAGGCTGGCTCTATTGATGATGACATCGCCATATTAAAAGAAAAGCAAGAGGCCGGCGCCACCCGCGCCATCACGCAATATTTCTTTGATCCAACCTATTTCCTCCGTTTCGTGGAAAAAGCACGCGCAAAGGGCGTTACTATTCCCATCGTGCCGGGCATTTTGGTGATTTCTAACATTCAGCAGATGCAAAAATTCAGCGCTATGTGCGGCACTGATGTGCCAGAAGCACTCTTAAAGCGCATTGCGCATTTGGATGAAACACCGGAAGAGCGGGATTTGATCACCACCGCACTCACGGCAGAACTCTGCCGCTGCTTGATGGCAGAAGGCATTGATAGCATGCATTTTTACACACTCAACCGCGCCAAGCGTAGTGCTGCCTTGTGCGATTTATTGGGAATGAAACGCCATGACACAGCCTAACGATATATTGCCAGCGCCCAGCAAGCGCATGGCCGATGAGATTGAGTTCTCCATTTTAGGTGGCGAAATCCAATCGGTGCAGATTGTGTGCGACCCTGGCGAATCGATTTTGGCTGAGCCTGGCACCATGAATTTCATGGAAGAAGGCATGGCGATGGAGGCCCGCATTAGCGACGGCACCCACGAAAATCGTGGTTTGATTGAAAGCCTGATGGGCGCAGCCAAGCGCAAAATGTCTGGCCAGAGCTTGTTTATGGTATTTTTCTCCAACCAAGCAAAATCACCAAAGAAAGTGGCCTTTTCTGCGCCATTCCCAGGCATGATTGTGCCCATTGACCTGCGCGATGCTGGTGGTGACGTATTCTGCCAACGCGGCAGCTTCTTGTGCGGTGCACGCGGCGTGAATATCAGCTTTGGCTTTGTAAAACGCATGGGCGCGGCCTTTTTCGGGCAAGAGGGCTTCATGATGCAGCGCTTGCGTGGCGATGGCTTCATTTTTGTGCATGCCGGCGGCACCATTGTGGAACGCAGCCTCTCTGCCGGTGAAACCCTCACTATCGATACGGGCTGCATTGTGGCCTATGAGTCTAGCGTAGATTTCAGCGTGATGCCCGTGCGTGGCATGAAAAATCTGATGTTTGCCGGTGAGGATTTTTTCCTAAGCCAGCTGCGTGGCCCAGGCAAAGTATGGATCCAAACCATGCCGTTCGACCGCCAAGTACAAGAAATCGCCAAACGCCTCCGCGCTAACAGCAAACGCCGGCGTTAGGGCGGTGTTAGAAAAATTAGAGAATGAATGCGCACAGAATGAAGCTAAAGCACGGATCTTAGGTGGTTTACAAGACCTTACGACCGGTAATTATAGCGAAGAAAGCCGAGAATCCCTACTCTCTGAGCGGCATATTGAAGACTCCACAAAAACAAACGCAGCTGCAGTGGCACAAGATTCTTCAGTCGCCAAGGCTATGGCGGTCAAGGCAGAATAACATTACCTCTATGTTTCACGTGAAACACAAGTTATCATTCCGAACGAATGTGAGGAATCTCGCGCCCAGTTCGTCATCCTCGGACAAGCGTAAGCGCAGAGTCCTAAGGATCCAGGGCCACAGGAACAGATATCACTCCCTTGGCCTGAGATAGTCCGGTCAAGCCGGACTATGACGAAGTCATATTAATAGGGGCATACTCTACCACAAAACAAGGCGAAACTGCAGGGACACGAGATTCTTCAGTCGCTAACGCTCCATCAGAATGACATTATTT
>JAHDHN010000032.1 GCA_020631295.1 Rickettsiales bacterium
CCCGGAGGGGAGGACGGTGCCAAATGGCAAACTAACACTGCTAAAAGCAGATAGGCCTATTATAGCAGCCTATATCGTCATATTGCAAGAAAAATGGATGCATGACCTGTTTGCTATCTACCCGTAAAACACGCTTTCAATACGTTTTAGGGCGATGGTTAGCATGGGTTGGGTGATGGATTCCTGTTTTTGTAAATCCTGAATGAAGGACTCAAAGCGTGCCAAGCTTTTGCTGCGCTGGCCAGACCATTGTTCCAACGCGCCGCCGCAAGAATCTTCGCTGCAGGCACTTTCCACCACTTGCGCGACTAAGCGGCGCTGCTGGTCAAACACGGTTTCCACCATGGAAATAATCGCCAGATTATCCCAATAGCTTTTGGACATTAGCTGCCGTGCCGCCAGGCGCAACCAGCCCAGATGCAGCTTGGTGCCCAGCTCGTAATAAATATCGGCCACCACGAAGATGGGCAGCTTGCCGCCCTTGGCCACAAACACAATATCGGCCGCAGAAGAGAGCGCCTCTAAATTTGCCACCTCTTTGGCCATCGCTTTGGGAATACCCAGTGCAAGATATTGCTCCAGGCGGCGGTCGCGCGCATCTTTCAGCGCCTTACTCATCACATTTTCCAGCACTTTTTTCACTTCTGCAATGCCGCTGGCATAATCTTCCACCAGGCCGCCAGCGTCCAGCGGGTGGGAGAAGTTGCGCAAGAACCATGCAGTGGAACGCTCCACCAAGCGGCGCGTTTCCAAGAACAGGCTGTTTTTGGCCTCCACGCTCACCTCTTTGCCCAGTGCAGAAATCTGATTCCACAGATCATTCAGGCCAAAAATATCACGCGTGATGCGGTAGCTACGCGCCACGTCACAGCCCTTCATGCCGGTATTTTCACGCATGCGTTGATAGAACGAGCTACCCATGCGGTTGACAATATCATTGCTCACAATAGTGGCGATAATCTCACGCTTCAGCGGATGCGCATGAATTTCCTCAGGGAAATCCTGCTGCATTTTTTCTGGGAAATAATCCACCAGATCCTGTGTGAAATAGGCATTATCCGGCAGGTTAGACGCAATCAGATCATCAAACACTTCCAGCTTGCTATAGGCCAGCAGTACCGAAAGCTCAGGGCGGGTAAAGCCCTTGCCGGCCATTTGGCGCGCATTGAGCGTTTCATCGCTCGGCAAAAATTCCAGCGCACGGTTAAGCTGCCCATGCTCTTCCAGCCAGCGGATATGGCGTGTATAGCGCTCCACAATCAAATCACCCTGTAGCTCCGAAATGGTGATAGATTCTGTCTGGCGCGTATTATCTTCCAGCACCAGATCGGCCACCTCATCGGTCATGGATTCCAAGATCTCATTCCGTGTGGCTTCATCCAGCTTGCCATGCTTCATTGCATGATCCAGCGCGATTTTAATATTCACCTCATGGTCGGAGCAATCCACACCGGCAGAGTTATCAATCGAATCGGTATTAATGCGGCCGCCTGCCAGCGCATATTCAATACGGCCCTGCTGCGTGCAGCCCAAATTGCCGCCTTCGCCAATCACCTTCGCGCCCACCTCTTTGCCGTTGATGCGCAAACCATCATTGGCCTTGTCGCCCACCTGCTCATGCGCCTCATGTTCGGCTTTGATATAGGTGCCGATGCCGCCATTCCACAGCAAATCTACTGGTGCCTTTAGCATGGCTTGCATCAAGGCTTCTGGCGTGAGTTCCTTGGTATCTTTTGGCAAATCCAACGCTGCGCAGATCTCTTTGTTCAGTTTAATACTTTTGGCACTGCGGGAGAAAATACCGCCGCCTTTGGAGATCAGCTTGGTGTTATAATCTTCCCAGCTGGAGCGCGGTTTTTTGAACAGACGCTGGCGCTCTTTAAAGCTGGTGGCTGCATCCGGATTTGGATCAATAAAAATATGCATATGGTTAAAGGCACCCACCAAGCGGATATGCTTGGAAAGCAGCATGCCATTACCAAACACATCACCGGACATATCACCAATACCAATGGCGGTGAAATCGTCTTTCTGTACATCCACACCCATTTCCATGAAATGGCGTTGCACACTCACCCATGCGCCGCGCGCAGTGATGCCCATTTTCTTATGATCATAGCCGTTAGCGCCGCCTGAGGCAAAACCGTCACCCAGCCAGAAATCATAGCTTTTGGCCACTTCATTGGCGATATCGGAGAAGGTGGCAGTACCCTTATCGGCCGCTACTACCAGATACGGATCGTCCTCGTCCAAGCGCACCACTTCTTTCGGCGGTATAATCTTGCCGTCTTTGGTGTTGTCGGTAATGTCTAACAAGCCAGAGAGATAGGTGCGATAGCATTGCTGGCCTTTGGCAAAAAAGGCCTCGCGCGAGTCATCTGCCGGTGGTGTTTTTACCACAAATCCGCCCTTGGAGCCTACAGGCACAATCACCGCGTTTTTAGTCATTTGTGCTTTTACCAAGCCCAGCACTTCGGTGCGGTAATCTTCCAAGCGGTCTGACCAGCGCAGGCCACCGCGTGCTACCTTGCCGCCACGCAAATGCACACCTTCTACATCACGCGAATAGACAAAAATCTCCGCATGCGGGTGCGGCAATGGTAAATTCGGCACGCGCGCGGAATCAAATTTAAAGGAGATATAGCGTTTATACGCATCCAGCTTTTGCCAGGCTTCTGGCACGGCTGCCATTGTGTCGCTCACCGCGGCATCGCCGTCTAACGTTTGGAAAAAGTTGGTGCGCAGCATGGCATTAATAGTGCCCAAGAACTGGCGAATCACTTTATCTTCCGCCACATTTTGTACTTCGGACAAGCCTTTTTGTAGCTCCGAAAGCGCAGCCTCGGCCCAAGCGTCACGCTTTTTGGCGCTTAGATTTGGGTTAAAACGGCCATCAAATAGCTGCACCAGAGATTTGGCAATAGTGGGGTGCTTGGTGATCGCACCGGCCATGGTTTCTAACCCATAAGAAAAATTGGTTTGGGTGATGAATTTACCAATCGCGCGCAGCAACATTACCTCGCGCCAATCCAATTGTGCATGAATAATCAGGCTGTTGAACTTATCATCCGTTACCTGGCCACGCCAAATACGGAAGAGCGCTTCCTCAAACGCATCCTTAAATTGTGCCAATGTGGGGAAATCTTCATTTTGGGGAGATGCGTCCAGCTCCAAGCGGAAATGATGCACCCACATGCCGCGTTCACGATGCTCTGGTGTCACGTAAAACGTCACCTCATCCAACGCATGGAAGCCCATATTCTCCAAAATGGGGAGTACGTCGGAGAGCTTCACCTGCTCTTCTGGGTAATAGAGTTTCAGCTGGAAATAAGCCGCATCATCTTGCTCTAGCTGGTAGTGGTCCAGGTCAATACTCAGGCGGTTATTGTCGTAGGCCTCTTCCATATGCTGCACATCGCCCACGGCACCTGTTGCGGCATAAAATTCTTTGAAAGATTGTGGAAATGCGTTCACATAGGCATCAAAATAGCGCTCACCTTCTTTTTCGCCCAGCTCGTCCAGCAAGCTTTGGCGGAATCCGTCCACCCAAGAATTGGTAATGCCAATCAGCTCCTTGTTCAGCTGTTTCATATCCAGCGTGGCTTGCTGTTTAATATCATCCAGCTGTAGCAGCATATGCACACGCGCCAGCGGCGATTCGGACACTTGCGTGTAATAATCTTTCACCACACCGTTAAAACGGTTTTCCAAATGCGCCTGAATTTTGTTGCGTGTTAGGGTATTATAACGGTCACGCGGTATATAAATCAGGCAGCTGACAAAGCGGTTAAACGGGTCTTTGCGCGTAAAGAGGCGAGTAGACGGGCGCTCACCCAGCTCCACAATGCCCATGGCCGTGTCGAACAGCTCTTCCTGACTGATCTGCAACAATTCATCCCGCGGGAAGCCTTCCAACACGCTCACCA
Source organism: Rickettsiales bacterium (assembly GCA_020631295.1). Classification (GTDB taxonomy): domain Bacteria; phylum Pseudomonadota; class Alphaproteobacteria; order Rickettsiales; family UBA8987; genus JAHDHN01. The sequence continues at coordinate 3,927 of JAHDHN010000032.1, forward strand.
ACGCCTTGCCGTTATGGCTGTTTGGCGCAAAACCAGAGGCCTCAGACACATAGTCAATCTTCTGGCGAATAATCGGAATCAGCTGTGCGGATTGGTAATAGACGCTGGAGGTGAACAGGCCCAAAAAGCGCGATTCGCCCACCACTTCGCCTTTGTCGTTAAAACGTTTAATGCCAATATAATCCATATGCGCTGGGCGATGCACCACCGAGCGACGCGTGGATTTGGTGATATCCAGCAGCACTTTTTCCTGCAGCACATCCAAATAATCATCCGAAATACCGCTTAGGCCCATGGGCTTGGCGCGGTGGTCTGGTGCGCGGAACAAGCCCAGCTCCGAATCTTTTACTGGTGTGAGCTGCAGCTTGCCGCCTTTTTTGGTGAAATCATAATCCCTAAAGCCCAGCAGAATGAAATTATTGTCATTCACCCAAGAGAGGAAATCGCGCACTTCTTCCACACGGTTGGCAGTGAAGGGCAATTTCTTGCTGCCCAGTTTGGTGATAATAGCATCCACCTTTTCACGCATGGGCTGCCAATCTTCCACTGCCAGTGTTACAAAATGCAGCGCATTTTCAATGTCCGCCTTTAGCTCATCTTGCCGCTTTTTGGTGCCAATATGGGTAATCTCAAAATGCATGAGAGATTGCGGCACAACGCCTTCTGTTGGGCCATTATGCAGTGCGGTGATCGCGCCTTTTGCATCATGCTCTGTGTGTAAAATAGGGTGGATCACCTCATAAATGCGGTAGCCTTTATCAATCAGCTGCGCCGTTACAGAATCTAAAATAAACGGCGAATCCGGCGTAAAAAATTCTACCACTGTGCGCTCACTCTCCCAACCATGCTCTTTCTTGGTGGGGTTAAATACGCGCACTGTGCAGGTCTCATTCTTCGTGCGGGTGGTGTAAAAATCATGCGCGCAAAGTGCGGTTTGCAACAGACGCGTATCATCAAAATGCTGCAGAAAATCCATTGGCGTATGCGCATAAAGCGCCTTGATAAAAGCCTGCAAGGACGCAGAAAGCTTCTTTTTGCCGCCACGCGCAATAATCTCATCCACGCGTGATTGAATTTTTTGCAAATAGGTATCTGTCATATGCAACACTCGCCTTGTTATATGTGGCTGCTTCTCTATTATGAAAAAATGCAAGAGTCGATTGAAAAACACATGAAAATACTGAACAACACACAAATTACAGCGCTGTGCCAATTAGCCAAGCAGGCGGGCGATGCGATTATGGCGATTTATGAGGATGAATCTGCGTTGCAAGTGCAGCAAAAGGCGGATGATTCACCGGTAACTGCGGCCGATCTGGCTGCGCATAATATCATCATGGCGCGCTTGCCAGAAATCACGCCCGATATCACTATTATCTCCGAAGAAAGTGCGCAGAAAGCAACAGTCACCAATGCTGATACATTCTGGCTGGTGGACCCGTTGGACGGTACCAAATCTTTCATCAAGCGCACGGGTGAATTTACGGTGAATCTAGGGTTAATACACAAGGCGCAGCCAGTGGCGGGCATTGTGTATGTGCCGGCGCAAGAAGTGCTGTATTTCACTGCTGCAGACGGCAAGGCCTATAAACAACAGGGCAATGCAGATGCGGTGCAGATACGTTGTCGCAGGCCAGATGCAGAGGCCGGCTTTGATGTGGTGGCCAGCCAAAGCCACCGCACGCCAGAAACGGATGACTTTATTGCCACGCACAAGGTGCGCTCTTTTGTGGCGGCGGGCAGCTCGCTGAAATTTTGCCTGGTGGCAGAAGGCGCAGCCGATCTCTATCCGCGCTTTGGCCCCACCATGGAATGGGACACGGCTGCTGCCCATGCGGTGCTGCTGGCCGCTGGCGGCACACTCACCCAGCCCGATGGCAGCGCGTTCCTATACGCCAAGCCAGATTTACGAAATGGGCACTTTATTGCGGGTGGGTTGGGTGTTTAGCGTGCGAAATATAGCTTAATATGTAGTGTGTATTTTAGGATAAAGTGCACTAGAAGATGTAAATCCGTATGCCAAGCCAGATAAAAATGCTGCAATTATACCTAAAGAAAAAGCCGTAGTTGTAGCAACACTGGCTTCAACATCCTGAATGTTGATTGCAAGTGAAGCAAAGAAAAAACTTAAGCCAACAAAACAGTGTGCTAGTAGCCTGTATCGCTTTTTTCTATGTTTCAAATGGAATGATGCTGAGATGGAATTGTGATATGAGATATCAATATGCAAGTATATAAGTGCTATGAAAAGCCAAAACAATGCAGCTACACAATATATACCGGAAGTATTATTTCCTTCAACAAAGCTGTAGATCATGCCAGTAAAAAATACACCCATAATAAAGGCAAATGCATTTGGTATACAGGCCATTCTCTCTAATTCTTCATTAGATTCTATGTGTGGTAGAGACTTTTTCACAGCATATTGCCGTGCGATAGTATTAGACGGTGTATTTCTTAAAGGTTTATGAAACATAATAATTTTACAAAATAATTCCTAGTAAGATGATAAGGGCGAGAAGCACGAGCAAAATACTTGCTATCCATCCCAAAAATATACTTAAAAAAGATATGTCTTTCATAAGTCTACTTTATTTGAAGAAATGTAAAAATCAACAAATTGGTGAATTATACTAATCTGTGTAATTAATGAAATATCTCAAACAATGCATCACACCGTGGCTTGCGACCAAGAGAGATTTAGCGTTGTAGCTCCTGGATCCCGGGTCTTTGCCCGGGATTGCAAAAGTGGGGTTTTGAAGGGTGTCCTGTAAATGCAGTGCTGGTTGCTCTCATCCTTGCCATCTTTTGCAAAACCCTTTAAGCCTGCTTTCATGACCATTGATCCGATTGCATTATCGCAAAAGTTGCTGCGTTGTAAGAGCATCACGCCCATTGAGGCCGGCGCGTTGACTGTGCTGCAGCAGGCGCTTGCGCCGCTTGGGTTTGCCTTGCATCGCATCAGTTTTGGTGAGGGTGAGGCGAGAGTGGAAAATCTGTTTGCGGTGCGTGCGCCTGAGGTTGCAAGTGCAGAGGCGCAGCATATATGCTTTGCCGGCCATGTGGATGTGGTGCCCACGGGAGATGTGAATCGCTGGAGTGTAGACCCGTTTGCGGCGGATGTGAATGAAGATGGCGTGATTATCGCGCGCGGTGCGGTCGATATGAAGCCGGCCATTGCTGCGTGGGTGGCAGCCATAGGCCAGTTTCTGGCGGATAATCCGAACACGCCACACACGCTCAGCCTGCTGATTACTTGCGATGAAGAGGGTGATGCGCAGCATGGCACCAAGCCGATGATTGGTTGGTTGCAGCAGCAAAACATGGTGCCAGATGGCTGTGTGGTGGGCGAGCCGACCAACCCAACCATGCTGGGTGAGATGATAAAAATCGGCCGGCGCGGCAGTGTGACCTTTCATCTGCAGGTCAATGGTACGCAAGGCCATGTGGCCTATCCGGATCAAGCCGATAATCCACTCACACCCATGGCGCATATAACACATGAGCTGGCGGCTTACCAGTTTGATGAAGGCACAGACCATTTCCAGCCAAGTAATTTGGAGCTGACTTCAGTGGATGTGGATAATAAGGCGGATAATGTAATTCCTGCCAGCGTGACGGCCACCTTTAATGTGCGCTTTAATGATTTGCATCGCGCGCAGGATATTATTGATGTGGCAGAGGGCATTTGTGCGCGTCATAGCAAGGATTATGTGCTCACACCACGCATTAGCGGTGAGGCGTTTTTAACCCAACCCGGTAATTTGAGCAGTGCCATGGCACAAGCAGTGGAGCACATCACTGGCCGCACACCACAGCTCAGCACCACAGGTGGCACGTCCGATGCGCGCTTTATTAAAGATATCTGCCCGGTGGTGGAGTGTGGCTTGATCAACAAAACCGCGCATAAAATAGACGAACAGGTGCGCACAGAAGACATTACCAACCTAACAGCGATTTATCACGCCTTTCTTACCGCGCTTTAGCTTGCGCCGCCTTCATGCTTCATGTTATTGTGAGTGTAGATAGATATATCTATGGAATAATCTACAACAGGTGTTTCCTGCGACTTGATCGCAGGATCAAATCTAAGAGTGGTTGTATTTCGCCATTTGACCCTGTGGTTCCGCCGTCGCCAAGGCTATGGCGGACAGGCAAGCCACAGGGAACAAGTGCTTTTAGGTATATGGGTTAAAGGAGACAAACTACATGCCGAGTTATAACGCGCCGATTCGTGATTTTACATTTGCCTTAAATGAGTGGCTGCAGCTGGAGCAATATAGCCATATAAAGGGGTTTGAAGATCTTTCCATTATCGATCCGATTTTAGAAGAAGGTGCACGCTTTTGTGAGGAAGTGTTGCATCCGCTGAACCAAACGGGTGATGCGCAAGGCTTGAAATTTGAGAACGGCAAAGTGACCCTGCCAGACGGGTTTGTGGATGCGTATAAGCTTTATGTAGAAAGTGGGTGGGGCAGCTTTGCCTGCAATCCGGAATATGGCGGGCAGGGCTTGCCGAATGTGATCAACACGCCGCTGATTGAGATGGTGTGCTCCAGCAATCTTTCTTTCGGCCTGATGCCTGGCCTCACACACGGTGCCTATAGTGCGCTGAATCTGTTTGGTACAGAAGAGCAAAAGCAGAAATATCTGCCGAAGATGATCACCGGAGAATGGACCGGTGTGATGGGGTTAACAGAGCCGCAATCAGGCACGGATTTGGGCTTGAACCGCACGCGCGCAGAGCCGGTGGATCCAGAAGCCCCAGTGGGCGAAACGGACTATAAAATCACTGGCACGAAGATTTTTATTTCCTGCGGTGAGCATGATGCGGTGGATAACATCATTCATTTGGTGCTGGCACGCTTGCCAGATGCGCCGGAGGGCGTGAAGGGCATTTCCCTGTTTGTGGTGCCGAAGGTGATGGTAAATGATGACGGCTCTTTGGGCGAACCCAATGCGCTCTCCTGCGGCTCCATTGAGCATAAGATGGGGATTCATGCCAGCCCTACCTGTGTGATGAATTTTGAGGGCGCCACTGGTTGGCTGGTGGGTGAGCCTCACAAAGGCCTCAAAGCCATGTTTATTATGATGAATGAGGCGCGCCTGCTGGTGGGTGTGCAGGGCCTTGGTGTGGGTGAAGTGTCTTACCAAAATGCACTTGCCTATGCGCGTGAACGGCTGCAAGGCCGGGCGCTAAAGGGTGCAGCATTGCCAGATAAACCAGCCGATCCGCTCACCGTGCATCCGGATGTGCGCCGCATGCTGCTTACCATGCGCGCCTTTGCGGAAGGCGGCCGTGTGCTGGCATTATGGACAGCGCTGAATGTGGATCTTGCGCATCACAGCGAGGATGAAGAAGAGCGCGAAGCGGCAGATGATTTTGTGCAGCTAATGACGCCAATTGTGAAATCGTACCTCACCGAGCAAGGCACCAAAACGGCCAATTTGGGCATGCAGATCCATGGCGGGTATGGGTATATCACCGAATATGGCATGGAACAATTTGTGCGGGATGCGCGCATTGCCGAAATTTATGAGGGCGCCAATGGTATTCAAGCGCTGGACTTGGTAGGGCGCAAGCTGGGCATGCATACGGGCCGCTATCTGCGCCGTTTCTTCCATCCGGTGAAGGAGTTTTTGGATACGCACCGCGACAATGAAGCCATGGCAGAGTTTAATAAGCCGCTCTATCAAGGCTTTACCTCGCTGCAAAATGCCTCACTCTTGGTAGCGCAAAAAGGGTTGGCCAATCCGGATGAAGCAGCAGCAGCCAGCAGCGATTATCTCACCATGTTTGCCTTGGTGACCTATGGCTATATTTGGGCGCGCACGGCATTGATCGCGCAGGAAGCCTTGGCTGGCGGTAGCACCGAAACCGAGTTCTATGAAAACAAGCTAGCCACCGCGCGCTTCTTCATGCAGAAAGTGCTGCCAGAGCATTATAGCTTGCTGGCCAAGATCAATGCAGGTGCAGCACCGCTGGATATGCCAGGTGAGGTAGTGTAGCATAGTGATATTTAATTGAAGCCCTTGCGAAAGCGAGGGCCCAGCCTACGCTAAAGCTACGGCTGGCGCAGCCAGGTAAGATACTGCCCTGGCTTGCCCTGCGAAGCCTTTGGCGTAGCGGGGACCCCGGATCTGCGCTTACGCTTTTCCGGGGATGCAGGAAGAAGGTAAACGCAATCACTGCACATCATAAAGTGAGTATAATAATGACCCAAAAACAGCCAGAACAATCACCGCCAATCGTTAAGCCAGCTGCTGCAAAAGACGCAGAGAAGAAAGCGGCCATGCCAGAGGAAATTGGCGGGCAAAAAGGCCCCGAGCCTACCCGCTTTGGCGATTGGGAAAAAAACGGCCGCTGTACTGATTTTTAATGCATTGCATGTAATGTTTCCTGCGACTTGATCGCAGGATCAAATCTAACAGTTATGCCGTCTCACTATTTGACCCTGTGGTCAAGCCACAGGGAACAGTATCATAAGTAAGATATCCTATTGCATCCCATGCGGTTTTTGGCCATGATATCTCCCGTTGGGAATCTAATTTTAGTGTATAGTTATTTCAGTTGAACCATGGATTTATCCATATCCGCACGCGCAGTGCCTATTCTTTGGCAGAGGGCGCGGTGCATGTAAAGCCGCTGGTGAAGCACGCGGCTGGCCTTGGCATGCCTGCCATTGGCGTAACGGATAATCACAATATGTTTGGCGCATTGGAATTTGCCATGGCGGCCAAGGCAGAAGGCGTGCAGCCGATTATGGGCATCACGCTGCGTGTGGCGCTGCAAGAGAGCGATGTAGGCGAAATGCCAGAGACCGGTGATTTGGTGCTGATTGCCCAGAATGAAGCGGGTTACATGCATTTGTTGGATCTGATCAGTGACTCTTACACAGAAGGCAATCCGCAGCTTGAGGCGCATGTGCTGCTTGCAGCATTGCAAGGCAAAACAGAAGGCGTGATAGCGCTCACTGGCGGGCATGAGAGCCTGTTGAATAAGGCCCTGCAGCATGGCCGCACAGAGGAGGCTGATGCGGTGCTGCGCATGCTCCTGCAGCTTTTTCCCGAGCGGCTTTATGTGGAGCTGCAGCGCTTGGGTTATGAGGGTGAAGCGCAGGTGGAGCAGGCGCTGCTGACGCTGGCCGATGCGCATGGCCTGCCGCTGGTGGCCACGAATGACGTGATGTTTCTGAAGCAAGAGCTGCACCAGGCGCATGATGCGCTGTTATGCATTGCAGGCGGGCATTACACCACAGAAGAGCACCGCCGCAAGGTAACATCTGAGCATTATTTTAAAACGGCAGAAGAGATGACGCAGCTCTTTGCGGATATTCCAGAAGCGATTGCTAACACGGAAGTGATTGCCAAACGCTGCAGCTTCATGCCGGAAGTGGCCGACCCGATGCTGCCGCATTTTCCCACAGAAGGTGGGCGCAGTGAGGAGGATGAGTTGCGCGCTGTGTCCCATGAAGGGCTACAAATGCGCCTGCAAACGGTGGTCTATCCGGCTAGTCCAGAGGCGGACAAGGCAGAGATTGAAGCGCACTATAAAGAGCGGCTGGATTTTGAGCTGGATATTATTAGCCGCATGGAATTTCCGGGCTATTTCTTGATCGTATCGGACTTTATCCGCTGGGCCAAGCGAGAGGATATTCCGGTGGGGCCTGGCCGTGGTTCCGGTGCAGGTTCCTTGGTGGCATGGTCGCTGGATATCACCAATCTGGACCCGATTCGTTATGGCTTGCTGTTTGAGCGCTTTTTGAATCCGGAACGTGTGTCCATGCCGGATTTTGATGTGGATTTCTGTCAGGAGCGGCGTGATGAGGTGATTGCCTATGTGCAAGAGCGTTACGGTGCCAACCATGTGGCGCAGATCATCACCTTTGGTAAATTGCAAGCTAGGGCGGTGCTGCGTGACACGGGCCGTGTGCTGCAAATGCCCTATGGCCAAGTGGATCGTATGTGTAAGCTCATTCCGTTTAACCCAGCTGCGCCGGTAACCTTGCAGGAGGCCATTGAGCTGGACAGCGCCTTGCAAAATGAAGCCAAGGCCGACGCAGCGGTGGCCGATTTGTTGGATATTGGCTTGAAGCTGGAAGGGTTATATCGCCATGCGTCTACCCACGCAGCAGGTGTGGTGATTGGTTCTAAGCCGCTGAAAGAGATTATTCCGCTTTACACAGACCATCGCTCACCCATTCCGGCCACGCAATTTTCCATGAAATATTCGGAATTGTCTGGCCTGGTGAAGTTTGATTTTTTGGGCTTAAAAACACTCACCACCATTCAAAAAGCGGTGAAGCTGATTCGTGCAGAGCAAGATGCCGCATTTGATATTGAGGCGATTCCATTGGATGACCGCCCGACCTATGATTTGCTCACCGCAGGTAAAACAGTGGGCGTGTTCCAAATGGAATCTGCTGGTATGCGGGATGCGCTGCGCAAAATGAAGCCGGACAGTTTGGAGGATATCATCGCCTTGATCTCGCTCTATCGCCCTGGGCCAATGGAGAATATTCCCACCTATATTGCGCGCAAGCATGGCAAGGAAAAGCCGGATTATCTGCATCCGCTGTTGCAGCCTTGTTTGGAAGAAACCTATGGCGTGATTATCTATCAGGAGCAGGTGATGGAAATCGCCAAGATTCTGGGCGGCTATAGCCTGGGTCAGGCGGATTTGCTGCGTCGTGCCATGGGTAAGAAAATTAAGGAAGAGATGGACGCTCAGCGCGAGATGTTCTTAAAAGGTGCAGAAGAGCAAAAAGTGGATGTGAAGCAGGCCGATAGCATCTTTGATCTGGTGGCCAAATTTGCTGGTTATGGTTTTAACAAATCCCACGCCGCGGCCTATGCGTTAATTGGGTATCAAACCGCCTATCTCAAGGCAAATTACCCGGTAGAATTTCTCACGGCCTGTATGAATATGGATATTGGGGATACGGATAAGTTGCTGATTTACAAAGAAGAATCTGCGTTGTCGGGCATTGCACTCTTGCCGCCGGATGTGAATAAAAGCCATGGTGCGTTTACCGTGGAGGCACTGGATGAGGCAGCATTAGAGCAGCAAAAAACGCAGCAGCTGCATGCGCATAAGCGCGGTATTCGCTTTGGCCTAGGTGGGCTGAAAAATGTGGGGCTGGATGCGATGAATGAGATGGCCGCCATTCGCGAAGCAGGCGGTGCATTTAGCTCGCTGGGGGATTTGGCCGGGCGCTGTACCAATAAAATTATTAATAAACGCCAGTTGGAAAGCTTAACGGCGGCCGGTGCGATGGACAGTTTGATTACAAAAGAGCAGCGTGCCAGCCTGTTTGAGAGCGTGCCCAATTTGGTGCGTATGCAGCAGGCTATTGCTGAGGAAAAGGCGGCCAATCAGGTGAATCTTTTTGGAGATGATACGCAAAATACCCTCAATGAAGTGCCGCTTGCCAATGTGGCCGCCTGGACAGAGCAAGAGCAGCTGCAGCATGAATATGAGGCGATTGGGTTTTACCTAAGCAACCACCCGATGGACCGCTATATGCGTGAGTTGCGCAAGAGTGATGTGACCTTCCTTAGCCGCTTTTCGGATATTGAAAGCTTGCCCGCGAAGGAGCGCTTTTTGGTAGCAGGCACGGTGACCAAGCTCACCCACCGCAGTGCTAACGGTAAGCGTTTTGCCTATGTGGCGCTCTCGGACCCCACTGCCACAATTGAGCTTTCTTTGTTTAGTGAAGAATTGCTTAATAACAGCTTGGAGCTGCTGGAAGGCACCGCGCCCATTTGCGTGGATGTGGACGCACGGATTGATGAGGGTGGAGTACGATTGTTCTGCAGCAAAATCCGCCTGCTGGATGATTATCTCAAACATCGCAGCTACCGTGTGGCGATTGATGTATTTCCTAACAGTGATGTAGCACCGTTGATTAAAGAGCTGCAGCAGCTGCAGGCCGGCCGTGCTCGGGTGCAGATTAACCTTACCACGGCCAATCAGCATCATGTGACCATTGAACTTCCCACGTCCTACGTTATGGACGATAACCATATTGAAACATTGCAGGCATTGCCCATTGTGGCTAGTGTGGGGTAGAATAGTAGTAACAAAAACCTAAAAAAGAAAGAAACATGACGTTAAAACCACTCATACTCGTTGCAGTAGGTGCTGTGATAGGTGCGCTTATAGTGGCCGCCAATGTAAATATTTTAGACCTTGATAGTAATAATAGCGACATAGAAAAGGGCAAACAAGCAGAGGTCACAATGGTTCAAGCTATCAACAAAGTTACAGCTATACATAAAGGTGTTGTAATCACAGCCACTCTAGAAGAGAAAGAAGGTGAAGGGTTCGTCTATGAGATTGATCTGGTACAAGACGGAAAAGAAGTAGAAGTATGGGTGAATGCCAAAACAGGCCAGGTATCTGAGCTGATGGCGGATTAATAAACGCATTTTTGTGAGCTTAAGTCTAAGGATAAATATTTCTCGCCGGATGGTATTTTGGCCTAATAGCCTCCATCTGGTTGTGCTAGATATAGCCTGTAAGGGCAAGGTAAGGTCGTTCTTAGTAGACAAATTTCGAACCACTTTGGAGTATAGTATTTTAGTTTTATAATTACGTATTGTGTGTTATGCTTTGTAGTATGT
>JAHDHN010000033.1 GCA_020631295.1 Rickettsiales bacterium
CCCCGACACGCGGATTATGATTCCGCTGCTCTAACCAGCTGAGCTACTCCGCCCTATTCCTAGGAGAAAAATGTTATATAAAAATCTCTGCTGTTGCAGAGTTTTCTATATATTTTTGATTGTTTCGTTCGCTAACGCGACGGAAAACCGCCATTTAATATGGCGTTTTTCATAGAAGCGCCCTGCTTTTGCAGAGCCTTCTATAGACTGCAAAGCAGAAAAGTCTAGCAGATTTTATGGAGGGTGCTTTGGGTGTAGCTTAAACTGAAATATCAGCAGCCGATTCTTTTACAGATGCATCTGGCACAGAAGGCGGCGGCGTATCAGCACCTGATGCGGTAACTACCACCTCTTCTGGCGTACAATCTACACAATCGGCAAAGGCATTAACCAGTCCCGCTACTTTTTTACCTGTTAAGTTTGTACCTGCTATTGCGTAAACACCTGCTGCTGCTTCATCATCAATATATAACTCACCTGACTTTAGCGCCTTATTATAGGTTTGCTTGTGACGCACCTGCAAGTACGCTCCGGCCGCTGCATCCCTTAGTGCATTGTTATTTTTAAATGCTTTAAGAAACGCATCATGGCTTTTAAAAGAGAAGCCTTCTTTGCTTAAATATTTTTGAATATCCAGGAATGCTGGCTTACCAAATCTATTTTTCACCTTGTCTAAGAATAATTCTTTAGCCTTATCAGAAGGGTGATATGGAACATATTCCTTCGTTCTTTTACCAACATTGATCACAGAGACACCATCATTTGACTGAGACACCAGCTTTGCATCAGATGCTACGGGCGCTGTGACAGGTGCATATTCTGTAATCACCGCATCAGCGGCCTCTGCTACAGACATAGATTCTGGCTGCTGCGCTGCAACATCCACCGCTGCATAGACCTTATCATTCATGCTTGCATTATAATTCGCTGTAGCATTCTTGGTTTTTTCTTGCTCATCAAATGCAATTTCTTGAGCAGACGCTAACCCAGCCCTTGCTTGTCTGAAAATTTGCTCGCCACCAAGTAGTTGGTATAGTGGCATTGTCCCAAAGCTCGCTGTGGCATCAGTACCTTCAATTTTTTGGTCAGGGAACTTAAAAGAACCAAGTTGTTTTGCTATAATCTGATCAATTTGATCTAAAGAAGCAGCATTGATAATATCTGGTTTCTTAAAAATACTGCTTAGAGAAGAGTTAAGGGCCGTTTGCATTTTATTAATAGTGGTGCCATTTTTAAAGCCAGATCTTATAACTTCAGGTGTTATGCCTTCTCCAGCAAACCCCCATTGAGCAGCTCCAATAGCAGCTGAATATGAGTAACCATCTAATTTTATCTTCTTTTGCACTTCATCACGCAATGCACTGTGATTAGACACAATGGCACTTGAAAGTGAGCTGCGCAGCGCTGCTTTATATTCCTCAATCTGTTCTGGCGTAAGGGACATATAATACCTTTTTATTACCTCTTTATTCACAGAGTATAGCATAGAAATGACAAAAATGTGACAAGCCATTCTCTTTCTGCTTTATTGCATTAATAATTGTTAATTTTACCCCTCCTGGCGCATGCGGGCTTGTTTGCGTTTCCAGTCGCGGTCTTTGATGCTTTGGCGTTTGTCGATGTCGCTTTTGCCCTTGGCCACGCCAATAATCACCTTCACCAGCCCTTTTTTGGTAAAAAACAGGCGCAGCGGCACCAACGTGAAGCCTTTTTGCTCTGTTTTCCCCACCAGTCGCTTGATTTCGTTCTGTTTCAATAGCAAGCGGCGCGTGCGGTGTGTTTCATGGTTGCGCGTGCCGGCCTCCTTATATTCGGCGATATAAAGCTGGTGCAGCTCGGCATTGCCCTCTTTGGTGATCACGCCGTAGGCATCATTAATGCCGCCCTTGCCTGCCCGCAGGGATTTTACCTCCGAGCCTGTTAGCACAATGCCTGCCTCATATTCTTCGTCTATGGCATAATTATGCCGCGCTTTGCGGTTCTGCAAAATCGTACGGTCGTCTGACGATGGTTTTTTCTTTTTCTGTGCCATAATCCTATCATATAGACTCTGCCCTACTTCACAATTGCTAACTGTTTCCTGCGGCATGCCTGAACCATAGGGAATAAGGCATGCCTGAACCATAGGGAATAATATGTTGTGGTTTCAGTTAACAATTTCCTATTTTGCAGCCCTTGCGAAAGCGAGGGCCCAGGGCGAAACGATAGAATGTGCTTGTTAACCCTGGATCCCCGATCTGCGCTTCGCTTGTCAGGGATTGCAGATAAAAGGTAAATGAAATCACTAAGTTCATATTGACTAAACAACCGCAGAAAATGCCTCGTCGCAAGAGACCTTGCTTTTCATAAACACACCGCCGCCACGGCCAATTTCACGACTTTGCTCGTCATATAGCACCGATTCGGTGATATATTGCTGCTTATTATGATAGGCCAATTTCCCCACCGCGCGCACCGTGCCGCTGGAAACGGGCCGGGTGAAATAGAGATTAAACGAGGTGGTCACCAGCACAAAATCCTCTATCTCCGCTTGGGCAGCAAAAAAGCCAGATTCGTCCATCAGGCGGAAATAATGCATGCCATGCATACGAAAGCAGGCATTCATCATTTCTGGCAGCACAGGCTGCAAAATGGTGGCGGTGTGCGCCTCCACATCAAACGCAATCTCCGACTGCGTGCCCTGCCAAGAAGGTGCCGCGTAAAAACCGCGCGTTAAACGCTCAAGATGCGTGCTCTCTGCCATGTTGCGCGTTTGCGTTAGAATGCGTAGCGCAGCTGCACAGAGAGGATATCAATCTGGCTCTCATACTCCGCAGAGAAGCCCTCAGACGGCAAATTCACATCCGCGTCATCCATGAAAATATGCGAATAGCCAGCATCAATGCTCAGGCGGTCATTCACCTCATAAGTAGCGCCCACCGATACCCAATAACGGTCCGAGCCTGGAATACGAGGCGTGCGGAATTCATCATCAATCGGACTTTGATCGTACGCCACACCACCGCGTAAGGTCCATTTATCGCAGCCTTTATAATCCGCGCCAATGGCCACAAACCAGCTATCGTCCCATTCTTCTGGCGTTACGGACTCATTAGAACCTGCCACCGCATCCGCAAATTCAATGCGCAATTCGTCAAATACCGACCAATTTGTCCAAGACACTTCACCATGCAGGGTCCATTTATGATCCAGATGATGGGTAATACCCAAATTCACTGAATCCGGCGTTTCCACACTCACCTCCGCATCTGTGGCTGGGAACAGGCCTGCAAAGGCTGGATTCACGGTAAATTCCGCATCCCCTTTCAGCGTATGATCAATTTTTGAGCGATAGCTCAAGCCCACACGGGTGCGGTCGGTGAGATCATAGGTCAAGCCCGCAGTGAAACCAATGCCCACATCATCCCCAGAAATATCCGCATGACCATCCCCCAGCGGGGTGAAAAGTGCGTTGGTCAAGCGCGCATCAATATATTGAATTTGAATACCGCCACCAATGGCAAAGCGGTCATTCACATTATACGCCACAGTGGGCGTGAAATTGATGGTTTTCAGCGCCGAGGTGAGCGCGTCATAACGGCCTGTCCAATCATCATCATAGGCCGTGGTTAAGCCAAAGGGCGCCGTTACACCCACACCCAAGCGCAGCGCATCGGAATAATGATAGCTGCCATAGCTGCCTGGCACGAAGGCGCCTTGGCCGCCATTATCGCTTGTGTCACCTGTGGCAAGGCCGCCAAGGCCCACTGTATTGCTGGCTTTAGAATTTGGTACAATCAAGCTGCCCATTACTTGCACCTGGTTACCGTCAATATGCGCCAAGGTGGCTGGGTTGAAGAAAATGCCACTTAAATCATCGCCCGCAGAGCTCATGCCGGCGAAGGACCTGCCTTGCCCTAACGCAGATTGTTCTTTGATCGCATAGCCTGCAGCAGCAACAGAGCCGGCAGATAAGGTAAGTACAGAGGTAGTAAGAAGGGTAGTAAAACGTGACATAGCAAAACTCCTTTAGCCAAATTGAGTATGCGCCTAAAAACGCATAAAACCACAGGTAGCATACGCCTTTTTATGAGAAGATTCAATTAGTAAAGGAAAAGCGTTGGTTATAGTTATGTTTTGATTAACACCTCTTTATATCGAAGCCCTTGCGAAAGCGAGGGCCCAGGGCCACATGAAAAAATAGTGCTTGTTAACCCTGGACCCCGGGTCGCGCTTACGCTTGCCCGGGGATACAAGAAAAATTATAATCAATATCTGCCATGCCGCGGGCGCAGGGGCATGCCGCTGGCACAACGGCAGCTGAGCAGATCATTGCTTTCACAGCGGATAAAATCACCAGGATTGGCGCATTTATAGCGCTGGGATGGGCTATCAATAATCGGGAAATTAGGCCGATGGATATGCTGCCAGGATTCCTGCGATACATTTTCCGGCGGGTATTGATACATTTTATGCACGCCACGTATCGGCCGTATGGTTTGCGCATCATCCAGCGCGGATGTTGGCGCATCTTTGCTGTCTTTGGCCGTATCTTTATAACGGTTTGGATCACGGTATAACAGCACATCGCCCAGGCAGGTATTGCTCATACATTGCCAATAGCGATTCAGGCTGGTTTTGCAGCTCTCACGGCCAATCTCACACATGCCTTTTTCGGATTTAGAACGGCAGGTGGCCTTCACACAAAATTCATAGGTGGCATAATCGCTGGCGCATTTGGCCTCACCGGCAGGACATTGCAAATCACGGTCACGCAAATCTGGGTTGGTGCAGGTATCGCGCATGCACTCCCAATAATAGGTCGGCTCTTTGCGCAGCGGGTTGCAGCGGCGCAGGCCCGTGTCGCAGGTTTCTTGCTCTATCTCGTTAAAACTGTCTTGCTTGGTAACATTGCTGGTCGTGTCCACCTCTTTGGCATCTTCCGCATAGAGGCACATGAGCTGCAAGCATTTGGCATAGACCTGCACATCATCCTTCGCAGGCGCACATTTGGCCACACCGCGCTCACAGACCAGCATTTTATCTGGCGTGCCAGCATCAGCTTCCGCCTCTTGCGCATGCAACAAGCCAGGCACAAAAAGCCCACACAGCCACAGAATATACAGGTGAAATAACCTACGCATAACACAACTATAGCTTAGATACATGGCTTATAAAACCCATTATAAGAGGATAGCTTGGGTTTTTCACATATATTAGCACCTAGCGTGAACGGCTCACCGTATTATCCCTGAAGGTAACGGCATGTGTTTCTGTTTTAGCACCATCATAGAGAGAGATACTGTCATTTGGTCCTGGACTATTTATTTCTTCCACTAGGTCTCCAGCTATGGAAACAATATCATCCAATTCATTTTGTGTTATCGTTGTGCCTCCTTCACTGTTCTCATTTAAAAATTCTTCCAGCTCTTTTTTTGCTTCAGATACTTTTTTTCCTGCGCTTTGCTCTAAATACCGTATTCGGTCGCTATAATCCGGATGCACAGGCTCACTATTCAGTGATTGAAACGCTTTTTCTAGTCTGGTAGGTGGATTTCCTTTAAAATAGTTGAACACTTCAAGACCACCCTTGATATGTGTGTTGATATTCAAATCAGCAACGGCTTCGTCGTATAAACGAACATTATTAAAAAGTGTCCTGTTGTTAGAATACATATTCTCACTTTCCTTAAGACTCTTGAATAACTCTATATAATTGTTTCGCTCTTTTTCATCCATGGACTCAGGTAGTGCATAAAATTGATTATCATCCAATTTATATGTTGATGTTTCAACATTGGCAGTGCCACCTTGTGAAGGTATGTAGGAGTTTCCATATGGGTTTAGAAGCAAATTTTGCGATGCTACCGTGGCGGCATTATACAGCCTAAGCACCTTTAAACACTTTTCCTGTATACCATGTTCTTTTACGTGATTGGCAAAATCATGCGGGGATTCAATATCTTTTGAATCAGAAAAATGTGTATCAGCATAAGTGAAAAGAGCTGTATTCGCATCTCTCAACTCCTTTGCTTGCTTAACATAGTTTTGAAAATCCTCATTCATGAGATCTATTTCCACTAGTTCTGTTTGCGTATTTACCCTGCCTGAATTTATTGCATGATTCATTAAGAATTGTTTGCATTCTTTCTGTAAGTTTTTAGGCATTTCTTCTAGACGCTTGTCTTTGAATCTTTTTAGTTTCTTTGCATGTCTATGTTTCCCTTGATCATGCAAATGTTGAGCAAACGCTTCTATAATATCATGGTTCTTGTTTGTTGCCTCACGCGTAAACAACTTGTCTACATTTGCTTCAAGATCCTTTTTATTCTGATTGTTTCGTGCTTCTATTTCTTCGGTTTTTTTAGCAATATGAGATGAAAATAGTGTAGCATTAAAATGTGCTTTATCAATGATGTCAGGATCATACATTACTGGCATAGAGCCCTCAATGACATGCCCAAGCTCGTGTTCTAGCACGGCGCCAATCATACTCTTTGAAAACTCATTAAGCATGACCGTATTTATTTTGAGGGTACGCTCTACCAGCACTCCTTCTTCATCGTGATTGCCAAAATATGGCATAAAAGGTCCTTCACGTTCTTCAGATACACTATATAGTACACTCATATTTACACGATCTTGCGGACTTTTGGACGTATGAGGTGGAATGAAAATCTTATTACTTACTGTCTGGGCAGGGTTTTTCTTTTTTTCATCCTCTAATATATCAACAACATTTTGAAGTTTTTCTCTATATACTGCTTCGTTTTCATCTTTGAAAAAGTCAATAGATCGAGGGTCTCTTTTATTATAGTAAAAAGAATAAGTTGCACCTGTATATGCCGTGACAGTTATATGACCTATATCATCTTTCATTGAGATTTTCCGTTAGTAAAATACTGCTCATAAACATATAATATAGGGTAAATGTTAAATAATTGTTAAACTAAATAAATATCGAAAAAGATACATAAGCCCGCCACGATAAATAGAGGTTCTACACTGGCATTAAAAACGCCCCCAACTGCAAGCAGAAGGGGGCGCTGGGGCTTTTGGCAAATGTGAGTAAGGAATATTACTCACCTTTACCTAACTGGCTTTCTCCGTAGCGTTTGAGGAAGTCAGTATCTCGTGGTGCTGTGTCTAAAGAGACAGGCGCAACCGCATTGGGTTGTACAGGTTCTGGAGGTGGCGTGGCAGGCAGCTTTGGTGCTGGCAGCGCATCGGTTTCCACTTTCATCACCATTATTTTCGGCGCTTTTCCGAGGCCACGCTTTTTCCACTCTTGGCGGAAATAAGCCTCAAATGCCTTGAGTCGGCGGCGTGTGAGCAGCGCATCTTCTTCACGGGCATAATAGGTCATACGCAGCACCGTGTGCGGCTTGGCTGCCACGGCACGAATCAGCTGATCAATATAAAGCTGTGCTTCCTCAGGCATCGTGGCCTTGCCGGGCACAAAGCTTGCATCATGCATGCGCACATCCACCGTTGGTGCCTTGGCAATCCCAAAGCCCAGCTTGCCCGATTTACCGCGTGTCACGCGCACCACACGTGGGTTTTCACTGGTCACATAATAGCCTGGCGGCAAGGTACTTTCATCCAGCTTGATAATAAAGTTGGAGCCGCGTGTACTATGCGGCACATCCGCACATGGAATGAAGAAACGGCCATGCTTGCCGGTGGTGATTTCCACACCGTCCACCGTCATCAATACCACACCGGCCACACCGCCGCCATTCTCATCGCGCGTGCCGTCGCCATTTGTATCAAAATACACTGTGCCCATAATATCCGAGCAGTCAAAAATAGGATCCGCCTCCACAATCACACTGGCAGTGGCCACCTCGGAGTAGGCCTCCCGGCCGGCTGCCGTAACCGCTTGTGCACGGTTGGTGAGTGTGCCTAATGGCGTGTTGCTAGACACCACAGTGAAAAACTGCAGCGTGCGCACCTGGCCTGGTGCCAGCGAGCCCACCGGCCATTCGGCACGGTTGGCGTTCAAGCTCGGCTCTATCACCACACCGTCTAATGTGGCTGTTTCTGGCATATAGCTTAAGCCCACCGGCAGCGTGTCTAACAAAATGGCAGATTGTGCGGGGTGAAGCGCAGATGGGTTCTCAATGGTGATGGTGAAGTCGACAAAATCACCAATCGAGGCATAGCGCGTATTGGTGCGCTTAGTCACCACCAATTGCTCCACAATCTCAATGATAATTGGTGTAGGCGAAGCCACATCCGGATCCGGCACATCGCCGTCCGAAGAATCATCCTGCGTGGTGAGGCCTGTGGATGTTTCACCGGTAATTTGCGCATTGTTATAATACACACCCACCCCATTGCCCTGGTCCGTCACGCTGGTAACAGTAAGCTCCACGGTAATTGTTTCTGTGGTGCCCGGTGCCAATATCACTGTGGGTGAGGCAACAGCCACATTGTCGTTTGGTGCACTGCCTGTGTAGGCAGGGTTGTGCAACGTGCCCGTGCTGCTGGAGAGTGTGTTTACGGTGTAATTGCCTGCACCAAAGACAATATCCAGATCATCCATCAGCTCCAGATTGAATAAATCCACATTACCCGAATTGGCCATGGTAAAAGTGAGCGTTACATTAAACCCGTCCACCTCAGCCATTTTGGCCACGGCAATTTCAGGATCGCTCACCAACACCGCCGCCTCTAAAATATCATTATCCGGCGTGGCATCGGTGGGGCCGCCGGTCTGTTCCACCACATTGGTGAGGGTTTGACCGGCCGTGCCAGCATCCACCTCTGCTGCAATGGTGAGCGTGGCAGAACCACCCGTAGCGGGGAGTGTGCCCACATCCCATGTCACTGTCTGTGCGATACCGGCAGTGACAAAGCATGTGCATAAAAGCAGCAGCACGAAGCGCATCAAGCTATGCAGCTGTAACGCCACTGCGAAGCCTGTGGCGGGTGCCACCCACCCCAAGCGACCCGCACGCAGTGAAGCGATTGGGTGCACTTGGGGAGTTATGGTAGGAGTAACCATCATCGGTCTTGCTCGTTTCCTAATCAGTTACCTGACTAGTTAGCATCCACCGCCCGAGACCGTACCTTGGGATACAGTACAATCGGTTGGGTTCACCACCGTTACACCTGCAGGCAAGATATCCTGCAATTCTACAGATGTGGCTGGCAAAGAACCATTGTTGGTGATGGTGATGGTATATGTAATCGTACCACCCTCATCCTGCACAGATACATCTGCAGTTTTCAACACTTCTAGATCCAAGCCAAGTACGTCTAGCTGAACGATATCGCTATCATTCGTATTATCTGCATCGGTTAGGTTAGTGTTGTTAATGGTAGTAGTTGCACTATTTGTGAAACTTAGCGGCACCGCTAGACCCGTTTGTACATCCACCTCATACGTGATGGTGATAGTATCACCTTGATCCAAGGTAATGCCATTAAATTGCATATCAATAGTACTAGCTGTAGAGTTATCTACATACTCAGTACCCGCAGTTAATGCACCTGCCGTACTAGATACAACACTTGTGATATTCAAGTTCTGTAATACAGCAGTGTCAATCACATCGGTTACAGTAAAGTCATCCATTTGTGCACCAGGGTTACCGGAGCCATCACCATTATGGGTTACCACAATAGTAAACTCAATGGTTTGACCTTCGGCCACATCGTTATCATCACCTGGTTGTGTTGCAATTGGCAATGGGTTATCTGTAAGACCTGTGGCTTCTTTATCCAAAGCCAAATCTACTGTTCCATCTACAATCATATCATATTGATATGTACTAGCAGTGAAGTCGATCTCATCGTCTGTGTCTGTAGCACTAAATATATTATCCACTTGGCTACCAGCAGTACCCGCAGCAATGGTCTGTGAATAGGTAATAGTAATAACATCGCCATCATCAAAGTTTAGCGGATTCGTAGCATCACCAATCACCAAACCAGGCGCTGTAAAGATGTCACCCGTTTGTGAGGTAATATCCAGCGGATCTGCTGTACCTACATCCGTGGTAGTAATTGTTAAGCCTGTTGGTGCAGAGGCCAAGGCCGTACCCGCTACAGTATCCAAAATAGTTAACGTATCTAACTGTGGCGCACCAGAACCTGGGTGTGTAATGGTAATGGTGTAATCAATAGTATCACCCTCATTTACCGTTACACCTGTTGCTTCTGCGCTGGAACCTGCATCAGGGTCATTCGTTGCATCACCATCTACATCCGCCGTTTTATCTACTAATAGCGTAATGGCTGTATCAATAGCCACTTCTGCAGAAGATGTATCATTTGCATTGTTTGTATCTGTTTGATCCACATTCGTGATGTTGGCCGTGTTTGTGGTTTCTGCACCATCAGTTACATCAGCATCTGGATCAATATCATTATCCACAATCGCACCTTCATCCACAGTTACCTGGATGGTCAGTGTGGCTGTGCCGGATGCACCTAGGGTACCCACATCCCATGTTACCGTCTGTGCGACGGCACTAAATGGCCAGGCAAGGGCTGCCAGGCCGAGTATGAGCGCAGCCAGCGATCGCCCGCCTCGCTCCAATCGTTCTATTATATAGTGTTGCATTTTAGTTACTCCTATCATGTTATTTTGACATACGTTTACAAAAACGAATGCCATAATGCGATATATGCGCACACATGGTGCAGATAGATCACAGTTACATAGGGGAGAAAGAAGAAGGTGATATGGTTGCGTAAACACCGCTTAAGACGGCAGTTTTCTGCCGTCTTCACATGTATCTAAGCAGGTGCATATGCACCAAATATCTAAAGCCCCTACCCGCAACATATCAAAAAGGAAGCGTTTGGTTAAACAAAAAATGTATCGTTTAATAAATTGATATTTAGAATCATTTGGTTAACCTTTTGTTAAGGTTACTGCACTATAGTCGTGCTTTTTAACTATTTTCGCGTCACCCCATGGCTTGCCTGTCCGCCATAGCCTTGGCGACGGCGGGACCACGGGGTCCAGCCTACGCATAAAGCTTCGGCTGGCACAGCCAGGGGCGATGTGGTAAGATCTCTCTTGTAGCCTTGGATACCGCGATCAAGTCGCGGTATGACGCAAAATAAGAGTGGCTATAAGCTACGACTACATTTCTCATGCAAATCTGCAATATGCTGCTGCAGCTCTTGTGCCAAAGCTTTGCGATCTTGCATATTCGCACGGCAGGCAGGCAATATATGTACCTGCACCATGCTGCGCTTTACGCCCAAAAACTGCCAGAGATGCGGAGCCAGGGTCATCTCTCCATACCACGGGATGGGTGTAGTACCATCGGCCTCTGGCATATAATACAGCATGATAGGTTGGATGGGTGTATCCTCAGCTGCTGCGGCAAAGAGGCTGGATTTGAACCGCGCCACATACGTGCCATCTGTGGTGGTGCCTTCTGGAAACACGCATATTGTATCACCCGCCTGCAATAGGGCCTGCAATGCCTGCTGCTGCTGCAATGCGTGGCTGGGTTTGCGCGCCACAAACACCACTTTAAACACACGTAATACCCAGCCTATCACCGGCCAGGATTTTACCTCTGCTTTAGGTGTGAATCGCATGCTGGCCAGGCTACCCAGAACGAACACATCCACATAGGACACATGGTTGGAGACCACCAAGGAGGCAGGCGGAATAGCGCGCTCGCCATGCAGTGTTACCCGCACACCAAATAGCAGCAAACAGAAGCGATAAACAGCGCGCATCATCTGGCCGTGCAGCTGCTTCGGCAACAGCCAACCTATGGCCACACACAGCACCATCCAGGGCAGTAACACTATAAAAAGCGTAAGACGTATAAAGGCACGAACATGGCGCATAGTGCATTATTACTGTCATTTATGTGAAGAAGTAAATATAATAAATTGGATTTGTGCTGACGCACAAAACGCTCGCTTACGCGGCGGAATCCCGCCCTTTTGGGCGGTCTCCATAGTGCATTCATAGAATGAATGCACTATACAGTATTTCTGCCTGGAAGTATCACTGTCATTTCGAACGTATGTGAGAAATCTCGTGCCACTGAAGCTGCGCCTTGTTTTGCAACAGAGTGTGCCCCTCTTTTGCGTCATCGTCCGACTTGATCGGACGATCTAGGGCCACAGGGTGAGGTATCGCTCCTTTGGCCTGAGATCCTTAGGACTCTGCGCTTTGCTTGTCCGAGGATGACGGTGTAATAAAGATCGGCAATACAACAGAGCGTAACCATATACCCTACGCCACAAATTTGGCCATATAGCGCGGGGTGATATTGGCCGGGTCCACCAGCAAGCACACATCCAGCGTGTTGCATTCTGCGTCCAGCACCGCGCCGGTGCCAAATTTTCCGCCAATGCGAATATAGCCCTTCACCAAGGGCGGCAGGCTGGAAAATACGGTTTTTTGATCCGGCAATTGTGCTACCTGCAACGGCTCATATTCTGCCGCGCAATGTGGCTGCGGTGTGGGCGCAATTTCTGGCGGCAAGGCATGGTGATGATGCAGATAAGAAAGCGCAATATGATGCGCCGCTGCATTTGCCTCTGGGAAGCTCACACAGCCAAATAAATAATCCACCTTATGGGCAGTGATGTAACTGCCAATGGCCTGCCATAATAGCTTGATCACCTCGCCGTCACGATAGCCTGGATGGACGCAAGAGCGGCCCAGCTCCAGCAGGCGCTTTTGCTGCGCCAGCAGCTTGGTGAGGTCAAATTCCGTTTGCGTATAGAGCGATTGCTCTGCATGCTCTGCAGTAAATAGCCGGATGCGATAGGTACCCACCACTGCATTCTCTGCCGCCTCGTCTATCACCACCAAATGCTCGCATAACGCATCAAATGCATCCGCATCTGTGCCGCTTGGATCTTTTGCATACGCATCCGGGAAAAATACCTGATAGCGCAAGGCTTGTGCGGCTTGCACGAGGGCGTCATCTTGCGTAAGTTCCACCCGCAAGGAACGGTGTGTATTGGTCATGAAACAGCCCCTATATCAGCTATGCTCGAATTAACAGACATTTCTGCATTGCCTGCCTGGTTGCAGGCAGTCGCAGGTGCATTGGCCACGCTGGTGAGTGAGGACGCCACCCTGCTGGGCCTAAGCCTGCTGCTCTCTGCCGGACAGATTGCGCCTTGGGTCTATTGGGTTGCCTCGGTGGGCGGTATTTTGCTGGGAGATGCATTGCTTTATGCCGCCGGGCGTTTTGGCCGTGGCTCACGCCGCCATGTGTTTGGATATGACATTAACGCCTTGGAACAACGCATGGCAAGCAAACAGCATTATATGTTTCTGTGGCTGATGATGGTGCAGCTCTTGCCAGGCTTGCGCTTACCCACCTATGTCGCAGCCGGATTAGTGCGCTATCCATTTTGGTTATTTCTTTTCGCCAAATTGGTGATGACACCGGTGTGGGCCTGGTTAATTCTCCAGTTAGGGGAAAATCTGTTTGCATTATTGCGCTATAACGGCATGTGGTTCTTGCTCATTTTGCTGCTTTTAGTGCTATTTTACCGTAATGTTAGGCGTATTATAGGCGAAAGCTATCCGCTAACGATTCGCCAAAAAATCCGGCTATTTTGTGCCAATATGGCGAAATATCGCTATCCAGAATTTTGGCCGTCATGGCTGTTTTACCTGCCCTCAGTAGTGATGATAGTGTGGCTCACAGCCAAATATAAGGGACGCATTGCCTTGCCCACGGCGGCAAACCCGGCCCTCACCCATGGTGGCCTGGTGGGCGAAACCAAGAGTGAGGCCTTGCAGCTTTTTCCAAGCGCGCATCCGGCCATGCTGCGCTTTGCGGTGCTGCCAGCGGGAAGCAATACAGAAGCACTGCATACGGCTATGCAACAACAGCAGCTCACCTATCCAATCATCCTCAAACCAGAGACTGGTCAGCGCGGTGTGGGCGTGGCGCTCATCAGCACAGAAGCAGAGGCAAAAAGCTATTTGCAGCGCTACCCAACACAGGATATTTTGCTGCAAGAATATGCCGCAATGCCGCATGAGCTGGGCGTTTTGGTCGTGAAGGAGCCAGGTGAGAAAGAGATCCGTATCACCTCCATTACACAGAAAATATTCCCTAGCGTTACGGGCGATGGCAGGCGCAATCTTGCCTCGCTTATTTTGGATGATCCACGCGCCATCTATATGGCGCACACCTATTTCTCCCGCTTTGAAGAGAGGCTTAATTGGGTACCTCAAAAGAGCGAAATCATAAAATTAGTGGAATCAGGTAATCATGCGCAGGGCTGCATTTTTAAGGATGGCAGAGCGCTGGAAACAGAAGCACTGAAACGAAGTTTGCAAACATTGCTGGCAGATATTGACGGTATTTATTTCGGCCGGTTTGACCTGCGCTATGCCTCTAAAGAGGCGCTGGAAAAAGGCGAATATAAGCTGATTGAATTAAACGGATCCGGCGCCGAGCCCACCCATATTTACGACGCCTCATGCAGTCTAAAAGAAATCTATGGCAGCCTTTATGCGCATTATGCCATGCTGTTTAAACTGGGCGACCAATGCCGCCAAAACGGCACCGCACCCAGCCATTTGCGCGACCT
>JAHDHN010000106.1 GCA_020631295.1 Rickettsiales bacterium
GTAAAACGTGCGTGATCCGGGTGGCTCGCTTCACCAATATAACCATTTTGGGCAAAAGGCATGGAGCCGGATTCAAACCAACAATCCAACACTTCTGGCACACGGCTGAGCGTGTATTCTGGGTTTTCTGGATCAGCTGCGGTGAGCGTATCAATAAAGGGTTTGTGCAGATCTGTCACTTCTACGCCAAAAAACGCTTCAAGCTCTGCAAGCGTGCCAAATACATAGAGCGTATCATTATCCGGATTATTGGATTTCCAAATCGGGATCGGCGCGCCCCAAAAACGGTTGCGGCTAATCGCCCAATCATGCGCATTCTCCAGCCATTTGCCAAACAGCCCATCACGAATATGGCCAGGGATCCAGTTGATCTCTTTATTCAACTCCACCATCCGCTCTTTAATGGCTGTCACCTTCACATACCAGCTTGGCACGGCCTTATAAATCAGCGGCGTGTCGGTGCGCCAGCAATGCGGATAATTATGGATATATTGCTCGGTCTTTAGCCATTTGCCTTCTTCTTTCAGGCGAATGATAATCAGCGTGTTGGCCTCAAATACCTGCATGCCAACATAGTCACTCACCTCTTTGGTGAACTTTCCTGCTTCGTCCACTGGGCAGATAATGCCGCCATTTTCAGGCGTGCAAATGCCATGCTCTGCACATACGCGTTGGTCGTCTTCACCAAAACCTGGTGCCAGATGCACAATGGCAGTGCCATCGCCCTCTTCCACAAAATCGCCGGCGAGCACTTTAAACGCATTGGGCGTATCGGCAAAATAGGTAAAAAGTGGAGTGTAGGATGCGCCAATTAAGGCTGAGCCTGGAATCTCTGCAAGCACAGTAGGTTTTTTACCTAGTTCTTGCTTATAATGCGCCAGTGACGAATGTGCCAAAATCAGTATTTCATTTTCATGCTCTACCGCCGCATAGCTCACGCCTTCACCCACCGCGAGCGCCACATTGCTGGGCAACGTCCATGGCGTGGTGGTCCAAGCCAGCAACGCGCAAGGCTTGTCTTGTGGCAGACCTTCAGGCACATTTTCCAATTGGAATTTTACCGTGATCGCCTGGCTTTTCTTCTCGCGATAGCTGTTATCCATGCGCGTTTCAAAGTTAGATAGCGGTGTTTGCGCGGCCCAAGAATAAGGCATTACCTTGTGCCCCTCATAGATCAAGCCCTTGTCATAGAGCGTTTTAAACGCCCACATCACAGACTGCATAAAACTCAGATCCATGGTCTTATATTCATTGTCAAAATCAACCCAGCGCGCCTGACGGTTGATGTAATCCTGCCATTCTTGCGTATATTGCATCACGCTGGTGCGGCAGGTCTGATTAAATTTTTCCACGCCATAGTCCAAAATGGCAAGCTGCCCTTGTATACCCAGCTGCTTTTCGGCTTCCATCTCGGCTGGCAAGCCATGGCAATCCCATCCAAAACGGCGCTCCACCTTTTTGCCCTGCATGGTCTGGTAACGGCCAAAAATATCCTTCACACAGGAGGTCAGCAAATGGCCATAATGCGGCAAGCCATTCGCAAAAGGCGGGCCGTCAAAGAAAACATAGTCGTCCGCGCCTTCGCGCTGTGAAATAGACGCCTGAAACGTGCCTTGCTCGGCCCAGCGCGCCAGCACGCCCTGCTCAAGCGCGGCCATGTTCGGGTTTGCATCGGTGGTGGGATAATATTGGTTGGTCATAGCGCCATTGCTCTAACGCCAGAGAATGCTTAAGTCACCTGTTTTTGAAAAATGATTGAATATATAAACAGCATAGTATTGTTATTTGTTTTTTATTCAATTTTATGATACAGTTCTGCACAAACACCGATTTTTAGAGGAAGAGAGAAATGTCACTACAGGTTCATTTTACAAAAGACTTAAAAATAGAAAACCTAAAAACTATGCAGAAGCAAGAAGAAGCTGCATTAAACAGCAAGATGCAGCTAGAAGCGCGCAATGAAATTTACTCTGATAAAAAAAGAAACGTAGAAGAAAAGTTTACAAAAATAATTGAAAACACAAAACAAGAGTCACTATATCATCGCATTACACGACACTTGCCAGAGGATGACCCTGAAACAAAAGATAAAATCATAACATTATTATCCGGAATCTCTATCTCTGTGAAGGTGAATGGCCTTAGCAATCAAGGTTTTTCTAAAACCCCACTTCCTGAAAGCCATGAAACCACAATATGTTTTGGCAGTAGAAAAATGAAGGGTAATGCAACATTTACATATGATCGAGAGACTGTCTTAAAAGTTAGAAATCAG
>JAHDHN010000034.1:0-3235 GCA_020631295.1 Rickettsiales bacterium
AGAATTGAACTTCCGACCCCGTCATTACCAATGACGTGCTCTACCACTGAGCTACTGCGGCATACATGATGCGAGTGAAGGCCCGTAACTGCGCGATCTATGAAAAAAGTGCAAGACTTTTTGTCCGGTTACACAGTATATTTTATCTATGGAGAAAAAACAAAAAGCAAAAACGCCTAAGCAGCAGCAGCAGCAGGAAAAGCTACAACAGGCCTTGCGGGACAATCTAAAGCGCCGTAAAAAGCCTGAAAAGTCAGGAGCTTAACCATTGGCTATTCTGGAAGAAGATCCAAAGAAAAAACCGCTACTGAACCGTAAAGAGCGGGACAAGCGCGCCTGGGCGCATAAAATTCACACAGAGCTACAGGAAGAAAACGCCAAGGAAATGGCCGCACAGAAACATATGGCCGGCCGCGAAGGCGAAAAAGAAGGCCTGAATGAAGATTGGGTCAGCAAAGTGGGACAAATGCGCAATGATGTGCGCGGCGCACGCACCATGGCCATGAAAAAAGCCGGAGATATCTTCCGCAGCAAAGCCAAGGGAAAAGGAAAAAGCAAAGGCCGTTCTCGCAAAAAGTAATATAACTGTGTAAATAACTTACATTTATTACGCATTATTGCGCATTAAATGAGAGTAAAACTCTAATTCGCGCGTGCGTGGCTTTCTGGGCTGTCTAAAGAAAAGGTGGGAATGGTTACATCAAACAGCTCGCCATGTTCATCCACCATGCCATAGCTACCGGCCATAATCCCGCTGGAAGTGGGCAAATGCGTGCCGCTGGCATATTCATGCGCTACACCGGGTAGAATGGTGGGCTGTTCACCAATCACACCGTCTCCTTTTACTTCCTGCGTGCGCCCGGCCGCGTCGGTAATTACCCAATGGCGCGTCAGCAGCTGCACCGCATCTTCACGTTTATTTTCAATACGCACATGATAGGCCCAAATAAACTGGCCCTCCTCCGGCCGAGATTCACTGGCCAGATAAAGCGGCGTGACAATAATCTGCACGCCATGGGTTGTGGTTTTGAATTGTGCGAGTTCCATGTTGCTTCAAGCGTTAATCCTGCCTAATCATATCTAGTATGGAACCAAGCGCAACCGCAATGACACTACCTCACCCACTTTATGATGGCTTGAATGCAGCACAACAGCAAGCCGTGGAGCACACGCAAGGGCCGCTCTTGGTGCTGGCTGGCGCTGGCACAGGTAAAACACGGGTACTCACCACACGCATCGCGCATTTGCTGCACGAAAACTTGGCCATTCCGCCCAATATTTTGGCCGTTACTTTCACCAACAAGGCCGCAAAAGAAATGCAGGCGCG
Organism: Rickettsiales bacterium; assembly: GCA_020631295.1. Lineage (GTDB taxonomy): Bacteria > Pseudomonadota > Alphaproteobacteria > Rickettsiales > UBA8987 > JAHDHN01. The sequence goes on from JAHDHN010000034.1 coordinate 1,328, forward strand.
GCTAGAAAATCTTACCGGCAATCAGTCTTATGGCTTGTGGCTTGGCACCTTTCACTCCATTGCATTGCGGATTTTGCGGCAGCATGCGGATTGCGTGAATCTCTCCAAGCAATTTAGTGTGATTGACCCAGATGACAGCCTGCGCGCTATCAAAGCCATTTGTAAAGAGCAAGGCGTGGATGAAAAGCAGCTAAATGCTAAAACGGTGATGTATTATATTGAGCGGCTGAAAGACAAGGCCAAAACGCCGGATCAGGCCGCTCTTTCTGATGTGGGCGGACATGAGGAGGTGTTAAAGATTTATGAGCTCTACCAAAAGCGCCTGGCCACGGTAGGCGCCGTGGATTTTGGCGATTTATTGCTGCATAACATCACTATTTTCACCCGTTTCCCAGATATTTTGGCACAATATCATCAGCGTTTTCGTTATATTTTGGTCGATGAGTATCAAGATACCAATGTAGCGCAATATTTATGGCTGCGCTTGCTGGCCCAAGGCCATAAAAATATTTGCTGCGTGGGCGATGATGACCAATCTATTTACGGCTGGCGCGGTGCAGAAGTGCAGAATATTTTACGATTTGAGCGCGATTTCACCGGGCAAGACGGCACCCCGCCGCCCATTATCCGCCTGGAAGAAAATTACCGCTCCACTGGCCATATTCTGGGCGCAGCTACGGCGGTGATTAACCATAATGAAGACCGGCTGGGCAAAACATTATATACCAGCGGTGAGCTGGGCAACAGGGTACAAATCTGGCAATGTGCAGATGACAGGCTGGAAGCTGCCACCATCACCCGTGCCATTGCGGATGCAGACAGAAACCTAAAACTCTCCGAGCAGGCTATTTTGGTCCGCGCTTCTCACCAAACGCGCCAATGCGAGGAACAGCTGATGGCGGAAGGTATTCCGTATAAAGTAGTGGGCGGTTTACGCTTCTATGAGCGTATGGAAATCCGCGATATTATTGCCTATTTGCGCTTATGTATGAATCCGGAGAATGATCTGGCCTTGGAGCGCATTATCAATGTGCCAAAACGTGGTATCGGCGAAGGCACACTCACCAAGTTCCGCGCCCATGCGCAGCATATGCAGCTTTCTTTGTTTGATGCGGTGAAGGATCTGCGTGCGAATGGTGGGCTGACCAAAAAGCAGCAAGAGCAGCTGGGCGATTTCTTGGATTTGATTGATGCGCTAAGCGAAGCAATTCCTATGACCTCACCGTCTGATTTGGCCGAACGTGCGGCCAAAGAATCCGGCTATATGAGCATGTGGGAAGCACAAAAAACCGAAGAAGCACGCGGCCGCATGGATAACATCAAAGAGATGTTTGAAGCGATGGGTGAATTTGAAACATTAGAGCAGTTTTTGGAGCATGTGAGCCTGGTGACAGACGGCGATGACGCAGCAGAAGATACAGATATGGTGCAGATTATGACCATTCACGCCGCCAAAGGCTTGGAATTTGACCACGTATATCTACCCGGATGGGAAGAAGGCATTTTCCCCAGCCAGCGCAGCTTGGACGCCAATGGTACGGCAGCCTTAGAAGAAGAGCGCCGCTTGGCCTATGTGGCCATCACACGGGCACGCGTGCAACTCACCATCAGCCACTGCATGAGCCGTCGCCTGTTTGGCCAATGGCAGCCAGGCATTGCCAGCCGCTTTGTGGGTGAATTGCCAAGTGAGCATTGTGAAGAGGTGGATTTCACCAATGCCAGCAATTATGGCCGCGCCTCCATGCTCAGCTTTCAAGACGCATTCAGCAAGGATGCGGTGAGTACAAGCAGCACGAGTGCTGGCCTTTCTGTGGGCGACAAAGTGTTTCACCAGAAATTTGGGTATGGCTATGTGGGCAAGGTGCAGGGTGAGAATATCACAGTGAATTTCCGCCTCACCAGCCCGCG
>JAHDHN010000034.1:3335-14287 GCA_020631295.1 Rickettsiales bacterium
AGCAAAGGCGCAGAAGCCTTTGTGACATTAGAGCCTTGCGCCCATAAATGCGCGCCTGCCTTGATCAAATCCGGCATCACAAAGCTGCATATTGCAGAAGCCGATCCAACATTGCAGAGCGCAGGCATAAATATGCTTAAAGACGCAGGTATAGAGGTACAGCTTTATGATATTCAGGTTCCTGGCAACCAGGCTTTTATGCATGTGCAGCAGCATAACCGACCTTTTGTTACAGTAAAATTGGCCGTATCTGCAGACGGCAAAATTGCCACTCACACAGGCGATAGCAAATGGATCACCTGCACTGCTGCGCGTGCCTATGCCCATAAATTACGTGCGCAGCATGACGGTATTTTAGTCGGCAGCAGCACCTTTGCAGCTGATGCACCTACCCTCACCTGCCGCCTGCCTGGCCTGAGCCACACAAGCCCAAAGCGCTTTGTACTCTCTAGCAATAAAGAGGCAGACGGTGAAGGCTTCACTACCATTGCCTTAGATGAAATAGCTAACTTACCCACCACACATCATGTCAATCGCTTGCTAGTGGAAGGCGGCGGAAACACAGCTGCCAGCCTGCTGCAAAAAGGCTGGATGGATGAGCTGATCTATATCCGCGCGCCCTTGCTGGTGGGAGGTGATGGTAGAGATAGTATTGCTAGCCTAGACATCAGTGACATAGAAAACTCTCAACCGCTCTCACAGGTTAGCACGCAACACTTAGGTGAATGTGTATTAGAGCGCTATATTATATTGTCATCCTGAGCGCATGCGAAGGATCTGGCCCTGCACCCGGATTGATTTGACTACAACCATCAATAGTTTTCTGCTATACTATCCAAAGGGTATCTATAGTATAGCATTTTCGAAATTTACTAACGGGAATGCTATGAAAATCACGTAGTGATTTTGCACGGCCAAGCCAGTGGAGCAATTTTATTGATTCCATCAATAAAATTAGAAAACACTATATAGGAGAGATTGTTATGACAATAAAATGTATCTTTAAAATTCTGCTCGCCACGCTGGCATTTGCGGTGGTGAAATCATTATGGGGCCATCTGATTTGGGGTGGCATCTTTAAGGCAGAAACCATGGCACATGCGGCCATCTGGCGCCCAGAAGATTCTCCATTTTGGAGCATTGGCATGCCGCTTGGCGCGTTGCTTGTGGGCTTTTGTACTGTAGTAGCCTATGGTTTTTTTCACACTGCATTATGCACCACATGCTGGGTACGCCGCGGGTTACAGTTCGGCTTCATCATGTTCATTGTCGCCGGCCTTGGCTATATGAGCTACTGGTATGTCTATACACCTGTAAGCCTCACCCTGCTGTTTGCAGCACATTTGGACGTGTTGGTAAGTAATTTGGTTGGTGGTGTATTGATTTCGTTGATTATTGGCTGCAAAACATGCAATAAGACAAGCGCCTAATACCTTCGTAACGGTATTGGGCCGTTTATAAGGATAGTTGCATGAACCATAGCGCCGCTGTGATTGAGCATAGCCTGGCTTTGCCCGATGCTGATAATGCCAGCATGATGGATTATATTCGCCTGCTAAAACCCCGCGTGATGATGCTTGTAGTCTTCACCAGCATTGTGGGGATGATCTTAGCACCAGGTGAAATTCACCCTTTCATCGCCATTGTCGCTATTTTATGCATCACCATGGGCTCTGGCGCTTCTGGTGCCATCAATATGTGGATTGAGCGCCATAGCGATGGCAAGATGGAGCGCACCAAGAACCGCCCATTGCCACAAGGCCGCATTCATGCAGATAACGCCCTGGAATTTGCGGTGGTGCTTGCCGTGCTTTCCGTTACCTTCATGGCGCTGATTGTAAATTATCTTTCTGCCATATTGCTGGCCGCTGCTATTTTATTTTACGTATTTATCTACACACTCTGGCTCAAGCCACGCACACCGCAAAATATTGTGATTGGCGGCGCTGCAGGCAGCTTCCCGCCTATTATTGGCTGGGCAGCAGTTACCAACAGCATCACCCTTGAGCCGGTGGTCCTCTTCTGCATTATCTTTATGTGGACACCGCCGCATTTTTGGGCACTGGCACTCTATCGCTGCCAGGATTATGAAAAAGCAGGCATTCCAATGATGCCTGTGGTGGCCGGTGTGGATACCACCAAAAAGCTGATTTTATGGTACACCATTTTTCTGTTCCCGCTCTCGCTTGTGCCAAGCTTCATCAATATGGCGGGTATTTACTATCTCATCAGCGCCATTGTGCTGGGCATGATTTTTCTGCATCATGCATGGCGTGTCTATAAACAGCCCATCAAGCGCTATGCTGCGCCCATGTTTGGTTATTCTCTTTTCTACCTGTTTTGGCTATTTATGAGCCTGCTTATTGACAAAGGATTATTGCATTATGCCGCATAGCGAGACACATAAACAAAAAGCACCGAAGAATTATACCTTGATGCTGATCATCCTAGCCATTGTGGTCGGCCTGTTTTTTGCAGCCATGATCAAAGTAAAAATTATTGGTGGCTAATATATAGTAATTTCAGTTAACAATTTCCTGCAATCCCTGACAAGCGAAGCGCAGATCGGGGATCCAGGGTTAACAAGCACTATTTATCGTTTCGCTCTTGGCCCTCGCGTTCGCAAGGGCTTCAAGAGGGAAGATTGTTAAGTGAAATTACTATAATATAGCACGTCATTCCATGGCTTGCCTGCCTGCCGAAGCTTTAGCGAAGGCTGGTCCATGGAATCTCCTTGCAAGTTTACGGCATTTGGCAGTAGATACCACGGATAAACCGTGGTATGACGCATTTTTTGAGGTGTAATATGCGTAAAGTCCTGACATTCACTGTTATGCTGCTTTTTGCAATATTGATGTTTTCGGTATCTTACGGCTTTGCTGAAATTTACGATTTATTTTGCCGTGTCACAGGCTTTGGTGGCACCACGCAACAAGCCGTTACCTTGCCCGATGAAGTGCATGACCGTGAATTTACTGTGCAATTCAACAGCGATATTGACCCCGCCCTGCCCTGGAAATTCAAGCCCATGCAACGCAAGCAACGCATTAAGGTGGGCGAAAATAAACTCGCCTTCTTTGAGGTAGAAAACACTACAGACAAGCCTATTACTGGCACAGCCACCTATAATGTAACGCCCACAAAAATGGGTCCATTTTTTACCAAAGTCTATTGCTTTTGCTTTGAAGAACAAACGCTGCAGCCAGGTGAGCGTATTGAATATCCGGTATCCTATTTTATCGACCCAGACATTATAGACGATAAAAATACACAAGATGTGCATACTATCACCTTGTCATATACATTTTTTCCAGTAAAAACCTCAGACTAAGGAACTATAGATAATACAGTTTCCGTTCCTACGTCATCCCGTGGCTTGACCACGGGATCCAGAGCGACCAAGAGAGATCTAACGTTGTAGCCCTGGATACCGCGAACAAGTCGCGGGATGACGCAAAAATGGAATTGTTTATGCATAGCTCTTAAACTAACATACTGCATAAAGGACAGTGCCATGGGAAAACCCGCACATGATTACCATCTCGTAAATCCAAGCAAAATGCCGCTTTTGGCCTCACTTGCTGCATTGTTGTTGGCCATTGGTGCCCTCTTCACCATGCACGAAGTGCATCATGGCGGCTATATGCTGGGTGCCGGCTTCATTGCCGTGATTGCCTGCATGTTCTTTTGGTGGAGAGATGTGCTAAGCGAAGCCATTAACGACAAGGCACATACGCCTGTGGTGCAAAACGGCCTGCGCTTGGGCATGACCCTATTCATCCTGTCTGAAGTGATGTTCTTTTTTGCCTTTTTCTGGTCTTTCTTTAAGGCCTATCTCTTCCCGGTAGACGGGCTGGATGAAGAAGGCATTTGGCCCGTTGTGGCAGGTATATGGCCGCCAGAAGGCATCACACCCATTGGCGCATGGGGCTTGCCCTTCACTAATACAGTGATTTTGCTTTTATCTGGTACCACCGTAACCTGGGCGCACCATGCAGCGCTGCATAATGACCGCAAGGGCCTACAAAATGGCCTACTGCTTACGGTTATTTTAGGTATTATCTTCAGCGCCTTCCAAGCCTATGAGTATATTTACTCTCCGTTTGGTTTTAAAGAAGGCGTGTTCGCCTCTAATTTCTATCTCGCCACAGGTTTCCATGGCTTCCATGTAATCATCGGCACCTTGTTCTTGGCAGTATGTTATTTCCGCTCACTCAAGAGCAACCACCTCACGCCCAAAGGCCTGCTGGGCTTAGATTTTGCCGCCTGGTACTGGCATTTTGTAGATGTGGTATGGCTGTTCTTGTTTGTGGCCGTATATATCTTTGGTAGCGCTGGTGGGCACTAATTCCAGCCGTAAAAATCGGTTTTTCATTGCCTTTATTTTATGCGGCATTGCACTATGTACTGTGCTGGGTGTGTGGCAGGTGCAACGCCTGGCCTGGAAAAATGACTTAGAAGCACAGATTGAGGTAAATCTACGTGGTGAGGCAGAACCTTTTCAGGAAACATTCAATAGTGAGTCCACTCCCTTTAAGCGTGTGACTGTAAATGGCGCGTTTGTGGATACGCCTTCTGTGTATTTGGTCGGGAAATATTACGGCAAAGAGATGGGCCTGCATGCCTTACAGCCCTATAAATTAGACAATGGCGATCATGTGCTTATCAATACTGGGTGGGTAAAAGACGAAAAAGCGCCCATCTTAAGCGGTGCCCAAGAGGTGGAAGCGATTATTATGCCAAGCAAAGAAAAGCCTATTTTCTTGCTGCCGAGTAATAATACAGACACTAATATTTGGCTGTGGGAAACCATTCCACAGCTGCAAGATTATTATGATTCTAATTATAATATCACGATTAGCGATGTGTTATTGCAGCGCACACCTGTGGAAAGCATCGGCGAAGATATAGTCGCGCCCATTCCCGCTTCGGATGAAATCTCGCTTTATAACTCCCATTTGAGCTATGCGATTACTTGGTTCAGCCTGGCTGCCATTCTGCTTGGGTTGCTTCTGCTTTATGTGCGGAATAAATCTGCAGAATAGCTAGATAGTGTATAGTAATCTGCATAATTAACGATACAACGTCATACCGCGACTTGATCGCGGTATCCAGAGCCACAAGAGAGATCTTACCGCATCGCCCTGGCTGTGCCAGCCGAAGCTTTATGCGTAGGCTGGACCCCGTGCTTCCGCCGTCGCCAAGGCTATGGCGGACAGGCAAGCCACGGGGTAACGCTATATTACCACTTAATAATTTCCCATTTTGAAGCCCTTGCGAAAGCGAGGGCCCAGAGCGAAACGATAGATAGTGCTTGTTAACCCTGGACCCTGGATCTACGCTAGCGCTTCGTCCAGAGTGACGCGGAAATTGTTAACTAAAAACACTATGTAGCTAGCCCTTACGCAACTGGTGCAGGCCGTAGCGCAGATCTTTTTGCATCTCTAAAAAACTGCGTGTTGTGCTATGGTGTCGTGCGATAAATACATAATCATGCCCTGCTTCAAACAAAGAAGCACCGTTTTCCTGATGCAGCAAGGCCCGAATACGCCGCTTTATTTTATTACGCTGCACCGCGTTGCCAATTTTCTTGGTCACCGTAATGCCATAACGTGCATGCGATGCATTATTCTGTGCTTTTTGTATTAATAGAGATTTAGTGGAAACAGATATACCAGACTGCTTCACAGCAACAAACTGCGCATGGGATGGAATAGTAGGAATCAAAGAGAAAACTTAGGCGCTGAGGCGCTTGCGGCCCTTAGCACGGCGTGCATTTAACACTTTACGGCCCGCAGCGCTGGCCATGCGTGAGCGAAAGCCGTGGCGGCGCTTACGAACAAGATTACTTGGCTGAAAAGGACGTTTCATTGTTAGTTTCCTTAAAAATTGGAGCTTTTTCATACAGGCTAAGCGCCCAAGGTCAAGCAAAGAAATGAACTAATACTATCTAAGCACACAGCTAATCTTCTATTGTTATTCTATTATATCTCAGATAGTAGACCCCACATGAAATCGCTTCGCTCCAAAACCTTATTGGCTGGGTTCCTCACATTGCTGTTGCTGTTTGCAACATTGTGGCAGTTTAACACCCATTACTCAGAAGCCAATATCTATGCCAAACATTTGGAAGAGCATAATATTCTTGTGCATATGTTTGAGCGCAAAGCCTGGCAAGACTATATAGAATCTGAAGCCGAATGTAAGGCTGGGAATAACCGCTATTGTGATGCGTTAAGCGGATTGCGCAGTGCCGCACTTGTGCATTTTGAGGATAATAAGAACATTAAGCATTATGATTATATTCTCTACACAAAGGCCGGCACTATTTTAACGCAAAGCAAGCAAATAGATGCACCATTATATAATGAGGTGCCTGCGCAGCCTATTTTTGCCTATGGAAAAAATGTGTTTACGCAGCATCGGCTGAACGCACAGGATCTGCGCCTGCAAGGCAGCTTGCTGTTGCTGGGCTCTAAAGCCAAGCCGTCTAACCGTATTTCCACGCTGATTTGGCTGTTCTTGCTGCCCACTGTGCTGCTGCTTAGCCTGTTTGGTTGGCTATATATGTCTGCCATTAATGCCGAGGGTGAAGTGGCCAAGGAGCATGTAAAATCACAGAGCCTTATGTCTGCCAAGAAACTGGCCGAAGATGAGAGCCGTCAAAAATCACAGTTCCTTGCAAATGTGAGCCATGAGCTACGCACACCGCTAAACGCGATTATTGGTTTTTCCGAAATCATTAAAGATGAGGTGATGGGACCGGTACAAAATGAGCAATATAAAGAATATATGCATGATATTCACAATTCTGGTGTGCATCTGCTCAGCTTGATTAATGATATTCTAGATTACTCTAAAGCCGAAGCAGGCAAGCTGGATGTAAAAATTGAAGAGGTGGATGTAACAAAAATTATCCGCAATGTGATGCGCCTGGTAGAACCCAAAGCGCAAGAGCAGCAGGTGAATATTACCAGCGACCTTGGCAATACACATTTTATTCTGCACACAGACAGCAAGCGTTTGAAACAGGTGCTGCTGAACTTGCTCTCTAATGCAGTAAAATTCACACCAGAAGGCGGAAATATTACATTATCTGGCTGGGAAGACAGCAAGCATGATCAGCTGGTGCTAGAAGTGAAAGACACGGGCGTGGGCATTGCCGAGCAAGATATTTCCAAGGTAATGAGCACCTTTGGTCAGGTGGAAAACAAGCTTTCACGCCGCCATGAAGGCACAGGCCTTGGCCTGCCGCTTTCCAAGCGCTTGGTGGAGCTTATGGGCGGTACCTTCTCTATCAAAAGCCGCCTAAATGAGGGCACAACGGTATCTTTTGCATTGCCGCTAAAGCATGAAGATGCAGAACAAAATAAACCATCTGAAGCATAAATAGCTGTCATGAAATCACCCATTTCACATTGTTGGCCATCGGACGAAAAACTTGTGTGCTTAACGGCCTATACCTACCCCATTGCCGCATTAATTTCCCCTTATGTGGATATGATTTTGGTGGGTGATAGCGTTGGCATGGTATTATATGGCGATGATTCCACCCAAAAAGTGGAGCTGGAGATGATGATTCGCCATGGTGCTTCGGTGAAAAAAGCCGCGCCTGATACATGCGTGATTATCGATATGCCTTTTGGCAGCTATGAGTCTTCCAAAGAAGAGGCGCTGACCAATGCCAGCAAGGTGCTGCAAGATACAGGCGCAGATGCAGTAAAGCTGGAAGGCGGCGCAGACATGGCCCCCACCATTGCGCATTTAGTGGAGAATAACATTCCCGTTATGGCGCATATTGGCTTGCTGCCGCAATCGGTCAGCTCACCAGAGGGCTTTACCGTGCGCGGCAAAACAGAGGAAGAATATCAGCATATTTTGGCCGACGCAGCTGCAGTGGAACAGGCCGGCGCCTTTGCTGTGGTGATTGAGTGCGTGAAAGAGGCACTTGCCATTGAAATCAGTAACCAAGCCACCATCCCCACCATTGGCATTGGCGCGAGCGCTGCGTGTGATGGGCAAGTGCTGGTAACTGAAGACGTGCTGGGCCTAAGCCAAGGCAAGAAACCCAAATTTGTACCAACAACCTATGCCAATATGGCACTCAATGTGAAAGATACGATCTCCGAATTCACACAGGATGTGCGCAAGGCAGCCTTTCCAAGCGCGGAATATTGCTATAAGTGAAACGTGCAACACAACAATTTTGGGTCGTTTTGGCATGTGTGCTGCTGGCAGCCGGCGGCGTACTTGGCATCATCACATTGCTGAAAGACAATGTGGTTTTTTTCTATACACCTAAAGACATTGCCGAAGGCAAAGGCCGTGATGCGATGCTGATTCGCGCGGGCGGCTATGTAGTACCGGGCAGTATTGAAAAAGCCACAGACTCTCTTAAGCTTTCCTTCATGCTTGAGGCAGAGCAACATCAGCTGCATGTACATTTTGAAGGCATGCCACCACCCATGTTCCGTGCAACACAGGGCATTGTAGCAGAAGGAACGCTAGAAGCATGTGATGCAACAAGCACATGCCTGAAAGCCACACGCCTGCTTACCAAGCATGACGAAAATTATAAACCGCCCGAACTGCCGGATAATCAGTGACAGAGCACTCTATATTTTATACATGCTTACCATGACAACTATTACATCCTCCCCTGTTTCATCTCCTCTGCAAGGCACCATCACCGTGCCGGGCGATAAATCCATCTCCCATCGCAGCCTTATGTTGGGCGCTATGGCCCTTGGCACCAGCAAGGTGCGCGGGCTTTTAGAAGGCGAAGACGTGCTTGCCACACGCGGCGCGCTGGAACAAATGGGCGTTACAATCAGCCGCAATGACGCAGGAGAATACAGCATTGCAGGCGTGGGCGTGGGCGGTTTGTTGGCCTCTGAAGATGTGTTGGATATGGGTAATGCCGGCACCGGTGCACGGCTGATGATGGGGCTGGTGGCCAGCCATCCGTTTGACAGTATCTTCACAGGCGATGCCTCCTTGCGCAGCCGCCCGATGCAACGCGTGATCACACCACTGAAGCAGATGGGCGTGGCGATTGATGCGCGCGAAGGCAATAAATTGCCTCTCACCGTGCATGGCACGCAAGATATTCTGCCCACCAGCTACACATTGCCTGTGGCCAGTGCGCAGGTAAAATCCTGCATTTTGCTGGCCGGCTTGAACACCGCTGGTGAAACCACAGTGGTAGAATCCGTGCCTACGCGTGACCACACGGAGCGCATGCTGCGCGCCATGGGCGCCAATATCACCACGGAAGAAAAAAGCGATGGCAGCCACATCACCATCACCGGCTACCCAACCCTTGCGCCGCTGGATATTGATGTACCCGCTGACCCCTCCTCTGCCGCCTTCCCACTCGTGGCCGCACTGTTGGTACCTGGCAGTGCACTCACCATTGAAAATGTATGCATGAACCCTGCCAGAACCGGCCTATTCATCACGTTAGAAGAAATGGGCGCGGATATTCGCTATAGCAACCAGCGTGAAACAGCCGGTGAATCGGTGGCCGATATTACCGTAACACACGCACCGCTGAAAGGCATCACCGTGCCGGCCGCGCGCGCTGCCAGCATGATTGATGAATATCCCATCCTCAGCATTGCCGCCAGCGTGGCAGATGGCACCACCCATATGGAGAGCTTGGAAGAATTACGCGTGAAAGAAAGCGATCGCCTGCAAGCAGTCTATGACGGGCTAATCGCACTGGGCATAAACGCAGAGATGACAGAAGACAGCCTCACCATTCATGGCAACAACCCTGCTGCTTACACGCAAAGAAGCATTATCCAAACACATCTGGACCACCGCATTGCCATGTCTTTCCTAATCGCTGGGTTAGTAGTACCAGGCGGCGTAAAAATTGATGACGGCCATATGATCAACACCAGCTTCCCTGGCTTCTATGACCTAATCAATGGCCTGGGTGGAGATATTGGGTAATATTCTTTGTTTCCTGCGGCTCGACCGCAGGATCAAATCTACCAATTATGCTGTCTCACTATTTGACCCTGTGGCCAAGCCACAGGGAACAGCAAGTGTTACTCACTCAAGCGCGGGAACACACCTTCTGGCTTTTCGATGGTGATGCCTGGTTGGATGCTAGCACGCAAATGCGCGAAACTGCGCTGTGAAGTGGGTACTTGCAGCTGGTCTAACAATGCAGCAGCAGCGTGCGGCACAAAAGGTTGCAGCAGCAAAGCCAGCACGCGTACCGCCTCTGCAATAGCCATCAGCACCACTTTCATCCGCTTTGGGTCTTCTTTTTTCAACACCCATGGCGCCTCTGCATCAATATATTCATTCCACGCACGCGCCTGCGTTACCACCACCTCCAACGCCTCACTAAATGCATAGCGCTTAATCGCAGCTTCATAGGCTTCAAATATGCTATAGGTCTGCTCCAGCAGCTCTGTCTCTTTGGCGCTATATTGCACCTCTGGCAGCACGCCTTCGCACTGCTTGAATAGCATGGAAAGGCTGCGCTGTGCCAAATTGCCCACCGTGTTGGCAAGCTCTGTGTTCACCCGCGTGGCCACGGCTGTTTTAGCAAAATTGCCGTCATTGCCAAACGGCACCTCGCGCATCAAGAAATAGCGCACATAATCAATGCCATAGGCATCAATCATTTCCTGTGGAGAGATCACATTGCCAATCGACTTGCTCATCTTCTCACCCTCAATCAGCCACCAGCCATGGGCGATGATCTGCTTCGGCAAGGGCAGCTCAGCCGCCATCAAAAAGGCCGGCCAATAAACCGCGTGAAAGCGCAAAATATCTTTCCCCACAATATGCACCGGTGCTTGCTCACCCGCACACCAAAAGCGCTGATAGTCTGCTGCAGATTCATCCGGATAACCCACTGCGGTGAGGTAATTGGTCAGCGCGTCAATCCACACATACATCACATGCGTATCATCACCCGGCACATCCAC
>JAHDHN010000107.1 GCA_020631295.1 Rickettsiales bacterium
ATAGTACAAAGCCAATAAAGCGCGTGGCTAAAAAGCGAATCTTGGATTCGTTGGGAAAAAAGCGAATGCCATAGAGCATTAGGCTGCGCCTTCTTGAGCTGCTTTTTCGGCCTGGATATCGGAAATCGCACGCATGCCCACCACATGATAGCCCGAATCTACATGCAGCACTTCACCCGTGGTACCAGCGCCCAATTCTGAGAGCAGATACACAGCTGCGCCGCCCACATCTGGCAAGGTGGTGTTGCGCTTTAACGGTGCATTTTTCTCGTTCCAATTTAGGATATAGCGGAAGTCACCAATGCCGCTTGCTGCCAGCGTTTTTACTGGCCCAGCAGAAATGGCGTTTACGCGAATATTTTGCTCACCCAGATCCACGGCAATATATTGCACACTGCTCTCTAGGGCTGCTTTACACAAACCCATCACATTATAATGCGGCATCACCTTTTCTGCGCCATAATAGCTGAGTGTTAGCATGGCGCCGCCATTAGGCATTATATCTGCAGCGCGCTTGGCTACAGCTGTGAAAGAAAAGCAAGAAATATTCATGCTGTTAAGGAAATTCTCACGGCTCGTATCTACATAACGCCCTTTGAGTTCATTCTTGTCTGAAAAGCCAATAGCGTGCACCAAAAAGTCAATCGTGCCCCATTTTTGTTCCAACGCATCAAAGGCAGCGTCAATGCCTTCTTGGTTGCTCACATCGCACTCAATCAGTGTGTTTGAGCCCACAGATTCTGCCAGCGGCGTGAGGCGCTTTAGCAGCGCTTCACCCTGATAGGTAAACGCAATATCTGCACCTTGTGCGGCTAAGAATTGGGTGATGCCCCAGGCAAGGGATTTATCGTTCGCTACGCCCATAATCACGCCGCGCTTGCCTTTAAATAATGTACCTTCAGGAATTGCAGTTGCTTCTGACATCTCTATGCTCCTTCTTGCTCTTGCCACACGCCGTCATTGGCGCGGCATGCATCACCTCGTGATTCGTATAACTTGCCGCCAATTTTAGCACTTTCTGTATAGCTGCGGCAATATTTATCGCCCACTGTATAGGTTTTGGTTGGTGTGATGATGCCGGAATGGCCTGTTGCGTCATTTGACCACTCCGTCTCTCTGCCCACCAAAGTGCGCTCCAGTGCGCGCTGCTGTGCTTGGTAACGAAAATCAACGTCAGAATCCGCCAGTGGAATGGAAAGTCCGTGGCCGAGTATATCTGATTCACTGGACATGATAGGGTTGCCTTGCAGGTCATAGGCCTGATCATCAGGCAGTGTTGGGTCATATGGGCCAGATCCGCCCACAACCGGCGCCGATACGCCCGCTGCACAGGCGCTGAGCAACAAAGCAGATAGACATAAAGCAAGACAGTGTTTCATTCTTTTATTCCTGGTATTCTTATTGAGCATGACTACATACAAATGCATCGCAAGATTGTCTAGTATTTTGCCAGGGCTATATTAGTTCTATCAATAATAAATTTGTCATCCCGTGGTTTATCCACGGGATCTCCATAGAGATGCTGTAAATAACATGAGGAGATACCGCGAACAAGTCGCGGTGTGACGATAGTATCTAACTACTCCACATAGCTCACATGCACCTCAATCGGTGGGTATTTGGCAGTATATTGCTTAATCACACGCCGTGCAGTGGATTTAATTTTTTGAATACGGTCTTCATGCTTGCGGATAACATCATTATCCAGCAGCTCAATCAGCGCATCCTCCACATCCGCAAAAATATAGTCATGCTCTTTTTTATCAATCACGCCGGGCGCGCTTACCTCAGGATCTGCCAGCAGTTTATTGGTTTTTTTATCCAGCGCTACACTTACCAAGATAATGCCGTCTAGCGCGATTTTGCGACGGCGTTGCAGCACTTCTCCTTTAGAGGGCAGCAGCAAGTTGCCATCCACACCCAAATACCCAGTTTGCACATGCTTAATGCTTGCCACGCTGGGTGCTAATTTCACCATTTCTCCATTCTGGATCATCACCTGCTGTGGTACGCCCAGCTCCTTGGCCAGCTCTGCATGCGCTTTTAGATGTGTGGGCTCACCATGCACTGGCACGGCAATGTGTGGCTTGAGCAGCTCATACATACGCGTGAGCTCCTCTTTGCTTGGGTGGCCAGATACATGCACATAATGGTCTTTTTCAGTAAAGACCGTGCAGCCCAACCGCACGCATTGATTAAAGAGCTTAAAGATCTTTTTCTCATTACCTGGAATAATTTTAG
>JAHDHN010000108.1 GCA_020631295.1 Rickettsiales bacterium
CTAAAATTATTCCAGGTAATGAGAAAAAGATCTTTAAGCTCTTTAATCAATGCGTACGGCTGGGCTGCACGGTCTTCACTGAAAAAGACCATTATGTGCATGTATCGGGCCATCCAAGCAAAGAAGAGCTCACGCGTATGTATGAGTTACTCAAGCCACACATTGCCGTGCCGGTACATGGCGAGCCCACACATCTAAAAGCGCATGCAGAGCTGGCTAAGGAGCTGGGCGTACCACAGCAGGTAATGATCCAAAATGGAGAAATGGTCAAATTAGCACCCAGCGTAGCAAGCATTAAACATGTGCAAACCGGATATTTGGGTGTGGATGGCAACTTGCTGCTGCCTTCTAAAGGAGAAGTGCTGCAACGCCGCCGCAAAATCGCGCTAGACGGCATTATCTTGGTAAGTGTAGCGCTGGATAAAAAAACCAATAAACTGCTGGCAGATCCTGAGGTAAGCGCGCCCGGCGTGATTGATAAAAAAGAGCATGACTATATTTTTGCGGATGTGGAGGATGCGCTGATTGAGCTGCTGGATAATGATGTTATCCGCAAGCATGAAGACCGTATTCAAAAAATTAAATCCACTGCACGGCGTGTGATTAAGCAATATACTGCCAAATACCCACCGATTGAGGTGCATGTGAGCTATGTGGAGTAGTTAGATACTATCGTCACACCGCGACTTGTTCGCGGTATCTCCTCATGTTATTTACAGCATCTCTATGGAGATCCCGTGGATAAACCACGGGATGACAAATTTATTATTGATAGAACTAATATAGCCCTGGCAAAATACTAGACAATCTTGCGATGCATTTGTATGTAGTCATGCTCAATAAGAATACCAGGAATAAAAGAATGAAACACTGTCTTGCTTTATGTCTATCTGCTTTGTTGCTCAGCGCCTGTGCAGCGGGCGTATCGGCGCCGGTTGTGGGCGGATCTGGCCCATATGACCCAACACTGCCTGATGATCAGGCCTATGACCTGCAAGGCAACCCTATCATGTCCAGTGAATCAGATATACTCGGCCACGGACTTTCCATTCCACTGGCGGATTCTGACGTTGATTTTCGTTACCAAGCACAGCAGCGCGCACTGGAGCGCACTTTGGTGGGCAGAGAGACGGAGTGGTCAAATGACGCAACAGGCCATTCCGGCATCATCACACCAACCAAAACCTATACAGTGGGCGATAAATATTGCCGCAGCTATACAGAAAGTGCTAAAATTGGCGGCAAGTTATACGAATCACGAGGTGATGCATGCCGCGCCAATGACGGCGTGTGGCAAGAGCAAGAAGGAGCATAGAGATGTCAGAAGCAACTGCAATTCCTGAAGGTACATTATTTAAAGGCAAGCGCGGCGTGATTATGGGCGTGGCGAACGATAAATCTCTTGCCTGGGGCATTACCCAATTCTTAGCTGCACAAGGTGCAGATATTGCGTTTACCTATCAGGGTGAAGCGCTGCTGAAGCGCCTCACGCCGCTGGCAGAATCTGTGGGCTCAAACACACTGATTGAGTGTGATGTGAGCAACCAAGAAGGCATTGATGCTGCCTTTGATGCGTTGGAACAAAAATGGGGCACGATCGACTTTTTGGTGCACGCTATTGGCTTTTCGGACAAGAATGAACTCAAAGGGCGTTATGTAGATACAAGCCGTGAGAATTTCCTTAACAGTATGAATATTTCTTGCTTCTCTTTCACGGCTGTGGCCAAGCGCGCTGCAGATATAATGCCTAATGGCGGCGCCATGCTAACACTCAGCTATTATGGCGCAGAAAAGGTGATGCCGCATTATAATGTGATGGGTTTGTGCAAAGCAGCCCTAGAGAGCAGTGTGCAATATATTGCCGTGGATTTGGGTGAGCAAAATATTCGCGTGAATGCCATTTCTGCTGGGCCAGTAAAAACACTGGCGGCAAGTGGCATTGGTGATTTCCGTTATATCCTAAATTGGAACGAGAAAAATGCACCGTTAAAGCGCAATACTACCTTGCCAGATGTGGGAGGCGCAGCTGTATATCTGCTCTCAGAATTGGGTGCTGGTACCACGGGTGAAGTGCTGCATGTAGACTCGGGCTATCATGTGGTGGGCATGCGCGCGATCTCCGATATCCAGGCTGAAAAAGCAGCTCAAGAAGGTGCGGCCTAATGCTCTATGGCATTCACTTTTTCCCCAACGAATCCAAGATTCGCTTTTTAGCCACGCGCTTTATTGGCTTTGTACTAT
>JAHDHN010000035.1:0-12099 GCA_020631295.1 Rickettsiales bacterium
AAACCACAGGGAACAATAGCTTTTATGAATTGTTAAGCGATCTTATTATACTAATTCCACTTAACTTTTTACTGCAATCCCTGACAAGCGAAGCGCAGATCGGGGATCCAGGGTTAACAAGCACTATTTATCGTTTTGCTCTGGGCCCTCGCTTTCGCAAGGGCTTCAAAATAGAATGATCTTACTATATATACTCCAACAACATCTCTCGATCAGGCTTATAGCCTTCTGTTTCCCAATAAGTTTCTGCTTGTGTGAGTGCATCACCCAATGCTTTTCCTTGCAGGCCATGTGCTGCCATCACATCTGTGGCGGTGAGTGGAAAGGTGGGGATTTTCCACGCAAGCAGCTGTTTATATTGCTGATGTAGCGCCTCTAACGGCATGCCGCTCGCCTCACCCAAAAGCAGCATGCGTTGCCAACATGCATCTGCATCTAATGTCTGCTTATGCTGCGCGCGCCACCAGCACCTCCATGCAGCCTCATCCCACTCACCCGCATTCTCTTTTTCGAAACATAACAAGGCACGTTGCTGCTTGCTAAACGGCCAGGATGTGATGGTATATTGCTCTGCAGAAAAATACATCGCCCATTTGCTGAAGGGACGGCCTTCTGTTTTATATTCCTCTACCACAGGCTGCAATGAAGGCAGCTGCAAGGCTGCATGCGCCCCCGCCTGCTCTAATAATACACACACAGCATACCCCGCAGGATAGTGCAGCAGCTTCAGATATTCATGTAACACACGCTCTTTGGAAAGCTGCGCCAGGCCAGCAATATTAGCGTTGATTATGCGCAAATACGCCTCATCTGGATGCATATCATATTGTGCCAAAAAACGAAAATAGCGCAATATGCGTAAGTAATCTTCCTTGATGCGTGTATCTGGATTTCCAATAAAACGTAAGCGACCTGCCGCTAGATCCGCTTTTCCATTATGATAATCATAGAGCCCCCCATTCATATCCATGCTCATGGCATTGATGGTGAAATCCCGCCGTGCAGCATCCTCTTCCCAATCTTTGGAAAACGCCACAGTGGCACGCCGTCCGTCCGTACTCACATCCTTGCGTAAGGTGGTTACCTCATAAGGCTGGCCTTGATGCACAAGCGTGACGGTGCCATGAACAAGCCCGGTAGGGATGGCTTTGATGTTATGGGCATTTGCAACCTCCATCACCTGCTCTGGCGTGCGTGTGGTGGCAATGTCCCAATCTGAAATTATTTCACCAGAGAGCATATGCCGCACTACACCGCCTACCAGCCTGGATTCATGGCCGTCCTGATTGAGGATAGATAGCAATGCCTTATAATCACTCATGTAATTCAGAGGGCATAATCACACCATTTTCATATTTGGGTGGTGTGTATCTTGTTGCTGCATTGCTAGGCTTTCGCAGCACATCTGCCGCCACCAGCACTACCAGAATCAACACACTGGCAGCCAAGGACCATAAAAGCGCACGGCGCTCCGCAGCAGAATCACGCCGCTTCTTTAATGCAGGCAGCAGCCAATATTTCCATAGCAAGAAGCCCAAAAGTGGCATAAGACTGGGCCATAATTTGTATAGCAGGCGAATCATAGTCTCCATGGTGCGCCAGGATGAAGGGAAATGCAAATGAAAATCGGCATTATTGGCGCTGCCGGCCGCATGGGCCGCGCTCTTGTGCGCAATGCACTTAACCACAAGCAGGCAATGCTTGCCGGCGCGGTAGAACCTGCGGGCAGTGATTTTATAGGGCAAGATGCAGGCATTCTGGCGGGCCTGCCAGCTTGCGGCAATCTTGTGCATAGCGATGTTGAGGCGCTGATTGCCAGCTCTGATGCGGTGATTGAATTTACCACACCTGCGGCCACACTTGCCAATGCTGCTATTACTGCGCAACATGAAACAGCGCATATTATTGGCACCACAGGCCTGACCGCAGAAGAGACAAAAAAGCTGCAAGCCTATGCAGCACAGACATGCATTATGCATGCGCATAATATGAGTGTGGGCGTGAATTTGCTGTGCCATTTGGTAGAACAAACGGCTGCAAAATTAGGCCCTGATGTGTTTGATATTGAGGTGTTGGAAATGCACCATAACCAAAAAATGGACTCCCCTTCTGGCACCGCACTGAGCCTGGGTGAGGCTGCTGCAAAAGGGCGTGACGTAAGCCTGGAAGAAGTGGCATGCTATGAGCGTGTAGGCCAAGTGGGCGCACGACCAGAAGGCGAAATTGGCTTTGCCACATTGCGCGGAGGTGATGTGGTGGGCGACCATTCCGTGATTTTTGCAAGCAACCAGGAGTTGCTTACCCTCTCACATTGTGCTACTAATAGGGATGTGTTTGCCGCAGGCGCCGTGGCCGCTGCGTTGTGGTCTGCAGGCAAAGCACCGGGCTATTATAATATGCGGGATGTGCTGGGCTTGTAAGCCTTTTATACGCATCTCTCGCATAGTGATGTGGAGGGATAATGGCACAAACGCAAAACAGCACCGAAGCGCTGCTTGAGCAAAAGCTGCATGAGCTGTATGATATTGAGGCGTCGCATAATC
This sequence comes from Rickettsiales bacterium, assembly GCA_020631295.1. GTDB lineage: Bacteria > Pseudomonadota > Alphaproteobacteria > Rickettsiales > UBA8987 > JAHDHN01. The sequence continues at coordinate 2,544 of JAHDHN010000035.1, forward strand.
AGCTGTTAAAAGAGCTGGTGCAGCTGCAACGCAAGGCCGCCATTACCCGTATTGTGGACTTGGTGACCGACGATATGTACAGCCTGGTAGCTGGCATTAAAGGGTTTGCGAGCTATCTTGAGCGAGACATTACCCACCCTGCGCACTCTCGCCATGTCACCCATATTCTGCAGGCAAGTGATGCGCTGGAGTCGATTATCACGCGGATTAATGATTATGCGGTGCAATCCCAACAGCAATCCCAACGTTGCGATGTAAAATCTGCCATTTCCGCTGCCACGGAGCATATCTCCACACAGATGGACACGCATTTGCTGCTGAACCTGAATATCCCGCAAGAAGAGCTGGTGACAGAGGCACATATGGCGCAATTGACAGATATGATCACCCAAATGCTGAATCATCCAGCCAACTGGGCACATGAGGAGGATGCCGCACTCACTGTGTCTGCGGCTAAGCGTGACTCACCTGTATTATTTGATAAAGCTGCCGATTCTATGGGCCATAATAGTTGGCAGGGCGAAAATGTGGACATTACCATTGCGCATGATGTGCTTGCTGCTGCACCTGACTCTTTGGCAGATATTTTTCCTAAAAACCCGAATTCGCTCTATCATATGAGCCATGCAAAGGCAGAAGGCATGCTGGCAGCACATAGCGGTGAGTTGCGCTTAGTGAAAGAAGAAAACGGCTACTTTCTGCAACTTACTCTGCCGCTGATTGATGCACATAATAGTGATAGTAGCAAAGACGCCAGCACCGCTCCCAAAGCGCGTATTTTAGTGGTGGATGATGAGCCTGTGGTGGCCAGTGTGCTCACCAAACATTTGGAACATATGGGCCATGAGGTGGGCTATGTGCAAAGCGCGAAGGAGGCCATTGCCGTGCTTTCTGAAACCGCAGAGCATCATTGGGATATTGTGATTAGCGATAATATTATGCCACAAATGCGCGGCAGCGAGCTGATCAGCTATATCCAGAAAGCCTTCCCGCTGGTCTATTGTATTTTATGCAGCGGCTACCAAGAAGAACGGGGGTTGAAGGATGCTTCCTTCCTGAAAAAACCCATCAGCCTGGATGCATTAGAAGCCGTATTGGAAGTGTGGGAGCAGCGCATATGACCATGAAGCTTTTAATTGCAGATGACCATGAGCTGGTGTGCGACGCACTTTCTGCACTCATTCATCAGCAGCAGCCAGATGCAGAAATACTCACCGCAGAAGATATAGACAGCGCACTGAGCGCCCTCACTACAGCCGATGGTGTAGATGTAATATTGCTGGACCTTAACATGCCCGGCATGGAGCACATGGACGGCATTCGTCGCTGTAGAGAAGCACACCCAGATACGCCGATTATGCTGATGAGTGGGCTGGCCAATAAGCTGGAGATTGATGCCGCCTTTGACATGGGAGTGATGGGCTATATCCCCAAAACCATGGCCGGAAAATCTCTGGTAAGTGCCTTGCATATTTTGGTAGCAGGCGAGCGTTATATCCATGCAAGCTTGCTCAGAAACAATGATCCATACGCACAAGAAAGTAATAGCACAAAAACGCAGCTTACCAATAAAGAGCAGGAGGTACTCAACCAACTATTTATGGGCAACGCTAACAAAGAAATTGCCCGCCAGCTGGATATCAGCGAAAACACAGTAAAATTCCACCTGCGCGCCTTGTGTAATAAATTAAAAGCCCGTAACCGCACCGATATCGTTATTCAAGCCATCAAGCTTGGATTACGGAATGTGTAAGCTATTTTTTACTCTGCTTTAAATATGACAGCAAAACCTTCAGCAAAAAAACAACAATTAGATAAGGCAATTCAACCTCATTGCCTTTGCATTGTTGGCTCAGGATATATTGACATAATAGTTCATAGAAAAAAAATAAAAGCGTTTATTGAAGAGCTAAATAAAATTGAAATTTTTATTGATGCTGCAACATGGTGGTGTCTTGTATCAGAAGAAAAAAATAGTGGTTGTCCACATGGATTAGGCGGACCAATGTTTAATGATAGTTACTTATCAGAGATAACTCATGAATATGATAATTTTTTACGCTTAGATAGCAATGTAACTGTTCATAACAACAATGTTTTAAAAGAAATTATGAACAAAAAGATTACCGACCAACTTACGTACTCTGGAGCTAGTTGTCTTCATGTTGGTTTATGGCTTGACGTTCCAGACTCTTGGGAGAGCACATTCTCTTAATCCTACATAAGATTTACAACCTACAGCCGCTCTAATACAGTGGTCAGAATAACCGCAGCAGCTGCGGCATCGACCGGGCGTTTTTGCAGCTGCATGGATTTTGCCTTTTCGCTAGAAAAGCGCTCATCTTCTAATAATATGTGTAACTCAGGCCGTAATTTCAGCAGATTGCGCCCAAACTGCATGGCCGCTTGTGCCATGGGGCTTGTGCGCCCATCCACATGCAGCGGCAGGCCAATTACCATATGGTTGCATGCATATTCATCCAGCAGCATAAACAGTGACTCTGCCACTGCTGTAAATTTCTTATGGGCAATGATACTGTGCGGATGCGCCATGCTGCGCAACCCATCACTAATTGCCACGCCCACACGTGCCTTGCCATAATCCACAGCCAGAATGCGACTGCTATCTGCTAAAGAAGCAGCAAAATCATCAAATGAAGAAAAGGTAGGAATGGCTGACAATTAGAAATCCGCGCCTACAATTTTTTCACGCGTGAGAGCAGAAATCACACGGTTACGCCCGGAATTTTTGGCCTGATACAAACACTCATCCGAACGCTTAATCAAATCACCTGCTGTATCTCCATTCATATTCAGTGTGGAAACGCCTGCGCTAATGGTGATAGATACCGTGCCAGGGCTGGCCGATATATTCACCGGTGTGTCCGCAATATGGGTGCGGATACGTTCCGCCACCAACTCTGCTAAATCCAAGGAAGTATTTGGCATGGCAATCACAAATTCTTCGCCGCCCACACGCGCGCAAATATCGGTGCTGCGCGTGCCTTCTTTTATCATCTCCGCCACTTCTTTCAGCACCTCATCTCCAATGGCATGCCCCCAACCTGGGCGATCATTCACCGCTTTAAAATGATCAATATCAATGGTCATAAGTGATAAATCTTTTCCCACCGTCATGGCATCATCAATAATATTCTGAATATGCGTATCCAAATAGCGGCGATTATAGAGCCCCGTTAACGGATCCACCACAGAGGCGCTGAAGGTTTCTTCGTAATTGGCACGAAGCGCATCTTGATATTGCTTACGAAGCATTTGTGTGCGCACACGCGCTACCAGCTCATTTGCATCAATCGGCGCAATAATATAATCATCAATACCCACTTCCAGTGATTTGGATAATAGCGGATGATCGTCCTCATCAATAATAATCAGAATCGGTATATGACGTAGCTCTTCACGGCTGCGAATATGCATGCCCAGCCGCACGCCATCCGCATCATCCAGCATAGAACTCATAATGATAAGATCAAAGGACATTGATGTAAGTGTTGCATCAATATCATCCGGATGGATGACCATCACCTCTTTTTTCGTTGCTTCCAGTGCTTTACGGATTTTCTTGCTCTGCACGCGGTCATCATCCACCAGCAACACACGCCCTTCCACGAATTTATCCTTACTCAGAATCTCGGTAGGAACGGCACCAAATTCCGTGCCGGTTTTATTACGCATACGCAGCTCATCCAGCACCATCTTCACACGAATAAGCGAACGCACACGTGCAAATAAATGCACCTCATCCACCGGTTTGGTAATGAAATCAGTAGCGCCCACATTAAGGCCACGCACCCGGTCCTCTTGCTCGCTTAACGCGGTTACCATCACCACAGGAATATGCGCCGTTTCTGGATTGCGTTTAATATGCTGGCATACCTCAAACCCATCCATCTCTGGCATCATAATATCTAATAATACAATATCAGGGGTCACTTCTGGCAGCATTTCCAATGCTTCGCGCCCGCTATAGGCAGAAAATGTGGTGTAATATTCCTGGCGCAATTTTGCTTCCAGCAATTTCACATTATGCGGAATGTCATCAACAATAAGAATTCGACCTGTCATGATAGAAACGGTGTAATGGTCGTGACAAAATTTTCAATAGAAATTGGCTTAGAAATATAGCCCTGACACCCTGAGCTAAGGATCTTATCCTTATCCTGCTGCATAGCAAATGCGGTTACTGCAATAATCGGTGTATCTTTCAGCAGCTGCTCTGCTCTAAAATCATTGATTAAATCTAGCCCTGAAATATTGGGCAGCTGAATGTCCATCAAGATAAGGTCTGGCTGCTCTATCTTCGCCACATTTAGTGCATCTTTACCGTCCGTCACTTCCACTGTGCTGCAACCATGTGCAGAAAGCAGATCCTGAAACAATTTCAGGTTAAGCTCATTATCTTCAACAATCAGCACCTTCTTTTGTTCAAACTGTACAACAGCACCTTGCGACATTATGTCCTCACCTTTAACCTAAGAGGAGAATAGCATATTCAGAGCGCAATGCAATACGGGAAGCCTTCCCCTATTGAGCAGCAGATTCCATCACTTGATTTAATGCTAGCATGGCCTGCATTGCATTTAACTTACCAATTTGTGGCGGCTGCCCATTCTCCATAGATACAGTAAAGGCAAGATCATCACCATCCACATCACCAATTTGCTCTAATAGCTGCACAATAGAGCCTGCCAACTCTTGAGAAAATACAGGCAAGCTACGCAAACCGTTTAACTCTTCCTCACTAAACAAAGCCGGGCTGCTATTTGGCAGATCTGCAATTACACCATAAAAAGACTGTATAGCGGTAATAAAGTCAGCATAATCATCCATACGCACATTTGCAGATCCCGAAGGCACGCTAAACGCATTTGCACGTGTAGCCTTGCCATCAATATGGAAAGCATATTCATCATTTTCTAACGTAAAATCGTTTAGCTTGAATATATTCTCGCCACCTTCTTTTACATCCATTTCCATATCGAATACTAGAGTTGAAGGCAGTATATCCGTGTTTAAAATATTAGTCATTAACGTGTTTAAAGCCTCAAAATCAGAACCAAGATCAGAATAAAGACCCATTGCACTCAGATACTTTTCTTCGTCTATAATTTCCATATCTTCTATGGCATAGCGAATAGTATAACTGCCTGGTGTGCCAGACACAGCTTTTTCAAAGCCAAGGTCAACAAACACATCAATACCGCCAATTTTGCTTACCTTCTCATTATTAATATAACTATCAAGCTTATCTGCATCGACAGCAATATATTTCACTTCATTTTCGATTAATGTATCAAGATCTGTTGGCAGTGCATCGCCAAATAACACTGTTTTCCACAATGCCTTTTTTAGGCCTATGGTTACTTCTAAATCAGTCTTTGTAAGATTATCGACATCTTCTTCTAAAGCCGGATACATTCCCGTCATTTCATCACAAAAATCTAACTCTATTTTAGCAGAAAATAACGGAAACTTTGCCGTAAGCTCATCACATTCCATACGCGACACTGGCATTTGGAAAGAAGAAGCTTCCAACGCAACATCTTCAAACTCAACTGTGTAAGAGAAAGGAAAACCACCCACTTTGTAATTCTCATAACTTAACGAAACATCGTCTATAGTCACTGGTGAAGCAGGAATTATGCTAGCAAGCTGCTCTTCAATTTCACCTTTTTTAACAAACCACAATGCGGTGTATCCCACAATTGCGGCCAGCAATAAAACAATAATCCCAATTTTCAGTGTTTTTCCCATTGTCTTTTTCCTTTTCTATACAGACATGTTACGTGTGGCTTCTGGCAGCTTCACGGTGATACCGTCCAAGCTATCATTCACCATAATTTGGCAGCCAAGGCGGCTGGTATGCGTTAAGCCAAAGGCCAAATCCAGCATATCTTCTTCATCTTCACTTGCCTCTGGCAAAGCGTTAAATACCGATTCATCTTCAATAATAATATGGCAGGTGGAGCAGGCCAATGAGCCTTCACATGCACCTTCCAATGAAATATCGTTTTTATGCGCCACTTCTAAAATAGAGGTGCCATTTTCGGCTTCCACAGCCTTCACTTCACCGTCTGGATATTTAAAATTGATTACCGTCATCCTAATTTCTCTTCCACTTCATTAATGGTTTCGCCTTGTAGCATGGTGCCCACGGCATGGTTTACACGCGCCTCCACAAACGGCCCAAGCAGGCCTTCCAGCGTGTGCGTGGCGGTATCTATAGCATCTCTGCTGCTCTCTGCAAGCAAGGATTCCATTGTCTGCAAGTGCCCACGGATACGTGCTTGATATTCCTCAGAAATCAAGAATCCTTCCTTCTCTAACGCCGATTCTGTGGCCTCCATCATGCGGCGCGCCTCTACCCGCGCTTCTTGCAACAAGCGTTGCAGAATATCATCCTTGGCATGCTTCATGCTCTCATGCAGCATGGCTTCCACCTCTTCTGGCGCCAACCCATAGCTGGGTTTGATGGCAATATCTTGCCGCACACCTGAGGTAGTCTCTTCTGCTGATACAGTCAGCAGCCCATCCGCATCCAAGGCAAAGGTTACCTCCACCTTCGCCGCACCCGCAGGCATAGGCGGAATACCACGCAGCTCAAACTGCGCTAAAGAGCGGCAATCTGCTACCATCTCTCGCTCACCTTGCACCACATGAATTTGCATACCGGTTTGATTATCTTGATAAGTGGTAAATTCCTGCCGCACTACTGCTGGGACGCTGCTATTGCGCCCAATCAACACCTCCACCAAGCCGCCCATGGTCTCTAGCCCTAAGGATAAAGGCGTTACATCTAACAGCAATGTATCGCTACCATGTGATAATGCATGTGCCTGCAAGGCTGCGCCTTGTGCCACCACACGGTCCGGGTCCACTTCACGCAGGCCAGGCTTGCCGGTGAATGCTTCCACCGCCTGTTGCACCGCACGCAAGCGTGTGCTGCCACCCACCAGCACCGTATCGTTAATATCTGCTGCAGTGGCATCTGCATCTTTCAACACTGCCTCAAATGTATGTATGGTGGAGGCAATAAGCGGCGCTATCAGGGCATTAAATGCATCGGCATCCAAGCTCCAGCCCTGCCCTTCATAGCGCTCATGCTCAGCAAAATGCTCTTTTATACGGCGTGCTTCTTGTTGAGATAACTCTACACCATGCTGCTCACGTATATAGGCCTGCAACATAATATCCACATCATCACCGCCCAAGGCCGTGTTACCGCCGGTAGACAGCACCTGAAACACACCTTTCTCTAATTTCAGCAAGGATACATCAAATGTACCACCGCCCAAATCATACATCGCATAAAGTCCTTCAGCACCGGAATCCAAACCATAGGCCAGTGCCGCTGCCGTAGGCTCATTCACCAGGCGCAATACTTCTAATCCTGCTAGCTGGGCAGCATCCTTGGTAGCTTGGCGTGCTGCATCATCAAAATAGGCCGGCACGGTAATTACCGCCTTGCGGACGTCTTGTTGCAAATGATCCGTCGCTAGCTTGACTAAGAACTTTATAATTTCTGCTGAAATTTCCACCGGCGTGCGCAACACACCATCTGTGTCCAATGCCACGCTGTTGCCCTTGGCCGCAAGCGGATATGGGTAGCTTGCCTGCAACTCATCTGCATCATCCTGCGACTTACCCATCAAGCGCTTGATGGAATGAATGGCCTGACTGTGCACTAAGGCCGCCTGCCCTGCTTTTGCTGCATCACCTTCATAGGCCACCACAGACGGAACAAGCGAACTGCCGAACTCAGGATCTTGAAAGAACGCCACAGCACCCTCTTGCACAAGCCCCACCAGCGAATGGGTGGTACCCAAATCAATACCAATCACCAACTCTGTTTCACTTGCCTGCTGCGTGCCTGGCTCTGTAATATCAATCAGCATGGTTTATACCTCTTTTATATTTCCCCTCGTCATCCCACGGCGTGTCCGTGGGATCTCCTGCCAATTGCCGTATTCTTACAGGGAGATTCCATGGATAAACCATGGAATGACGTATTAAAATTGGTTAGCGTTTTATCCCACCTTCTTCAAATAGGTCAAGCGCAACACATGCTGTGCTGCTGCTTCAAATTGTTGCTCTGTTACCGCGCGTTGCAGTGCTTCTCTTGTTTCTTGCAGGGCCTTTTCTAAGCCGCTCACATTGCCCTCACGCATCTCCATTGCTTCTAACAATATTGCTTGAGATGGCTGTGTTTTTTCCACATTCACATCATGCAGCTGCAACAAATAACGTGCGCGTGCAAGCTCATCCGACAATGTTTCATACGCAGTGTTAATCGCAGCTGCCATTTGCGCAGCCGCCATGCGTGCGATGGGGTCTTTACCTGTTTGCGCATCGGGGTGATGCTGCTGCATTAGCTGCTTAAAGGAACGCTCTAGCGCTTGCTCATCTATGTCTAATGACGGCTGAAGGCCAAATAAAGTGAAGTAGTTATTCATAGCATGTAACTATATAGCAGCGTCATACCGCGGCTTGACCGCGGTATCCAGGGTTACAACACTAGATCTCTCTTGGTCGCCCTGGACCCTCGCTTTCGCAAGGGTTACATTACATTCAAATATTGATTTACACATGGAACGATTCACCGCAGCCGCATTTACCCTTTTCATTAGGGTTCTCAAACACAAAACCAGAGCGCAATTTTTCTTCACGATAATCCATCTCAGAGCCAAGCAGATACATCATAGCCTTTGGGTCAATAATCACCCGCACGCCCTTTTCTTCCACCACCTCGTCATATTGGCCCACATCATCGGCATACTCGATTACATACTCCAAGCCAGAGCATCCGCCCTTCTTCACGCCCACACGCACACCTTCAGACGCTTGATTACGACTATTCAGCAACGTTTTTACACGCTCTGCGGCAGCATCGGATATGGTAATAGGTGCCTGCATGAAGAGTAACGCTTAGCCTTGGTTTTTATCTTTATAATCGTCCACAGCGGCTTTGATGGCATCTTCCGCCAACATAGAGCAATGGATTTTCACTGGCGGCAAAGAAAGATGCTCTGCAATCTCCGTGTTCTTGATTTCAGATGCCTCATCCACTGTTTTGCCTTTAATCCACTCTGTTGCCAACGAGCTGGATGCAATGGCCGAACCACAACCAAATGTTTTGAACTTTGCTTGCTCAATCACACCATTGTCATTCACCTGGATTTGCAATTTCATCACATCACCACAGGCAGGCGCGCCCACAAGGCCCGTGCCCACTTGCTTGTCTTCTTGATCCAAGCTACCCACATTGCGCGGATTTTCGTAATGATCAATCACTTCCTTACTATATGCCATGTTCGTTCTCCTTTTTCTCTCTTTTTTAAACTATGTAAAAAACATAGTTTAACTATGTATAATACCTAGTTTACTCTTTCTAATGATGTGCCCATTCAATCTTACTGATATCAATACCCTGCTGATGCATTTCCCATAGCGGGCTCATATCACGTAATTTTTGTACATTGCTGTTCACAATCTCAATTGCCTTTTGTACTTCTGCTTCTGTGGTGAAGCGGCCAAT
>JAHDHN010000035.1:12199-13972 GCA_020631295.1 Rickettsiales bacterium
GTAATGCCTTTATGCAGCGTTTCGGTTAGTGCGGCAATGCGCTGCTGCTCTGTTTCCATCTCTGCTGCTGCAATTTCTGCCGCTTTGCCCAAACCCACCACCAAAGGTGTTGGCAAGGTGCCAGAGCGGAAGCCGCGCTCTTGCCCGCCACCGTTAAACACCGGCTCCAGGCGCACACGCGGGCGGCGGCGCACAAATAATGCACCCACGCCCTTTGGCCCATAAATTTTATGACCCGAGATGCTCATTAGATCGATATTCATCTCATTCACATCCAGCGCAATTTTACCAAAGGCTTGCGCCGCATCTGTGTGGAAAAACACTTTGCGCTCACGGCAAATAGCGCCAATCTCTTTCAATGGCTGCACCACACCAATCTCGTTATTTACCGCCATGATCGATACTAATAACGTATTATCCGTAATCGCCGCTTTCAGCTCCTCTAAATCCACCAAGCCATTTGCCTGCACTGGCAAGTAAGTTACCTCAAAGCCTTCGCGCTCCAAATGACGGCACGAATCCAGCACACATTTATGCTCGGTCGCCACGGTAATGATATGTTTTTTCTTATCACCGTAAAAACCCGCCACACCTTTAATCGCAATATTGTTCGACTCCGTAGCACCAGAAGTGAACACAATTTCTTTCGGATTGGCACCAATCACATCCGCCACTTGCTCACGCGCAGTTTCGCCGGCATCCTCTGCTTCCCAGCCATACGCATGGCTGCGCGAATGTGGATTACCAAATTTCTCGGTAAAATAAGGCAGCATCGCCTCCACCACACGTGGATCTGTTGGTGTAGTAGACTGATAATCCAAATAAATTGGAAACTTAATATTCTCGTTAGCAATCTCACTCATGCTGCATTCCTTTTATGTTGCGTGGAGTTATATAACTCCCCCCAAATGCGGGCGATATTCTTGGCATCATTTACCGTATTTTGCCAGCCAAAACTCACCCGAATGGCCTCTTTTGCATTATTTTCTGGCACATTCATGGCCGTGAGCACATGAGATGTAGTAATTTTGCCCGAAGAACAGGCACTGCCTGCCGAAACTGACACACCGTGCATGTCAAAATGAATTACCTGCGTTTCAGCCGACACATTGGGCATGCGGAGCATACTAGTATTAGGCAAACGCGCCACATCTTCACCATACATCTCCACATCAGGGCAATAGGCCTTCACCTCTGCTTCAAATGCATCGCGCACTATGCTCTTTGGCTGCTTTGCTTGCTGCAATGCTGCCGCAAAACCCATAATCGCCGGGAGATTTTCGGTGCCGGCTCTATAGCCACGCTCTTGTCCACCACCTTTAAGCTGCGACTCTAGCACCACACCTTGTTTAAACACCAAGGCCGCAGCACCGGGCACACCACCGGCTTTATGCGCAGATATTGTGCATAGATCTGCATTATGTATGATTATTTGCATATCTAGCTTATTCAGCGCCTGCGACGCATCCACATGCAGAAAGCCTTGCGCGGCAAATACCAACGGTGCAATGGCCGCAATATCCTGCACCACGCCGGTTTCATTATTGGCCGCCATAATGCTCACCAGCGGGCGCTCATGCTGTGCTAATAACCGCTCTAATACAGCAAGATCAATCAATCCATTTTCATCCACCGAAATGTGCGTTGCGCCCAGCGCTTCTGCCGGCGCTAACACGCTGGCATGCTCTGTTGCGCCCACCAACAGGCTCTTGGTAGATGTTAAGCCATGCAAGGCCAAATGGTTGGCCTCCGTACCGCTGGCCGTAAATACCA
>JAHDHN010000109.1 GCA_020631295.1 Rickettsiales bacterium
AAACAGGCATATAGTCCTTATCTATTGTTCAGCATAAGGAGAGTTACATGCATCTTTTTTCACAGTTACGTACCACCGCTATTGCATCGGTTATTGCGCTATCCGTAGCAGCTCAGGCCTCTGCACCTGATACGACGGATGCGAAGCCAAATAGTTTTTGGTGGCCAGATCAATTGGATTTATCCCCTTTGCGTGACCATGATGTACGCTCTAATCCATACGGTGAAGATTTTAATTATGCCGAGGCATTTCAGGCGCTGGATTTAGATGCGGTAAAGAAAGAGCTAGATACATTGCTGACCACCTCGCAAGAGTGGTGGCCGGCTGATTTTGGTAATTACGGCCCGTTCTTTATCCGTTTATCATGGCACAGTGCCGGTACATACCGCACGTTAGACGGTCGCGGTGGCGGTGGCGGTGGTCAAATGCGTTTTGACCCGCTCAATAGTTGGCCTGATAACGGTAATTTGGATAAAGCCAAACGCTTGCTGTGGCCGTTGAAGAAGAAATATGGGCGCAGCCTTTCCTGGTCAGATCTGATGATCTTGGCCGGTAATGTAGCCTTGGAGAATATGGGATTTGAGACCTATGGCTTTGCCGGTGGTCGTGCTGATGATTGGGAGCCAGATCTGGTATATTGGGGTCCGGAGCTAGAGATGCTAGCCAGCGATCGTGAAGAAAAAGACGGCACGTTACAGCGCCCGCTTGGCGCCACGCATATGGGACTGATTTATGTGAACCCTGAAGGACCAAAGGGCAAACCAGACCCGGTAGGTTCAGCAAAAAATATCCGTACAGCGTTTGGTCGCATGGCAATGAACGACGAAGAGACCGTGGCATTGATTGCCGGTGGTCATACCTTTGGTAAAATGCACGGTGCGCATAAGCCATCTGATTGTGTGGGTGCAGAACCTGCCGGCGCAGCGATAGAAGCACAGGGGCTGGGATGGAAAAACAAGTGCGGAAAGGGCCATTCAGAAGACACAGTGACCAGCGGCTTAGAAGGCGCCTGGACCCAAGCGCCTACCAGCTGGAGTACGCTATACCTCTCTAATTTATTAGAGAATGAATGGGTGCAAACCAAAAGCCCTGGCGGTGCTATTCAGTGGGTACCAAAAGATAAGGAACTACACGAATCTGTACCCGATGCGCATATTGAGGATAAGTATAACCCACCGGTGATGACCACGGCGGACTTGGCTATTAAGTTTGATCCGGAATACAAAAAAATTGCCGAGCGCTTTTTGGAAAATCCCGATGAATATCAGCAGGCATTTGCCAAAGCATGGTTTAAATTAACGCACCGCGATATGGGCCCTGTGGCTAACTATTATGGCAACGAGGTGCCTGGCGAGGCGTTAATTTGGCAAGATCCTATTCCTGCGGTGGATTACACGTTGGTGAATGCAGCGCAAATCACACAGCTTAAGGCGGATATTTTGGATTCTGGCCTGACCGTGCCTGAATTGGTGCGTACGGCATGGGCGTCGGCCTCTTCTTTCCGTGCGTCTGATATGCGTGGTGGCGCCAATGGTGCGCGCATTCAGCTAGCACCAATGAAGGATTGGGAAGCGAATAACCCTAAAGAGCTTGCTAAAGTGTTGGAGCAGCTGAAAGCCATTCAAGACAGTGCAAAAAAAGCAGGCGCTACCATTTCCATGGCGGATTTGATTGTGCTTGGCGGTGCAGCCGCCATTGAACAAGCAGCCAGCGATGCCGGTATAAATATTACCGTGCCATTTGCACCAGGCCGTAACGATGCTACGCAAGAGCATACAGATGTGGCCTCTTTTGCATTGCTTGAACCTACGGCTGATGCATTCAGAAACTATTTTGATGTGGAGGATAGCTACAAATCACCGACTGAAATGCTGGTGGACAAGGCCGATCAATTGGATTTGACGGTACCAGAAATGACGGTGTTGTTAGGTGGTTTGCGTGCCTTGGGCGCTAATGCATATGGCAGCAATCATGGTGTGTTAACGGACAAACCAGGTAGCCTAAGTAATGATTTCTTCGTGAATCTACTGGATATGTCAACTACATGGAAAAAAGCAGACGCAGCAGGGCTGTATGAAGGCATGGATAGAGCTTCAGGTGAAGCAAAATACACCGCTACCTCTGTGGACTTAATCTTTGGCTCCAATTCAGAATTGCGTGCCATTGC
>JAHDHN010000036.1 GCA_020631295.1 Rickettsiales bacterium
ACGCAATAGATTATGCCTTTAAATATACGTAATTATAAAACTAAAATACTATAATTAAGGGAGTACTCATGTTTGTATACGAAGACGGAAACTTTACTTTTTCTGAAAACACTGTTGATGCAAATATTCAGGAAGTAAAGGGCGTAAAGAAATCAGAGGCTAAAAAAGAAATAAAGATTTTCTTTATACCGTTCTTTGCAAACGACAAAAGCCAACCACTTGACTTTAACAAAAAGAAAGAAGTCAAGATAAAAGAGCTGGAAGAAAAAACCGAGTAACATTGCTTCTTTTCATTACACTCACCCTTCCCGAAATGGGACCTAAGCGATTTGGCGGCGGGGTGAGTGTTTTTTTATGCTTGGAATATGTTTACAGTACCATGTTGTTTCACGTGAAGCACAATGCGTGAGTATGTCATCCTGCCGTGTCCGCCATAGCCTTGGCGACGGCGGGAAGCGCAGCTGAAGGATCTCGTGCCACTGCAGCTGCACCTGGTTGCATAGCATAGTATGTCCTTATGGTGAGTGCCTCTAGAGTGTGGCATACACAGCTCAACATCCGGACATGAGATTTCTCACATGCGTTCGAAATGACAAGTTGTGTTTCACGTGAAGCACGCAACATTCTAGTTAGTCACAAAACCGCGCAGTTTGCGGCTGCGGCTTGGGTGCTTGAGTTTACGCAGGGCTTTTGCTTCAATCTGACGGATACGCTCCCGCGTTACCGAGAATTGTTGGCCTACCTCTTCCAGCGTATGGTCGGTATTCATGCCAATGCCAAAGCGCATGCGCAGCACGCGTTCCTCACGCGGTGTGAGCGTGGATAAAATGCGCGTGGTGGTCTCTTTCAGATTGCTCTGAATGGCCGCATCCAGCGGAATCACCGCATTTTTATCTTCAATAAAGTCGCCCAAGAAGCTGCCATCTTCATCGCCCACCGGTGTCTCTAAACTCACTGGCTCCTTGGCGATTTTCATCACCTTACGGATTTTTTCCAGCGGCATAGAAAGCTTCTTAGCCAACTCCTCTGGTGTAGGCTCACGGCCAATTTCATGGCTCATCTGGCGGCTGGTGCGGACAATCTTATTGATCGTCTCAATCATATGCACCGGAATACGAATAGTGCGCGCTTGGTCGGCAATAGAGCGCGTAATTGCCTGACGGATCCACCAGGTGGCATAGGTGGAGAATTTATAGCCGCGGCGATATTCAAACTTGTCCACCGCCTTCATCAGGCCAATATTTCCTTCTTGAATTAGATCCAGGAACTGCAGACCACGATTAGTGTATTTCTTCGCGATAGAGATCACCAGGCGCAGATTGGCCTCAATCATCTCTTTCTTAGCGCGGTTCATTTTGCGCTCACCTTTTTGAATGGCGGCCACGATATGTTTAAATTCGGCAATAGAGGTGCCGGATTTCTCTGCAATGGCGTGAATCTCGCGGCGCATTTGCATCAGGCGTTCTTCATTTGCAGTGGCAAATTCTTGCCATTTTTTGTCTTTGCCATTTTGCAGATTCTCAATCCAATCGGGGTCCAGCTCAGTGCCCACATATACATCCAAAAAGTCTGCGAGTTTGATTTTATAACGCTCTGCTAGGCGGCGCATCTTGCCTTCAATTTCCATCAAAGACTTATTCTGCTTATACAAGCCTTCAATGATATACATGATGCAATTATCGTTAAGATACATATCCATGATCTGCTCTACTAAGAGCTCACGGTTTTTCTCAAACGCAGTGGTTTGCGCCTTGGTGATTTTCTTCTCACCCAGCGCCTCAGCTAATAATAGCTCGTGATGTTTCAGCATTTTCTGGCTGATATCCACCACCTTCTCCAAAATATCCAGCATAGGCTGGCGCAGCACCTCTTCCATGGTGGTGATGGACACATTTCCAATGAAATCGTCCTCTTCATCCTCTTCTTCTTCGTCTTCCAGCGCTTCGTCGCCGTCATTCGTGGCTTCATTCTCTAGCTCTGGCTTTTCCTCTTCGTCCTCTTCTTCAGCTTCTTCGCCATATACAATGCCCATTTCCTTGGCATAGGCCGCATCCAGATCAATAATATCGCGCAGTAAAATCTTCTCTTCAGCCAGATCATTATACCATACCGCAAAATTGCGCATGGCTGTTGGGCTTTCGCACAGAGAATGCATCATCATATTGCGGCCGGCCTCAATGCGCTTGGCGATTTCCACTTCACCCTCGCGCGAAAGCAGCTCTACATTGCCCATTTCACGCAGATACATGCGCACCGGATCGTCCGTACGCAGGCTTACTTTTTCTTCTTTTTCGTCGGATACAAAATCATCGTCCTCCGTCACATTCACGCCTTTTTCGGTGAGTGTGATGATGATCTTGTCAATAATTTCTGGCACTACCAGCTCTTTGCTGATGATCATGTTGATATCTTGCAGCGACACAAAGCCTTTGGCTTTTGCTACTGGCTCCAGATCTTTCAGTAATGTATCAAACGCTGTTTGTTGCTCTTTGGTAAGCTTCAATGCTTTTGCCGCATCACTATCCACACTGGCCAGCACATCATTGGCGGCTTTTTTCATTTCTGCAGGCAGCGCCTGTTTCTGTGCGGCTTCCTTGGCGGCAGCGCGCTCCTTCTCTGCCTGCTCTTTCGCAGCTTTCGGCGTGAGAATTTTCTTTGGAGTATCTGTTTTTTTAGAAGAAGATGCGGTTTTTGTAGCCATAGGGTCCATCAATGTTGTTGCAACAAACGAAAAAGGCATAGCCTCAGCCTACCTCAGACGTCAATCGCGTCCTCATAATGGGTTCGGTAGCTTTCAGCAAGCTTATTTAAGCGCCGCTGCTCATTTTGTATTGCTTCCAGCTGCTCAGCATCCGCATTGCGCCCAAAGGCAGCCTCCAGCAGCACCGCCTGTGTGCTGGCCAAATAGCGTGTGTGATGGTAACTCCATAATAGCTCTATCACGTGATTGCTTGGGTCTTTTGGCAGGGTAATATGCTGTGTTTTTTGTACTGATTCTTCCTCAAGCGCGCCTAATAATTGTTGCCATTTTTCTTGTGTGGCAGGCTCTGCCGGCTCCAGGCGAGAGAGCGCATCTTGCGCCTCCGCATTCTCATAAAAAAACGCAGGTGCATGCTGCAGCAAGGTGAGCATGTCTAAAATCACCTGGTCTTGCGCACTGCGAGAGGCCGGAATGGACACATTGCCACGCAGCACGCCGCCAGCTACTTGTTGGCCAGAAGGCGCAAAGGTATGGCCGCTGCCTGCACTACTTCCGGCATTGGCATTATGCGCCCGCAAGCGTGCATAAAAATCATCCATATAGGCTTTTTGCACATCCGCATGCGCAATGCGTTTTATGCTGGTGAGCGATTCTTGCTTGGCCTTGGCTTGTTGCTCTGGTGTGCTGCGATCTGCCGCCAGATAATGGCGCTGCCATAACAGGCCAGAGAGGCTTTGCGTGTTTTCCAGCAGCTGTTTCATGGCGTTTTTGCCTTGTTCTTTCAGCACATCATCCGGGTCTTTTCCGGCGGGCATGGCAGCAAATTGCAGGCTTTTGCCTGGTTGCAACAAGGGCAAGGC
Organism: Rickettsiales bacterium; assembly: GCA_020631295.1. Lineage (GTDB taxonomy): Bacteria > Pseudomonadota > Alphaproteobacteria > Rickettsiales > UBA8987 > JAHDHN01. The sequence continues at coordinate 3,562 of JAHDHN010000036.1, forward strand.
ACGCTCTGCGGCGCGCAGCATGGCACGCTGGCCGGCATTGTCACCGTCCATGCATAGGGTAGGGATATCCACATATTTCCATAATAATTGCAGCTGTGTTTCTGTCACGGCCGTGCCAAGCGGTGCCACTGCCGAGTTGAAGCCTGCTTGGTGCAGGGCAATCACATCCATATAGCCTTCGCCCACCAGCATGCTGCCTTCTTTATAGGCGCTGTCTTTTGCGTGCTCCAGCGCGTAAAGCTGGCGGCCTTTGTCAAATAACGGTGTGTCGGGTGAGTTGAGGTATTTTGCCGGGTGATCGCCCATGGTGCGGCCGCCAAAGGCAATCACCTTGCCGCGCGTGTTGGTAATAGGGAAAATCAGGCGATGATAGAAGCGGTCCACCGGCGGACGATTGCCCTCTGTGCCCACAATCAGCCCGGCCTCTTCCATCAGCGCATCCGCAAAGCCTTTTGCCTTTAAATGCTGGTGCAGGCTGGTTTTATTCTCTGGCGCATAGCCCAGGCGAAAACGCTGCTGAATCTCCGGTGATATCGCGCGGTCCTTAATATAATCACGCACATATTCTGCATCGGACCGCAGCAAATTGGCTTCAAAAAACTGGCAGGCTGCCTCACATACCTCATAGAGCTTGGCGTATTTTTCTTCCCGCGCAACCGCCTGCGGGTCTTGCTTTGGCAGCGGCACGCCAGCCAGCTGGGCCAGCTCTTCCACCGCATTTTTAAATGGCTTGCCTGTGTGTTCTGTCACAAATTTCAGCACATCGCCATGCGCGCCGCAGCCAAAGCAATGGTAGAACCCTTTGCGGTCACTGATGGTGAAAGACGGCGTTTTTTCATTATGAAATGGGCAGAGTGCGGTATATTCATCTGCTGTTTTGCGCTTCACCTGAATATAGCGCCCAAGCACCTCTGACACGCGCAGGCGATCTCGCAGCTCTTGTAAAAATGCAGGCGGAAAAAACATGTGGCATCGCTAGCGCATCTTGGTTATGTCGTGCAAGAATAATTATAAAGGAGTGCAGATGACAACAGCCATATTATTCCCTGGGCAGGGCTCGCAAAAAATTGGTATGGGCCAGGCATTGGCAGAGGCATTTCCAGACGCCAAAGCCGTGTTTGATGAGGTGGATGATGCGCTGAATCAGCATTTATTTAAGATCATTTGCGAAGGGCCAGAAGACCAGCTGACCTTAACGGAGAACACGCAGCCAGCCTTGATGGCGGTCTCTATGGCGGTGATGCGCGTGCTAGAAACACAAGGCGGCAAAACTATTGATACGCTGGGCAGCTTGGCCGCTGGGCACTCGCTGGGTGAATATAGCGCCTATGCCGCAGCCGGCAGTGTGAGCGTGGCCGATGCTGCGCGCTTATTGAAAATTCGTGGACAAGCCATGCAGCAGGCTGTGCCTGTGGGTGAGGGTGGCATGGCCGCCATTATTGGTGTGGATATTCCCACCGCAGAAGCCATTGCAACAGAAGCCGCAGAGGGTGAAGCCTGCCAAGTGGCGAACGATAACAGCAACGGTCAGGTGGTGATTTCTGGCACGGCCGGCGCGATTGCACGCGGTGAGGCCATTGCCAAAGAAAAAGGCGCCAAGCGCTATGTGCCCTTGCCGGTGAGTGCGCCGTTTCACAGCACGTTGATGCAACCGGCGGCAGAGGCCATGGAAGCGGCCTTGGCAGAGGCAACTATTGCAGCGCCTGCAGTACCGATTATTGCGAATATTGATGTATCACCCACCAGTACACCAGATGATATATGCAGCAAATTAGTGGCGCAGGTAACCGGCCGTGTGCGCTGGCGTGAAACCGTGGAATATCTTGCCGAGCAAGGCGTAACGAATACGATTGAGATTGGCTCCGGCAATGTGCTTACTGGCTTGGTAAAACGCACCAGCAAGGCAATTGCCACGCAGAATATTGAAACGGTGGAAGACATTGAGGCGTTTTTGAACGCGTAGCTAAAAAGGATAATAAAGGAGACAAGATATGTGCACGATTGAAGGAAAAACAGCGATTATTACCGGTGCGGCGGGCGGCATTGGTGCGGCGGTGACCAAGCGCCTGCACGCGCAAGGTGCTAAGTTGGTGATTTCTGGCACCCGCCAGGAGAAGTTAGACGCGCTGAAGAAAGAGCTGGGTGCGGGCGATGAAATTACCGCCATCACCTGTAATTTGGGTGATAAAGAAGCAGTGAAAGACTTTGCAGCCGCCGCGCAAGAGGCGCTGGGCGGCAAGGTGGATATTGTGGTGAATAATGCTGGTATCACCAAAGACGGGCTGGCCATGCGTATGAGCGATGAAGATTGGCAGTCGGTGCTGGATGTGAATCTGACCTCTAGCTTCGTGCTGATCCGCAGTTTGCTGCGTGGTATGATGAAGGCGAAATCTGGCGCGATTGTGAATATCAGCTCGATTGTGGGTGTGATGGGTAATCCTGGCCAGGCCAATTATGTGGCCTCTAAAGCAGGGTTAATTGGCATGACCAAGGCGCTTGCACAAGAGGTGGCCAGCCGCGGTATTACCGTGAACGCCGTAGCGCCTGGTTTTATTGCTACACCGATGACAGAGGCACTGAATGATGCGCAAAAAGAGGCGCTTTACGCCAAAATCCCAATGGAGCGCTTTGGTACACCAGAGGATATTGCCTCTGCGGTGGAGTTCTTGGTGTCTGATAATGCAAGTTACATCACAGGCCAAACACTGCACATCAATGGCGGCATGGTGATGGTGTAGGTTAAAAACCTCACTTTTTGCCCCTGACGCGCAAAGCTGAACTTTCGCGGTGTCGCACGTATATAACATACGCTTACGCTTCCACGGTTTCACCTTCACGCGTCAGAGACAAAAAACGCTGCGCTTTGAGGTTTTTAGAGGTGTTTGCTGGTAAATACTGGATAGTATTGCCATATTCTCTATAGTTGGCATGATGATAGAGAAGCCAACCCATCATACAATATTATGCGAGAGCACCAATATGCCGCATGAAATGCATTACTGCATGTGGAGTGCGGTGCCGTTGCAGCAGGCGGAAAAGATAGTGATTTGCCTGCATGGTTTTACCCGCAATGGCCGTGATTTTGATATGTTGGCAAGCCATCTGGCCTCCGCCCATAATTACACGGTGCTTTGCCCGGATATTGCAGGACGCGGCAAAACTGCGTGGCTTTCGGACCCGCGTGATTATCACTATAGCATGTATGAGGCCGATATTTACCAGCTGATTGAGACGCTGCCGAGCCAGGCGGAGATCAGCGTGCTGGGCACCTCCATGGGCGGGTTGATTGCTATGAGCCTGCAGGCGGATAAGGGCACGCGCATTGCTCGGCTTATTATTAATGATGTGGGTGTGTTTATTCCCGGTTTTTCACTGCACCGCATTGGGCAATATGTGGGGCAAGGGCTGCGCCATGAAAGCAAGGCGGATGCTATGGCGTGGCTGAAGCAGGAAATGCAGAGCTTCAGCCTGCCCGATGCTGCTGCCTGGGAGCATGTGTTTTTTCACCATTTTCATAAGAATGATGCAGGCGAATATGTGGCGCATTATGATCCGGCCATTGGCCTGGCCTTTTGGAACAAGCGCGGTGTGCAGCGCAAAATGTATGACATGGATTACCATTATCTGTGGCAGAAAATAGACTGCCCAATGTTGCTTTTGCGTGGTGAAATGTCGGATTTATTGCTGCATGACACGGCCATTGAAATGGCACAAAAACAGCATGTTACTTTACACACATTTTCTGGCTGTGGCCATGCACCGCATCTGATGGATCAGGAGCAAATACAGGTGATTTCAGAGTGGTTGGCACAGCCGTGAAACAGTGGCTGCAAGCCTATGCAATGCCGCCTATATTGCAGTATTTTTTGGGCGGGATGGCCGGCTGTGTACTCTATTATGCATTGCCGTTTGAGCCTTCTTTATGGGCGCTGTTGGCGCTTTTTCTCTCTGGCATAGCAGGCTGTTTTTTAACGGTAACATTACAGCGCATGCGGTGGCTGAGCCTGTGTTTATGCCTTGCTATGCTGGGTTATGCGGGCTTGCGCAGCCATATGAGCCCATCACCGCATGTACCTTCTGATACGCACACAGTGTGGGTGCGTGGCCAGGTAAAAGCCATGGACGCTACCGATACGCATCAGCGTTTATTGCTGGAAAAGCTGGATTTATGGACGCCGGAGACCAAGCGTTTTGGCGCCCATCACACACCCACGCATTTGCGCCTGAATGTACGCACAGATATTGCGCCAGAGGTGGCGATTGGCAGCTATGTGGCGACCAAGGCGGTACTCACGCCGCCGGTGCAAAAACCTGTGGTGCCTGGTGCGTATGATTTTCGCTTTATTGCGCATCATGGGAAAATTGGTGGTGTGGGATACACGGTGGATGAGGTGGCGCTGCACGGTACGCAGGCACCGCAAACAAACCTGATGCAGCTGCGCGAACTCACTGCAAAGCGCATTAATGCACAATTTGACGCAATGGGCTGGAAAAACCCTAACACGGCTGCGTTGGCCAATGCGCTGCTGACCGGCAAGCGGCATATGATTGAGGATGAGGTGCAAGACACGCTGCGCTCTGCTGGGCTTGGGCATTTGCTTGCTATTTCGGGCCTGCATATGGCCTTGATTATGTTTTCTGGCTTTTGGGCCATCCGACGTGTGGCGAGCCTGATTCCGGCTATTTCTCTGCACTATAATGTCAAATCCATTGCGGCAGTGGCGGCCATTTTGTTAGGCGGGCTTTATCTTATTCTCAGCGGCATGCCCATTTCTGCCCAACGGGCGTATATTATGGCAGGGTTATTCTTTGTAGCGGTGGTGTTTGCGCGGGTGCATCAAGGCAGACGGCTGGTGATTATTGCCGGTTGGATTGTACTGCTGCTAGCGCCCCATCAGGTGGTAGGTCCGAGTTTTCAGATGTCTTTCATGGCAGTATGGATGCTGATTTGTGTATTTTTACACCCGGCCTTTTACGGCCAGCGTAAGGATCTTTCCTGGCTGCTGCGTGCCGCACGGTTTATTGGGATGATGATGCTTTCTGCCTTAGTGGCCAATATTGCGGTGCTGCCATTCTCACTTTCGCATTTTGGGACCTATAGCTCTGCTGGGATCATTGCCAATGTGATTGCCATTCCGCTGGCCAGTATGTGGATTATGCCCTTTGGCTTGCTGGCGCTGCTACTCATGCCATTTGGGCTGGAAATGCCCGCATTATATGTGATGGGTATGGGGCTGGAGGTGCTGCAATTTTACGCAAGCTTCATTGATAATTTGGGGCTGTTTACCTTGCGCACGCCCACACCACATGGGGCGTGGGTGGCACTTGCTGTGGCAGGGCTGATGATTGGCACAGCAACAAAGGCGCAGCAGAGTGGCGTGGTGCTTTATGTGGTGGCGGTGTTAGGTATGATTGCAGGGTTCTTTTGGCGGCCAGATATTATTGTGCTAGAGCCTAAAAAGGGCGTGGTGATGCAATCTCCAAGCGGCAGCTATGTGTGGTGGAAACGCAGCCGCTCTGGTTTTACCAAAGACATGGTGGCGCATTATTTGGGTGTGGAGGGCATAATGCGTATCAAGCCGGAAGAGACACAAGCGGATGTGGCATGTAAAAAGCTGTTATGTGATGCTGGAAGCTATAAGGCACATTTTTATGATACGGTAAAATTTACCCATCAAGCTACGGGTGAGATATTAAAAATCACGCCTGAGATGCGCGAGGAAGATGGTGCGCATGCCATTTGGGTAACGAAGGATGGGTTTAGGGTAAACACAATCACTGCGTATGACCAGGGCAGAATATGGACATTAGCGCCCTAAGAATTTCCCTATAATATCGCTGTCACCCAACCCAGTATGGAGTTTGTTGAAGTTTTGATTTGGTGTGCTGAGGAAGTTAAAGAGTACATCACTGTCATGCCCAAGAAAATGCTCAAAATGGCTAGGGCTTTCTTTACCTAAAAAGAGTGTGCCTTCTGTGCTCTTTACATTGGCTCCCCAACCCCATTGCCCCATCATCGGCAAGTCCATACCATACCACCATTCTGGCATAATTTTGCCTTTATCCACCTCAGGTGTGTCTCGCATCTGCTGACCGGCCTGAAATATACCGACATATCGATTCTGGTCAGTACCGGTACGGCTATCAAACCATAAACCATCCGCTAGCACACGGTTTACCATGGCGCGGCAATGCGCATACCGATCTTTCCAAGCCTTGGCATAGAGCGGGTCTTTGATGAGCTCTTTATCATAAGAGAAATGATAAAAGCTTTTATAGACCATATTACCGAAGCCGGCCAAACCACTATCACAGCCATCTACCCAGCCTTTTCTATAAGACTCTGGTGCATCTGCTGGAGCTTCTTTTTGCATGCCAAATGGCTTCGGCTTGATGCTGCGCGGTACATAATGGCATGCGCTTAATGCAATGCAGCAAATTATGGTAATAATATATTTCATCAATCTCCTTATTTTTTAAATGGTAGTACCCAGTTGTAAGAATACCAGCGGCAATAGAGATAGCCATCTTTCCATGGCTTATAATATTCAGGGTTACTCACATGCCGCCAATCTTGCTTATATTCATACACTAATTTGTAAGAGTCATTTCCATATGCTTTTAAAGCACTGTTACAGCCCTCTTCCCAACCACGTTGAAACAACTCTGAACCGGCAGGTGTGGCACCAATATTAAACGGGCGTGGCTTGATGGCCTGCTTTATAAGGCCGCCTTCACCAAATAAACAGCCGCTTAGGCATAATAGCATGGATATGGTCAGACACATACGCATTAGATAAATGGTCTCCGGTCATACATGTAAACATAGTGCTGGCAGTAATCATACGCATCCTTCCAGCCTTTATAGTAAATACGGTTCTGTGCCTTATGTGGGTCTTGCTTGAAGTTATAGAAAAAGCGGTAATATTGGTTACCCATGGCACCGAATCCTGTATGGCAACCGTCTTTCCATCCTTCTACATAAAGCGGGTGATATTCCTTGCCCTTTGGTGGGCCTTCTAGCATCCAGCGCTGCCATGGCGGCACCGGCACTTTGGGGCATGCGGTGAGCATGAGACATAACAATATGGCAGCAGAAAGTCGCATTAGAGTTTCCGCCAATTGGTTTTTTCCCATGCATGGGCGCAATAAAGAAACGCGTCTTTCCACACTTGGTGATACATTTTGTTGTGGCGCAATATAGGATCTTGCTTCAGTTCAAACGCATCCACCAGCTTCATAAATGGGTTGGAATACGCATCCGAACCCGATTCACAGCCATCTACATAGCCCTGTTGCCACTCTGGTGGGCCAGGCGGCGGTTTCATATGCAAGAATGCAGGTTTACGGAAATCCAATGGCCCTATTTTACAGGCAGTCATGCTGCATAATAGCATTATGGTAAGTAGCGTACGCATTAGAGTACATCTCGGTCAATATAGTAACTGCAATTCACATGTCCCAAGCGGTAGCCAGCATAATATTCTGGGTCTTCTAACCCGCGGTTAGGGTCATAGGCAAAGTCATGAAAACGTAACAGACCACTGCCTGTGATGCCAATGGATTGGTTACAACCATCGCGCACGCCATCACCAAAGGAGCTGTCATCATCCACGGCAGGGCGCAAAAACGGAAATGTGGGCGTATACCAAGCATGTTTACCCGTTTTATCGGCATACGGCACATCACACGCAGAAAGTCCCAGCATAAGCATGGATAGTAGCAATATAGTCTTAAATATAGTGTTAGCCCGCTTCATATTACAACTATAGTCTAGCACTATTACAGTTACATGACAAATCTATGCTCGTACCCTTCGCCTTGGAGAGGTGCTTCTTCCCCATTTTGGTGAGTCAATGTAAGGCCCGACTCCGTAATTTCACCAATATGGTGACAACTATCCGTTTCGGGGAAAAAGTGGGGTGAAGTGAATAGTAATCCGTAATCGTCACTATGCTCCAATAGCTGTTGCAAAGAGAGATTATAGCGCTGCATTGCTGTTTTTGTTTCTGTTTTAATGGGTAAATTAGCTGCTTTTATGTCTGCACCAACATCCGAGCGTGAGGTAATGAGTTGCAATGCTTTCAATAGTCCATCTGAGGTGTCTATTGCACAACACACACCTGCCTCTTGCAGCGTTGGCACCAATGCCTGCTGTGGCACGGGCAAATGGTAATAATGCCATAGCGGGTCCTTTTCTGTGTCTGTTAGACCACCTTGCTGTAATGCAGCCAGCCCTGCTGTTGCACCGCCCAGCTGCCCTGCATAATAGAGTTGATCACCCAGTGTTGCACTGTCATGCGTGAATGATTGCCAATGTTGTTCATAAGCACCTGTCATGGTCACAGAAATTACAATCGCGTCATTTCCTGCAGGTAATTGCGTAATATCACCGCCTAATAGGGCAATATTGAATGCTGTTTGATCTTCTTTTAATCCTTCTGCAAAGGAGGCCAGCCATGCCTGATTTATGCGTTGTGGCAGTGCCAAATTGAGCGTGTAATATGTTGCGGTTGCGCCCATAGCTGCCATGTCAGAGAGATTCACCCTCAGTGCTTTTTGTGCCACTAGCTTACCTTCTGTGCCTGGCAAAAAATGAATGTGTTCAATAATAGTATCGGTTGTAATCGCATCAGCCTGTTGCAACAGGGCGGCATCATTCTGCAAACTGTAAGATAATTGCCTGTCTGCAAGCGGACGGAATAATTCTATGATATCATCTTCGTGCATATGATTTTCATAGCAGCCGCACCATAAAAAGAAAAGGCGCCACGTAAACATACATAGCGCCTAATGGTTACAGAGTCTGTTTTAGGGTCGTAATTGGCCTGTTCGTCCAACAGTGACGTCTGTTTAATTAATTCTGTCAGTAATTGATAAACGGCTTTTTCCATATCTTGTTTATTGATATTTTCAAGATGTTGCAATGAACCGCCCCTAGTTTACCGGAGGGATTTTTATTCAAGATTTACGCTGCGTATTTATCAGGTTGGTTTATGTTTTCATAGTATGATTTTTCCTTTTCATTTGGCGTGATATACCCATATAAACCATAGTTTTCCTGCCAAATGCGCATAATCTCCTGACAAAGATGAGCATCACGTTGTGCACGCGCAGAACGAGAAGTAGGATCACGCTGCTGTTGGCAATGCACATAATAGGTAGAGGGGGCAATGGGCAGATGTCTGCATAGTGACTCGACCCCGTAGCATGCCTTAACCGAACCCTACGTTCACGGAATTCAGCTGGATATTTTGCTGTATGTTTTTGTCTCATCATAGTTTACCTTTCTAGAGTGTTTTACTCTCCGGTAAACTAGGGGCGGTTCAAAAACAGATTTTAGCCAAAAATGAAGACCGAATATAAGGGCTATTTTGTACATCCAAAACCTGCCAGACCCCGCAGGATAAGGGCTTTAGAGGGGAGGCACACTTCACATGAAGTCACACTGCTATTTGGTTTGAAGCATATTAAATGGCAGTGCAATTGACCCACATTGCGAACCATGCCTCCATATGCTGCACTACTGATTTCCTTTATTTTAGCGCTGGCCAGCATAAACAGATATGCACGGTTGCACAAGCGTTAGGCCTAATATGCGAATGGATTCGAATGCGTGATTGGGATCTGAACTGGGGGATCACGCTCAGAACCATGCTGCTATAAAAAGTGGTCTGCCAATGTTTGGCATAGCACCCATCACATAATGTATCTAAATAGGTTTGAGCAAAAAGATATGCTGTCTACGATAAATGACTTTACTTGATGGTAAATATAGGTACCGTCAGCACCATCAAGCATGTTTAGGCATGGTTGTGAGGCGTAGAAATCTCTTGTTGTATGCGGCATTTCTTCAGTAGCTTATGCCGTAAAAATAAAGCTACCTTGCTCTTTTTGGGCGAGGTGGCTGCTGAATATAATAGGCCTTGGCTAAATAAGCAGCG
>JAHDHN010000037.1:0-4870 GCA_020631295.1 Rickettsiales bacterium
TAAATAGTGCTTGTTAACTCTGGATCCCCGATCTGCGCTTCGCTTGTCAGGGATTGCAGGGAAAAGTTGGGAAAAGCGACATATGTATTGCGTGCAAGGAGCTAACACATGCAGCAACAACTAACCATTCATCACCTTTAACCCACCCATATAGGGCTGGAGTACGTTCGGGACTGCAACAGAGCCATCCGGCTGTTGGTAATTCTCCAAAATGGCGACCATGGTGCGGCCCACCGCCAGTGCACTGCCATTGAGTGTGTGCACAAATTGGGTTTGTTTTTCGCCTTTTGGGCGGTGGCGCGCATGCATACGTCGCGCTTGGAATTCTCCGCAATAGGAGCAGCTGGAAATTTCACGGTAGGTATCTTGTGCCGGTACCCATACTTCAATATCATAGGTTTTGCGTGCACCAAAGCCCGTGTCACCGCTGCATAAGGTTACCGTACGATAGGGCAATTCCAGCAGCTGCAGCATTTTTTCGGCATGGCTTGTGAGGAACTCCAGCTCTTGCAAGCCTGCTGCTTCATTTGGCACAATGCTCACCATCTCCACTTTGGCGAATTGGTGCAAGCGCACCATGCCCTTAGTATCCTTACCGGAAGAGCCGGCCTCAGAACGGAAGCACGGCGTGAAGGCAGTGAAGCGCAGCGGCAGATCGGCACTGTCTAAGATCTGCTCTCTCACCAAATTGGTGAGCGGCACTTCTGCGGTAGGGATCAGATAGCGCCCGTCAGTGGTTTTGAACAGATCTTCCTCAAATTTTGGCAGCTGTGAGGTGCCTAGCAAGGCTTGATCACGCACCAGAAGCGGCGGCGAAATTTCGGTGAAACCGGCATCTGTATGTTGGTCCAAGAAAAAGGCAATCAGCGCGCGCTCCAGCTTGGCCAGCTGGCCTTGCAGCGTCATAAAACGTGCACCAGAAAAGGCTGCAGTCTTCTCAAAATCCAACCCGCCCAGCTGCACGCCCAAATCATCGTGCCATGTTGGATTGTCTATCTGTTTCGGTGTGCCATGACGGCGAATTTCTACGTTATCATCCTCAGAATTTCCTTCCGGCACATCCTCCAGCAGCACATTGGGTAGCTGTAATAATGCATCAGTTAGTGCATCATCTTTGTTATCTTCCAGCTTTTCCTTTAGTGACACATAGCGCGCTTTGGCCTCTTTGCTTTTGGCCAAAATCTCGGTGATATCCTCGCCCTTCGCCTTGGCCGCACCAATGGATTTTGCCAGTGCATTGCTTTCTTCTTGCAGCACTTGCAGCTGGGAAATATCTGCCCGGCGTGCCGCGTCCAGCTCCAGCAAGTTAGCTGATTGTGGCGCAAGCCCGCGTTGCTTCATTGCAGCATCAAAGGCAGCAGGGTTTTCACGAATGGCGCGGATATCATGCATGGCTAGTCTTTCTCTGTTTCGTCTGCATCCTCATTGATGCTGTCATCTTCATCTTTGTTTTTATCTTCGTCATTTTCAAATGGCGTATCGTCTTCTTGGCCAAGTGCATAGTAACGAATCATATAAAGTGTGATCTCATATAAGCCATAAAGCGGCAATGTCAGACCAATTTGGCTGATCACATCAGGCGGGGTAATAATAGCAGAAAAAATCAGCAGACCTAAAAACACATAGCGGCGGTTTTTCTGCAATGTTTCCTCTTTCACCATGCCGGCTTTGTATAGCAGCCCAACCAGTAAAGGCAGTTGGAACGCCAACCCAAAAGCAATGATCAAGCGCATGATGAGTGAGAGATACTCGCCCACTTTTTGTTCCAGCTCAATGGGCATAGAGCCAGGAATATCTGCCACTTCAAAGCTGATAAAAAAGCGAAAGGCGAGCGGGATAATCATATAATAAGCCAAAGCTGCGCCCAGCAAAAACAGCACCGGCGCGCCATATACAAAGGGGCGAAAGGCCGATTGCTCACGCTCATACAACCCTGGTGCTGTAAAGCGATAGAGGTGATAGGCCAGGAAAGGAAAGCTAAGAATAAAAGCCATGAAAAAGGCGAGTTTTATATAGGTAAAAAACGGCTCTGTCAGATTGGTGAAAATCAGGCGGCGCGCATGGTTGATCTCAAAGCTGGCATCCAGCGGGCGCACCAAAAATTGGTAAATCGGTTCGGCAAAGAAATAGCACAGACATACCAGCGCACCGAATATGGCGGCCACCAGCATCAAACGGCGGCGCAGCTCATATAAATGCGCGATCATCTCATTTGTATTAGAGGCTATTTCGGTGTGATTATCCATGCATTTGTCCAATATGGTACAATTCTAAAATATCATCTTCTGCGTCTGCATTGTCATTTATAGTTACATCATCATTGTCATTTGCCGTAACTTGCATTGCATCAGTGAGCTCTAAAATATCGTCCGCTTCGTCTGATTTCTCCATTTCGGTGAGAGAATGGACTTGCTCGCGCGGTGCTGGAGAAAATTCCCCAATACGGGAATCTGTATTACGCATTTCACGCGCAGCTATTTCACCAATATGGTGATTTTTGTTGCTGTGCTCTTCTGTTTCTGCAGCCTGCTCCTCTTTAACAATTTCTGCGCCAATGGCCGGTGTGGGCAGTGCATCATGCTCCACCGATTCATTGATTTTTTCGATCATATCGTCCAGCGCATCATCATCTTGCAGAGGCGTAACAGGTGCCTCCACCTGCTTGGTTGGGTTAGGGCGTTGCTGGGTGATGAAATGCGGCGTGCTGGGTGTGGTGTTATAACGTGAAGAGGCCGCTTCAGATGATGCAGCTAATTTGTCTTTTGTTATATTCGGCGCAGATGAGGCTATCTCTGCTTCAGACAAAATAGCGCTGCGGATATCTTGCAAAATAGAATGCTGCTCACTATTGTTATTGGTATCTTCTTTTATGGCGAGGGTTGGCGCCGTCACCGCAGCTGCACTCTGTGTTACAGCTTGTGCGCGTTGCATGGTTTCTATCTCTAGCAACGCCTCACGGCCTGTGTTGCGCAGCAATGCATCATCATCACCAGAGGCATCTTCTTCGATCATCTTCTGTATTTCGGACAGTATATTGTCAGCCTCATCAGCATTTTGTGCCATGATGGCTGCAGCAATTTCGTCCATCACATCCGCCTCACTTAGTGGCGTGTTGTCTTCTTCAGGCTTCTCTGGTTCCGCCTCTGTTTCTGCTGTATTTTCCAACGCATCGGGTATGGCATCTAATGCCTCTGTATCATTGTCGTCTTCTGCGTTTTCTTCTTCTGCAGTGCTAAGTGTATGCGAGGGAATATCGCCCAGCGCGTCTTCCACATCATAGGCTGGATATACATTGCCATCATCGCCCACCAGCGTGCTGGGCTTGGTGGCCTCCACCAGCTCATCACCTTGCAATATGGCATTAAACTCTTTTCCTGCGCGGGTGAGTTTACCCAGCTGCCGGCCTATGTTGCGTAAAGCACCAGGCAGATCTTCAGGCTTAATAATCAGCAATGCCGCACCGGCAATGGTGCCCAGCTCTATGAGCGATAAATCTAGCATTAGCTATTATTAGCGCCCGTATCGTCTTTGTCTTTCAGGCCGTCTTTCAGGTTTTTGATGCCTTTGCCCACATCGCCCATCACCTTAGGCAACTTGCCAGCGCCGAATAAAATCAGCACCACAATCACAATCAGCACAATTTGCGGCAATCCAATACTCATATGCGTTCTCCTTTTTCACGATGAAGTCGTTCGTAAAACATCGTCATGCGTTTGACAAGTCTTGTCCCTATAATTATCTCGTCATTCCACGGCTGGTCCATGGAATCTCCTGCCACATACTGTGTCCTTGCAAGGAGATCCCGTGGATAAACCACGGGATGACGAGTATGTGGTTGGTAAATAATCAGAAAAGCACATGACATTTGCGTGGGCGCTGTTAAGATGCTTCCTATGGATATTCACGGACTTCAAGAAATTATTTTGCTGCTGGGCATTGCAGTGGCAATCGTAACGGCGTTTAAAGCACTGAAAATGAGCAGTGTGTTGGGCTATTTGGTAGCAGGTATGATTGCGGCGCCTTATTTGCACGACACGCACTCGCTGCATTTTGTGGGCGAGTTGGGCGTGGTGTTCCTGCTCTTCTATATTGGCTTGGAGCTTAGCTTTGAACGCTTCAGGACCATCCGTTGGCCTATTTATGTCTATAGCTTGCTGCAGATTTTTGGCACAGGCTTTGTTGTCTTTATCATCTGCCATTTGCTCGGCTTATCCTGGCAGGCGGGTTTGGTGATTTCCGGCGGTCTTGCACTTTCCTCCACCGCTGTGATTCTGCATATTCTCACCGAGCGGCATGAAATGGCCACACAGACCGGCCGTGTGTCTCTGGCCGTGCTGATCATGCAAGATATTATGGTGGTATTACTGCTGGTGTTGGTGCCGCTTTTGGGCAAAGAGGGCAGCATTGGCACCGTGCTGGCCGAAACAGGCTTCACTGCGGTGTTGGTGCTATTTTGTATTGTACTGGGCGGAAAATTGTTGCTGCAGCCTTTATTTAAACTCATTGCCAGCTTGGGCAGCTACGAGGTGTTTACCGCCACTACATTGTTGATTGTGTTGGGCGCTGCATTCCTTACCCATGAGGCCGGCTTGAGTCTGGCACTGGGCGCTTTGGCCGCGGGTTTGATGGTGGGTGAGACGGAGTATCGCCTGCAGGTAGAAAATGACGTAAAGCCGTTTAAAGGCCTGCTCATGGGCTTATTCTTCATGACCGTGGGCATGTCGATTAATCTCTCGGTGCTATGGTCTGAGCTGGGGCTGATTCTGCTCTGCACGCTGGGCTTGTTAGGTATCAAGGCCGGTATTTTGATGCTGCTGGGTAAGATCTATAAATTTGAAACACCCACCATTTTCCTCACAGCTGCCTATTT
>JAHDHN010000037.1:4970-6775 GCA_020631295.1 Rickettsiales bacterium
GGCCATAATATTGCCGATATTTTGGTGAAAGAAGAGCTGAATAATTTTGTGATTTTGGACAATAACAGCAAGGCGGTATCTAAGGGGCGCAAAGAAGGCTATCCAGTATTCTTTGGCCATGTGGATCGGCCAGAGGTGCTGCGCTCCATTGGTATTGAGCGCGCCAGCATGGTGGTGGTAACGCTGGGTGATAAAAAGCTGTGCACACAGGCAGTGCGTACTATTCATCGCTTGTTCCCAGATGTGCCAGTGATTGCGCGCGCGCAAGATCGCTATCACGCCAAGTCGCTCTATAGCGCCGGTGCAAAACTTTCTGTAGCAGAAGCATTTGAATCCAGCATGCTGCTGGGCGCTGCGGTACTCAAAGAATCCCATGTGGCCGAGCACGACATCACCCGCGTACTCACCAGCTACCGCACGGACGAATATCCAAGTTCACTGAGCGAAAATGGAGGTGGAAGCTAGGCTGCTACCTGCACACCTTTATTTGCCTGCGGTTCTGGCGTATTCTTAATGATGTCCGGAAGGTTGATGTCGCTGAGCAGCTTTTCTTCTATGGATGGATTATGTTTTGATAACGCATAGGCATGACCACCATATATAGTGCCAGTTCTTGTATACGTGTTAGGAATATTGCCTTGTTCTTTGTGCACTTGTTTCAATATGCGTTGGAACACATTATTGGTTACAGCGTTTGCATAGCTTTCTGCATAGGCTTCAGACATATCAGACTCTATTACATGTGTTTTTACTGCACCATGAAGAAGGGTTAGTTTGTCCTGGATGGTGGCAATAGCGCCTGTGTATATGTCGGATGCTTTTTGTGCATATGTTCCTCGTGCACTGCCTGCATTATAATACCCACATGTAAGCGCAGTGGAGATATTTTTTTTCAGATAGCCAATCTTTTTCCCTAATGAAATTCCTAATGGCCCTGTTTCTTTGGTAAGAAGGTCAGGAAGATAGTTTTTGCCCGATTTTTCTGCATTAAAGCGGTATTCAGTCGCTTTTCTAAAGGCTGCAAGAAGTGTTTCAGATGCCACCAACTCTTCTTTAGGTATGCTATTATTTACCCACCCTTTTTCATAATATTCCCCTATTTTTGCGGCATTTTCTTTTATTTTTTCAGCAGGTATGCTGCGTTTTTCTTCTCCCAGTAATGCAAGAATAGCCGGGTCGTTATGTGTCTTAGAGAGTTTGGGCTGTTCAGACTTTTTATCGAGTTCTATAACTTTGGCAATCTTACCTCGCCTTGCTTCTTTGTTATCTGTTAGTGCTATGGATTCTTGCAATTTCTTGTATGGATCTCCATATTCAAGTGCTAATGCTTTTGTGGCCTCATGCACAATAATATTGTCCCTGAATTGCACATCACCCATAGGCGGTGTACGCTCAAACCCTTCTATTTTTCCTTGTTTCCCCAGCATCATTGTCACGAATGTGTCAGGTACTTTGCCTGGAGGTAGTTGTGATAGGGCAAATGCTAACTTTTCTTCAGGGGTTTTATTGCCACCCATCATGTCTTTGAATGTTGTGTAATTCAATGCAGCATAACCTGTAAGTGCACCCACTATTTCAGAAAGAATTTTTGAACCAGGTGTAACAGTAGCAAATTTTCCAGATTTTATCCAAATAGCCTCGGTAATATCATAGGCAAATTCTTTAAATTCTGCCTTTGATGGCCATAGATCTTTTTTAACCATTATATCCTGCCAACCACTATTTGGTGCGGTGGAAATATCATGTTTTTTAGCTACGCGCATGGCTGCTTGTGTATTGCTGCTTGCAGTGAGAGCCTGAAATTT
>JAHDHN010000037.1:6875-13392 GCA_020631295.1 Rickettsiales bacterium
GGGTAGACTTTGTCTGCATCGTCGCCTTTTTCATAGGTGTAGCTCACATTCCACTCCACCTGCAGATGTTTTTCGCCCTTGTTTAGTGTGTGGTTAATATTTTTAGCCGCATCCACTGCAATGCGTAGATTCTCAAAATTATTCAAAAAATCAAAGGTGCTAATCATCATCGACTGATTGGCCACTTTATGTGTGGTTCTAAAAATAGTTTCTTGGTCTTTTGGGTTTAGTGGGCTGTATCCATAACCATTCAGACCACGATGCAATGCTGTGGCTGCAAAATTCCCAATGGCGCCTAAAATATGTTCTTTAGCATTCTGGCGCTTAAGGTTAGCATCTCTGATGCCAAATTTCTCCTTAATCTCTGGCTTTAGGGATTCTATGCCTTTTAAAAAATCACCCTCACCACGGCGTGTGATTTCTTTTTCAATTGCACCTGTAACCAAGCGCATCATTTCTTTCAGGTTTTGGATGGGGTCCTCACCAAAATTTACATTAGGGCCTTTCACCGAACCGCCACCCCAAAGCTCCGAGTCTGCCATCATAATGCCATGATCCAAGAGTAGGCTTACATAGGCGCGCATTTGGGATTGTAAGACTACCATTAAAGCAGATTGAGAGAAGAGATGGTTGAATTTTGACTGTTTTCCATCACGCGGACCATTATCGCGCATGGTAGGCAACTCATTAGATACAACAGTGGAGACTATTGTTGTTAAATCTAGTTTTGTAAACGGAACACTAGCAGTCATCTTGTTTTCATCCTTTTTCAAAATCCAAATGAAACACTAACTTACATAAAATTACACATAAATGCAAGTGTGGTGTTAAAAATAATTAAATAGGGCGATGTGCCATTCTATATCATTTACGTCAATGGGATATGTATAATGCATCTGTAGCGTAGAGTATCTAGCTCCTTGACTTACCCATCCATTTGCGTATAAGTCCCAGCCTCGCTTCATTATATAACACTATGAATGGCTGAAAAGTGTCATTCCGCTGTATTATGGATCGGCCAGGAGCGGGCCGTTGCGTTTCCATCTTTGCAGTGTCTATTAAAGGAGATTAGGACCATGACAAAACGCGTACAAGCTAAATATAAAATCAGCCGCCGTATTGGTGAGAGCCTGTGGGGCCGTGGTAAAGACCCCATCCACACGAAGAATTATGCACCTGGTCAGCATGGTCCGCTAAAGCGCGGTGTGCTTTCTGACTATGGTACACAGCTGATGGCCAAGCAGAAGCTAAAAGGCTATTATGCTAACATTACCGAGAAACAATTCCGCCGTATCTTTAAGGAGGCTGCAAACGCCAAGGGTGATACGGGTGAGAACTTAATTGGCCTATTGGAGAGTCGTCTTGATGCCTTTTTATACCGCATGAATGCAGTGCCAACGCCATATGCTGCGCGTCAAGCCATTGGCCATAAGCATATTTTGGTGAATGGCAAAGTGGTGAATATTCCTAGCTACCGTTTGCGCCCAGGTGATGTGGTACAGGTGAAAGAAAAGTCACAGAATATCCCTATGATTCAGGCTGCGTTGCAAAATAAAGAGCGTGACATTCCTGATTATGTGGAAATGGATTTCGCCAATGCGAAAGGCACCTATGTGCGTGTGCCAGCATCGGATGAAGTGCCATATCCTGTGAAGATGGATGTGAATCTCGTAATCGAATTCTACTCTCGTTAATCCATTACAGAGTAGTAAGCATTTTAAAAAAAGCCTCGCAAGCAAATTGCGGGGCTTTTTTGTTTTGGTGACGTAAGCTGGTTTTATGGCTATAACGTATTTATTATGTTAAAACGCATATCCTACATAGGCCGGGCGGTGCAGATTGCCAGTGTGCTAGCGCGCTATCGTGCGCTGTTTTTGCTACGCCAGTGGCAGATCGCGCCGATATGTTGTGCGCTGATGGCGCCGCTGGGCTGGTTTTCTTTTGCGTTATATGGCAAGTCACGCGGTGAGCGTTTAGCGCGTGCCTTTCAATCACTTGGGCCCACCTTTATCAAGCTGGGGCAAACCTTATCCACGCGCAGTGATTTGTTGGGTGAAGAGGTGGCTGCTGATTTGGCCTATTTGCGGGATGCGTTGCCGCCTTTTTCAGGCAATCAGGCTAAATTGCGCATAGAACGCGCATTAAATATGCAAATGGAGACATTATTTGCACAATTTGACACAACGCCTGTGGCCGCTGCTTCTATTGCGCAGGTGCATAAGGCCACAGATGTTGCCGGCAAAGAGTGGGCCGTGAAGGTAGTGCGGCCAGAGGTGGAACAACAGCTGCATTTTGATATTAGCTTCTTTCGCTATCTGGCAGAAAAGATAACAGCAAAAGAGCGTCTGAAGCGCTTTGATGCGCATCAGCTGGTGGATATTTTTCAGGCCATGGTGGAAAAAGAGCTGGATTTGCGCAATGAGGCCGCCGCTTCAGATGAGCTGCGCAGCATGTTGCAGGATGAAGCAGATATTGTGATTCCCGAAGTGAATTGGCAGCGCACCAGCAAGCAGGTGATGGTGATGGAATGGTGCGATGGCATCCGCATTGATGACATTGCTGCGCTGCAGGCGGCTGGGCATGAGAGCACTGGCTTGCTGCGTATTTTGGCTAGCAGTTTTTTCACGCAAGTCTATCTGAACGGGTTTTTCCATGCGGATATGCATCCGGGTAATGTGTTGGTGGATGCGCATGGCCGGATTGTTCTGTTGGATTTTGGTATTATGGGCCGGCTGGATGATGAGGTGCGTTATTATTTAGCGCGCATGTTAATGGGGCTGTTGAACAAGGATTATGATGATGTGGCTGCCATGCATGTGCGAGCAGGCATGTTGCCACGTGATGCAAATGTGGCCGAATTTGCGCAGGCCTGCCGCGCGCTGGGAGAGCCTGTATATGGCATGGAGCAGGGCCATATTTCCTTGGCCTCCATGTTGCAGCAAATGCTGGAGGTGGCAGAGCGGTTTAACTTAGCACCGCAGCCGCATTTACTCTTGTTGCATAAAGCATTGCTGCTGGTGGAAGGCAATGCACGCATGTTGGATAGCACGCAAAATTTTTGGGAGCTTGCACGCCCAACGGCTGAGAAATGGGCAAAGAAACATATGGGCAAGCGTGCCAAATTGTCAGATACGATGTGGGAGCTGAAGCGTGCACAAAGGCAGATAATGAAATTGCTGGACGCGGCCGACCAAGCAGCAGATTTGGTGCATAAAGATGGCATAAAATTGCACCCAAGTACTATTCAGAGTTTTGTGCAGCAACGTGCAAAACAGCGCCGCAAGCATATTATTGGCTGGCTTTCCCATGCACTTATTGCAGCTGCAGCCGGCGCGGGCGGTGCAATTGTAATTCTCACGTGGTTGTAATCTCGGTACTATTGTTCCCTGTGGTTTAACCACAGGGTCAAATAGTGAGGGCATAGTTGTTAGATTTGATCCTGCGGACAAGCCGCAGGAAACTATACTATGAATTGTAAATCAGACGGATTATATAATTTCTATACATAGAAAAAAGGCAGATGAGACTATGAGTTGGTTATCGCGTATTAAGCAGGGATTGAGCAAAAGTTCAGAGAAGGTCTCTGAGGGTATTGCATCGGTATTAACGCACCGCACGCTGGATGATGAGGCGCTGGAGGAGCTGGAAGATGCGTTGATCGCAGCGGATTTGGGCGCGGCCACGGCCGCCAAAATTACAGCCGAGCTTGGTACACAAAAATTTCCTGAGAATGTGGATGAAACAACGCTCAAAACGGCATTGTCTCAGGCAATTCAGCCTTTTTTAGAGCAATCGGTACAGCCGTTAGATGTTACAGAGCATCAACCCACGGTGATTTTGATGGTGGGAGTGAACGGCAACGGGAAAACCACCAGCTGTGGCAAGTTGGCGCAGTATTTTCATGATCAAGGCAAGCGGGTGATGTTCGCAGCTTGCGATACATTTCGTGCAGCAGCCGTACAGCAGCTGGAAGTGTGGGGACAGCGGCTACAGTGCCCGGTAATTACCGGCAAGCCAGAGGCGGACCCGGCCAGTGTGGCATTCTCGGCATTGGAATATGCTACAGCAGAAGAGATGGACGTGCTGATTATTGATACCGCTGGGCGCTTGCACACCAAAGCACATCTGATGGATGAGCTGGAGAAATTGGTGCGCGTGCTGAAGAAAATTGATGCATCTGCGCCGCACCACACGGTGCTGGTGTTGGATGCTACGACTGGGCAAAATGCGCATCAGCAGCTGGAGGCCTTTACCCAAGCAGCCGATGTGAGTGGCATGATAGTCACCAAGCTGGATGGCACGGCCAAGGCAGGCGTGGTGGTGTCACTGGCGGACAAGGCCACCATTCCAATTCATGCGATTGGAGTGGGGGAGCAAGCCACAGATTTACAGCCTTTCACCGCCAAGGCCTTTGCGGATAATTTAGTAGGGCTGAATGGCAAAGCATAACCGTTATGGCAAACGCGCAGAGTGGCTGGTGCGCTTTTATTACCGTCTGCTGGGCTACCGTATTTTGCATGCACCTTTCACCACCAAGCTTGGCGAGATTGATATTGTGGCGCAAAAGGGCACTATATTGGCCTGTATTGAGGTGAAAGCGCGCCATAAAGCGGGTGCTGAAATCATCACACAAAAGAACAAAAAGCGCTGCTGTGATGCGGCGCGCATCTTGCTTGCAAAGCATCCGCACTATGCTACATATGAGCTGCGCATGGACGCGGCAATGGTGCATAGATGGCGAATTTCTCGCCAGTGCCATGCCTGGGAATGCGCACTCTATTAAGAGCTTGATGAGAAAGGCTTAAGATTATGTCACTACGTCATATATGCGCTATGGTTGCCTCACTTTTTGTGCTTTCGGGCTGTATTCCGGCGGTGATTACCGGCGCCAGTGCGGTGGGCTATGGTGCGGCACAGCATCGCAGCATGGGCACAGCGGTGGATGATGCCAAGCTGCATTCGCAAATCAAGGGCAATATGGTGCGGCACAGCGCCAGCATGTTTACATCCGTGGATGTGGATGTGCATGAAGGGCGTGTGTTTCTGACAGGTAAGGTGATTGATCCGCAGCACCGCATTGAAGCGCTGCGCCTGGCCTGGTTGCCAGTGGGTGTGCGTGAGGTGATAAATGAGATTCAGCTGGTGCAGAAGCGTGACCTTAAGCAATCTGCAAAAGACACCTGGATCACTACTAAGGTAAAATCACAGCTCTTTAATAACCGCGCAGTGCGCAGCATTAATTACGGCGTGGATACCATCAATAATGTGGTCTATCTCTTTGGTTTGGCCAGCTCCCTGCAAGAGCTGGAAAGCGCAAAACACACGGCCAGCACCGTAAAAGGCGTGGCACGTGTGGTGTCCCATGTACGTGTGCTAAACGACCCTCATCGTCAGAAATATGTAGCGGAGTAGGTGGGGGAAGAAGAGGTTAGCCTATACCTGGTAAGTCATTATTTTGTGAGTTTCCATTAACCCAATGAGAGATTGTTTTCGGTAACTCTCCAAACCGATGTTTCATTTCTTGCATTACCACTTTTAGTTCTGCCCAACCACGTGTTGTGCCGTCATCTAATTTTGTTTTTCCAAACTCAATACCTCGGCGTGCTGTGTATGGTACCGTGCCCAGAATATCTTGGGATGTATAAGGAAGGTATTTAGAGGCTTGTAGTTCTGTGTGTGGTAAATTGCCGCCCATACCTTGTAATGTTGCAGAGCGAAGCTCCGTATTGTTTTTATCTTTATGCTGAGTAAGTAACTCTGCTGCTTCAAGGAGGCTATTTTTATTATGTGTGGCAACAGTAATAAAAGAAAACTGGTTGGATAGATACAGATCCTTCAATGCAGTGCTATATGCCATATCTGTTTCTATTTTTGTATTATGTATTTTGTTTCTATCTTCCGTTGTTGCCTCTATATAGGCGCCACGTACCAGTTTGATGCCCATAATCTCACCATATGTTTTTCCAGTGTCTGAGTTTACTTTTTCTCCAAACGTAATCCATGATTTTACCTGATCAGTAGTATCTTTTAAATAGGCCTGAACGGTAACACCAATATTTTCATAGCCGGCTTTGATTGCCTCTTTGGTAAGCTTTTGAATGGCAGGGTTAACGGCCGTTTCTTCAGCGTCAATATAGCTTCCAATACCACTCTCTTTTGCTGTATCCAATATACTAAATAAATCATCCTTAATGCGCTTAAATAAGGCCTCCTCATTACTATTAAACATACCGTTGTTTGAAATTGCCTTGGATAGCGTTTCCAGTTCCTCAAAACTTGCAAAGTTTGAGATTTTAATGGCAACTGATATTTCAGCCTCATGAGGGTTAGAGTTTTTTAATTTCTTACCTAAGTTACATGCTCTTTTACACTCATCAGTAATAATTTTTCGGCCCTCCTCACTAACATCTACTTCACCTTCACGGCCTGCATAGTCAATAATTACACCCACACCTTTTGATAGGATATTTTCGGCAGTTTTTTGTGTTTCATCAATGCCTACACCACCAAAAAATAC
>JAHDHN010000110.1 GCA_020631295.1 Rickettsiales bacterium
ACTAAAAATCTTGAGAAAATGGTGTTATAAATAAACGTTATCTATGCCAGCACCTTAATTCTTATTAATCATGCCACCTAGCGATAGCTTAAGTAAATGGTCGGGGTGGAGAGATTCGAACTCCCGACCCTCTGGTCCCAAACCAGATGCGCTACCAGGCTGCGCTACACCCCGACAAAGGTAATAACCATACGCAAGGACAATGCTGCTTTACGTAGGAGGTGCGCTATTACAAATAAAGCCGCGCTTTGGCAAGCAGTAAATAAAAGCAGGTACAGAGGCATAATATAGTGAATTGCATAATTAATAATACAAGCACCCATCTCTCGTCATACCGCGACTTGTTCGCGGTATCCCCGCTACGCCAAGGCTTCGCAGGGCAAGCCAGAGAAATATTTTACCTGGCCGCGACAGCCGTAGCTTTAGCGCAGGCTGTATCGGCGTGGTAAACCACGGGATGACGCATTGCTTGAGATGCCCTGCGGATTATGAAAATGACTATAGTACGCCGCAGGAAACAGAGCTGTAAAATGATTAAGCGAGGTGATTTACACACGCATAGGCATAATAACATACAGCGCAGAGCTGTCTTCCGGGTCGCTCACTAGCGCAGGCGAATTAGAATCGTTAAACACAAATTGCACTGCGTCGCTGGTAAGTTGCGACATCATCTCCAACACATAGCGTGAGTTAAACCCAATAGAGATCTCATCCGAGCCATATTCCACATCCAGCTCTTCTTTTGCGGTGCCCGCATCTGGGCTTTGTGCGCTTAGCGTCAGCTGGCCAGACTGCACCAAAAACTTGATGCCACGCGTTTTCTCCGAAGAGATGGTAGACACCAGATCCACCGCATGGGTAAGGGTTTTAGTATCCGCAGCCATGGTCTTGGTGTTGCTCTCTGGAATCACACGGGCGTAATCTGGGAAGGTGCCGTCCACCAGCTTAGACAGAATCACCGTGTTGCCTGCAGTAAAGCGGATTTTGCTTTCACTTAAGGACACAGCAATATCGCCCGACTCACCCTCAAATAGCTTCTTCAGCTCACCCACTGTTTTGCGCGGTACAATCACGCCTGGCATGTTTTCTGCACCGCTTGGCAGGGCTGTTTCAATGCGGGCCAAGCGGTGACCGTCTGTGGCCACAGCACGCAAAATAGCACCCGCATCATTTTGCTCTTGATGCAGATATACACCGTTTAGGTAATAGCGCGTTTCCTCGGTAGACATGGCAAAACGTGCGCGATCAATCAGCTGCAACAACGTGCCGGCATTGATGGCAAAATTATGCGTTAGCTCACCTTCACTCATCACTGGAAAATCTGCCGCAGGCAAATAAGACAACGAAAAACGCGCCTTGCCGGATTCCACCACCACCTGGTTGGAACCCACATCCGTAGAAAGGGTAATATCCGCATCGTCGTTTAATTTGCGCACAATGTCATAAAGCGTTTGTGCAGGCACCGTTAACGCACCCTCTTGAGACACGTTCGCGGCCACATTTTCAGTCGCTACAATATCCATATCCGTCGCCGTAAGTTGCAGCTGACCGGCATTGGCCTGCAGCTTGATATTGGCCAAAATCGGAATAGTGTTGCGCTTCTCCACCACCGATTGCAGCTTGCCCAACGCACTCAATAACGTGCTGCGCGCAATAGTAAATTGCAGTGGAAATTCCTCAGTTGCTTGTAATGCTGCTTCGGCCATAATGTCTATCTCCCAAATATCGTGGCTTTTACATACACACACGCCACAGCAAATGCAAGCCCCTTAACACGCGTTAAACACCGCATTTCTGCGGATTAGCAGCCATAAAAACCACTGCAAATGGCCTAATGATTTTACCTTATATTTCTTGGTATTGCTTCTTATTTGCCTTAAATAAAATAGTAATAGTATATAACATTGTGGGAGCGATGCTTTTTTGCTATGGTATCAGCTATGAAAAAACATAATGAAGCACTCTACACCCCCATTGACCTTGCCGTTGTGGCACAAGAAACTGCCAAATTTTTCCTTTCTTTTAAAGAAGAGAGGGTCACAAAAAGCATTTTTGATAACATTATCTCCCCACATTTTGATGAAGAATATTT
>JAHDHN010000111.1 GCA_020631295.1 Rickettsiales bacterium
TTATGCTAACAGCGTTTGAGAGATTGGTGGGATTGCGGTATTTGCGCTCAAGGCGCAAGAGCGGGTTTGTGTCTGTGATCAGCCTGTTTTCCTTTTTGGGCATTGCGCTGGGTGTGGGCACGTTGATTGTGGTGATGGCAGTGATGCAAGGATTCAAGACCGAGCTACTCACCCGTATTTTGGGCATTAATGCGCATCTGACCATCAGCCAAAATGGCGCACCGATGTATGGCTATGACGCATTGGCGGATAATTATGCGGCATTAGACGAGGTGGCCGTGGCCACACCGGTGGTGCATGGGCAGGCGCTGGCGCTAGCAAACGGGCAGCATAGCGGCGTGAATGTGCGCGGCATGCAGCTGAAAGATTTGCTGCAAAAGAAGCTGGTGGCCGAGCATATTGTTAGCGGGAACTTGGAAGAAGAGTTCAACGGCGCCTCGCTGCTGATTGGTGTACGCTTGGCCGAGAAACTGGGCGTGATGCCAGGCGATACGCTGAAGCTTATTTCCCCACAAATGACTCGCACGCTGATTGGTGCTATTCCGCGCATGAAGGATTACCGCATTGCCGGCCTGTTTGATGTGGGCATGTATGAATATGATTCTGGTACAGTATTTATGCCACTTGAGGCCGCGCAGCTCTATTTTAAATTGCCCGATGCAGTGCATGCGATTGAGGTGATGGCGCCAGATTTGCATAGCCTTCCTGCTACCAAACAGGCTGTATATGAGGCGGCTGCACCAGGCAGCTATATCCAAGATTGGCAAGAAGCCAATTTCCACTTCTTCAACTCCATTAACGTACAGCGCAATGTGCTGTTTCTGATATTGTCGCTGATTATTCTGGTGGCTGCCTTTAACATTATTTCTGGCATGGTGATGCTGGTGAACGCCAAGGGAAAAGAGATTGCCATGTTGCGCACCATGGGTGCCTCGCGCGGGAATATTTTGCGCATTTTTCTGCTTACCGGCGCGGTGATTGGTGTGTGTGGCACGCTGACTGGCCTGGCACTTGGCCTTGGTTTTGCTGCAAATATTGATGCCATTCGCCTGTGGTTAGAAAGCATAAGCGGTGGTGAGCTTTTTGCTGCAGAAATCTATTTCCTTTCTGCGTTGCCTGCAGAAGTGCGCACAATAGATGTGGTTGGCGTGGTGGGGATGAGTTTGGCTCTGTCACTCCTGGCCACGCTATACCCTGCCTGGCGCGCGGCCAAAATGGACCCTGTGGAGGGCCTGCGTTATGAGTAAGGTACTGGAGTTAACACAGCTCTCAAAATCCTTTGTGCAAGGGGACAATAAGCTGGTTATTTTAGAAGACGCAAACCTTACCCTGCAAGCCGGGCAAACTGCTTCACTCATTGGGCCCAGCGGTGCAGGGAAATCTACTTTTTTGCATATTGCCGGCTTGCTAGAACAACCGGATAGCGGTGAGATTATGATTGATGGCATTGCGGCGCATAATGCTAGCGAAAGACAACGCACCTTGCTGCGCCGAAAGCATATTGGTTTTGTCTATCAACAGCATCATCTACTGCCGGATTTTTCAGCCTTGGAGAATGTGATGCTGCCGCTACGTATTGCAAATATGTCACGTAACGAAGCAACAACGTGTGCCACGGAATTGTTGGAACAGATGGGCCTACAAGACCGCGTGCAGCACCGCCCCGCAGCCCTTTCAGGCGGAGAGCAGCAACGTGTGGCGATCGCCAGAGCCTTGGTGCACAAACCTGCTTTGTTGCTTGCAGACGAACCCACTGGCAATTTAGATCCAGAAACGGCGGCAGACGTGTTTTCCGTGCTAACAAATACAGTAAAAGAGAGCAACACCGCCTTGCTGCTGGTGACGCATGATCACGATCTAGCCGCTCAAACAAATATGCAATATGCATTGGAACAACATAAAGTGGTGAAGATCGATTAACAGTTCGTATTTCGCGTCATACCGCAGCAAGACCCGCGGTATCCAGAGCCACAAGAGAGATCATGCCGCATAGCCCTGGACCCTCGCTTTCGCAAGGGCTTCAAAGCAGGAAATTGTTAAGCAAAACCACTATACGCAACTA
>JAHDHN010000038.1 GCA_020631295.1 Rickettsiales bacterium
CTTTTGCATACCTTGCTGCTTTAGAATCCTTAAAAGGTTTATGATCAACTACTCCTTGCACACGCGCATAATATGTAGGGGAGGTTTCACCTAGTGTACCAAACTGCCCGGGCTGAGACCATTTTATCAGCCAGGGCAATGCCTCTTTCTCAAGGTACGTATTGCCTAGATCTGACATAATCGCTCCACCTATTTATTATTAGACAGAGCTAATATAACAAAATTATATAAAAAGCACAATAGGCTCAATAATTTTACAGTAGGCACAACTATTTTTAGCTACTTCACGCGGCTCCAGATGCGTTTTTTGGCCAGGTAGAAAATTACCGTGAAGAACAACAGATAAATCATCACCATCAAGCCAAGCTTTTTGCGCTGTTCCATTTCCGGCTCTGCCGCCCATTGCAGAAAGTTCACCACATCTACAGACATTTGTGCCACGGTGGCTTCCGTACCATCTGGGTAGTCCACCTGTCCGTCACCCGCAATAGGAGCGGCCATGGCAAGCTTGCGGCCTTCAAAATACGGATTGTAATATTGCCCTGGCGGCACGTCTACCCCCTCTGGCGCAGGTACATCATAGCCTGTGAGCAAGGAATATACATAATTGGCACCGTCATGACGTGCTTTGATAATCAAAGACAAATCGGGCGGATACGCGCTGCCATTGGCCGCACGCGCTGCTTGCTCATTTGGGTAAGGTGATACAAAGCGGTCTGAGGCGATGGCGGGGCGCTCAAACATATCACCCACATCATCCGGGCCGTCCATCACCGTATATTCTGCGGCAATGCCCTTAATTTCCGCTTCACCAAAGCCAAGCTCACCTAAATTACGGTAGGCCAACAGCTCCATAGAGTGGCAAGAGGCACAAATTTCACGATATACTTGATAACCACGCTTGATGGATTGCTTATCAAAATGGCCCATCAGGCCATCAAACGGCCAATGCTGCTCATGCTTCGGGTGAATAGCCAGCTCCAGCGGATCACCATGCGGATGATGATAAAATTTCACCACATAGATAATACCGGCTATTGTTAGCACAAACGTGGCTATGCCTAGCGGCACCGCAATAGGTGTGAAGAAGGCTTGAATGGCTTTTAATGTGTCAATAATGCGTTTCATACGCGTGATTCCTTGGGTTAGAGAACTTACTTTTTCTTGCCTTTTTTATAGGCCGCATCAATGGAGCTTGGCAATTTCACCGGTTTCTCCACAAACGGAATAAAGAATAACAGGAAGAAATACGCAAAATAATAGCCCGTTGCCGCTTGAGAGGCGAGTACATACAAGCCCTCTGCTGGCTGCGCGCCCAACCACCCTAGGAATACAAAGTTGGCGATAAAGGCAAAATAGAACCATTTAAATACCGGGCGGTAGCTACCGCTGCGCACTGGGCTGCGATCCAACCATGGCAAAATGAACAAAATAGCAATCGCACCAAACATGGCGGCCACACCGCCCAGCTTATCTGGAATCGCGCGCAAAATGGCATAAAACGGCAAGAAATACCATTCAGGCACAATATGTGCCGGTGTTACCAGCGGATCAGCCGGAATATAGTTATCCGGGTGGCCCAAATTATTTGGCAGGTAGAACACAAAATAGAAGAATAACAGGAAGTATACACCAAAACCGAAGAAATCTTTCACTGTATAATAAGGATGGAACGGAATCGTATCCTTCTCACTTTTCACATCCACCCCTGTTGGGTTGTTGGAGCCATGAATATGCAACGCAATAATATGCAAGAATACCAGGCCAAAAATCACAAATGGCAGCAGATAATGCAACGAGAAAAAGCGGTTCAACGTGGGGTTATCTACAGAGAAACCACCCAGAAGAAATTCAAGAATGAAGGTGCCAAGCCCGTCTATAATCTGATCCAAACTGGAGAACAGGCTGGTGATTACCGTTGCGCCCCAGAAGCTCATTTGCCCCCATGGCAATACATAGCCCATAAAGGCGGTAGCCATCATCAGCAAGAAGATGATCACGCCAAAGAACCACAAAATCTCGCGTGGCTTTTTATAGGAGCCGTAATAGAGCCCGCGCGCCATATGCGCATAGACCGCAATGAAGAACATGGATGCTCCCACCGCATGCGTATAGCGCAGCAACCAGCCAAACGGCACATCACGCATAATGCGCTCTACCGATTCAAAGGCATGGTCCACATGCGGCGTGTAATGCATAGCCAGCACAATACCGGTTACAATCTGAATCATCAGCGCCATGCCAGCGATCGAGCCAAAATTCCACAGATAGCTCAAATTTTTGGGCGTGCGATATTCACCCTGATGCTTCAAAAATGAAAAGACCGGCAAACGATGCTCAATCCATCCTTTAACGCCTGTATATTCTTGCTGTGCCATAGGCTTATTCCTTTTGCGTGTAGCGCGTGCGTGTTACGCCGCTTTTGCGTCTAGTTCTTCCTGTGTTTTACCCAATATGATCGTATTATCATCTTTAAATCCGTAAGGCGGGATCACCAAATTATCCGGCGCAGGGCCCTTACGGATACGACCAGAAATATCATAATGCGAGCCGTGGCATGGGCAGAACCAGCCATCATAATCACCTTTGTCTGCCAGTGGGATACAACCCAGATGCGTACAAATACCAATCACTACCAACCAATCATCCTTGCCCTTAAGCACGCGCTCTATATCGTCTGGCTGGTTTTTTTGATCTGGCAGATCGGTCAATTTCACTGCACGCGCTTGGTCAATTTCTGCCTGAGTACGGCGGCGAATAAATACGGTTTTACCTTGCCATGTTACCTTCTTGCCTTCGCCTGGCACAAGGCTAGATACATCCACCTCTGTGGTGGCAAGTGCTAACATGTCCTTGCCTGGCGCAAGGCTGGTTACCAACGGCGCTGCCATGCAGGCTGCACCAGCTGCGGCCACACCACCGGCTGCCATCACCACAAAATCGCGCTTTGTTTCATCTGCAGGCGCGCTGTTCTTTGCTGTTTTTTTCGCAGCTGTTGCCTTGCTTGCAGCCGCCTTTTTAGGCGCAGCTTTTGCTGCTGTTTTGCTTGTGGGTTTGCGTGTCTTTGTTGCCATAATGCCTCACCAAGAAGGTTAAAATCCGCCGGATTATTACCTCTGTTACAACAGCAACGCAAGCAGAGATTATAAAAATTCTAACCACGCTTCTCCACCGGCACAAACATATCGCACCAGGCCTGCAGCTCTGCCAAAGCAGGACGGGCGAGATCTGCAGTAACATAGCGCCACACGCGCGGCAGATAATCCAGGTAATGCGGCTTGTTGTCTCGCGCCGCTAACCGTGCAAAAATACCCAAAATTTTGATATTACGCTGCGCGGCTAGCACGGCATAATCATGCATTAATTTTGCTTCTTCAAAGCGGCTGTGTTTATGGTAATGAGCCAGCATTTCTGCCACGCACGCATCGGACACTACTCTGCGCGCATCCTCCAGCAATGAAACAATATCATAAGCCGGAGAGCCGATGAGCGCATCTTGATAATCCAGCAAGCCCACCTGCTTTAGCGGCGCTTCTTCTGCCTCGCATAGTAGCAAATTATCGGCGTGATAATCACGCAGCACCGTTACCTCTTGTGGGTAATGCAAGCTGGCAAATAATGTCTTCCACGCGGCGTAAAATTCTGTTTTGGCACCCTCTGGCAAAGCAATGCCCTTGGCCGGGATATACCAGTCAATAAACAGCTCCACCTCACGCATCAACACCGCCTCATCATACGCGGGCACATCTGCTGGTTGTTGATTATGCAGATGCAGCAACACATCCATGGCTCGCATATATAACGGTATTTCCTGCGCAGGCTCCTTGGCTAGCAGTGGGTTGAACAGCTTATCTCCCAGATCTTCCAGCAGCAAAAATCCGGCTTGTGCATCTTGCGCTATAATATGCGGTGGGTGCAACGCAATTTCTGTGAGATATTCCGTGATTGCCACGAAGGGAGCTGTGTCCTCTTTTTCTGGCGGCGCATCCATCACCACCGCATGCGCATTGCCCTGCGTTGCACGGTAATATTTACGAAACGATGCATCTCCCGCCAGCATGGTGAGGGTGGCCTCACCCCAGCCCGCCTGATCCAGCATGGCCTCTAAGGCTGCTTTTCGTGCAGGTGCTATGAAAATGTCTTCAGCGATGTCCATAACTCAGAAGTAGCGTAATCTGCATGTTGTGCAACTGTAATACGGCGTTGTGTTTCGCTTTCACCATATTCTAAGGTAAGATGCAGCGTGTGCGGTGGCCAAATATCTGCAATAATTTCCGGCCATTCAATGAGAGAAATGCCTTCGGCAAAGGCTTCTTCAATGCCAATATTCCACACCTCTTCGGCGTGCTCCAGGCGGTATAAATCAAAATGCCACAGATGCGGCGGATAATGCTGCACCAGCGGAAATGTGGGGCTGAGCACCACCGTTTCTTGGCCGCATAAATGCTTGATTGCGGCTTGCGAGAAGGCCGTTTTCCCAGCACCTAACGTGCCATGCAAGGCAAGCACATCACCTGGCTGCAACGCCTGCATAATGGTTGTGGCCAGTGCCTTGGTGCCTTCAAGCGTCTCTATTACTATCGTTATATTGGGCATGGGTTACTCTGCCTGCTTGGTATCATCTTCTGCTTGCGGGAAACGGCAACTGATTATGGTGCCCACATTCTCGCGAGACTCAATTTCCATTGTACCTTCATGCAGCTCCACAAAGCTTTTTGCTAGGCTGAGGCTCAATCCAAACCCAGTCATTACACCGTCTGAATGGGTCGCTTGGAATTTATCAAACAAGCCTTGCTGGCTTTCCAATGTCATGCCACGGCCGGTATCTTTCACCTGCAATAATAATGTGGTGTCTGATTCTTTACGCGCAAGCACCGTGACCGTTCCCTCGTTATTCTCATGCTTGATGGCATTATGGAGTAAATTGACCAGCACCTGCAAAATACGCGCACGGTCTGCCAGCATATGCTCCACCGCATCATCTATGTCACATACCACCTTCAATGCTTTTTCTTCGGCCTCTTTTTGCACTGCCTGCAGTGCTTCTTCTATCACCGCTTGCACGGCAAATTGTTCACGGTTTAGCACCATAAAGCCCGCATCAATATTGGTGGCATCAATCACATTATCAATAATCTTATTCAGGCGCTGGGACGCAGCCACCATATCTCTCAGATATTCGGTTTGCCTCTCATTCAAATCGCCCAAATAACCTTGCAATAATAGCTCAGCAAAGCCTTTAATAGAGGTAAGCGGCGAGCGCAATTCATAGGACACATTATCCAAGAATTTGGTCCGAATCGCATCGGCACGCTGCAATGCCTCTTTCTCTGCCCGCAGTGATTCTTCCACGCGGTAGCTGTCGCTAATATCCAGATAACTCATCATAAATGCACCGTCTGGTAGCGGATGTGTGGTACGGCTATATACATTGCCGTTAGGCAGCGGTATGCGCTGCTGGCTTACCTCACGACGCGCCACCAGCTGCAACACTGCTTGCTTGCGTTGTTCCCAATCTTCACCCGGAAGCAACACGCTTTCTTTGGCATGCTCCATCATGTCGTTAATATGCGGATGCGTCTCCAAATAATCTTGCGGCAGGCCCCACAAGTCACGATAGGCAGGGTTGGTAAGCTGCACACGTCCATTTTCACCCAACACCACAATGGCTTCTTCCAGCGCATCCACCGTCATACGGTTGATAGAGCTCAGTGTGTTATAGGATTGCTCCAAAGCGATTTTCTCGGTCAGATCTTCATAGGAAAACAGCAAGCCGCCCATGGCATGCGGAATCACCACCAGCTTGATGGTGCGGTTATCCGGCAGGTAATAAAACTCCTCATGCAGATCAATCACACTCTCAAACAGGCTGTTGATGGATTGGCGAAACTCACGGAAATTCACCTGCTCTGGCAGCGCACGAGATTCGCGCTGTCTCTCCAGAATTTCATTTAAGGTTGGTGCATTATTTAAGAAATGCTGCGGCAGTTGCCACATCACCGCATAAGCATGATTATAGCGCTGCAGCTGGCGGTTTGAATCAAAAATTGCAATCGCATTGGTGGAGCTTGCAATCAAATCATTGGCAAAATCATTAAACTCATCCAGTTCACGCTGCTTGGCTTCCAGGCTGGTAAAATCCAGGCCAATACTCATCCAGCCTTCATCGGTTTTGATATCGTGCACCTGCAGCCATTTGCGTTGCCCATCAATAATGCAATGCTCGTAATGATGCCGGAATTTCACGCCCTCAGGCATTTCATAGGCAGGCACATGGTTGGTGAGCCATTGTTGGCCTTTAATCACCTCATCTGCCGGTGCGCCCAGCGCCCGCTCATAACATGGGTTGACATACATAATGCCCTCAGTTTCCGTGTGCAGCCACACAGGCGCAGGCATATGCTGCATAATCTGGCGCAGCTGGGTTGTTTCCTCTGTGAGTGTCACATGTGCCGCACTTAGCTTCATCAAACGCAGCGTGAGCCACAGCACACCGGCCAGCAACAGCACGGCCACAATAACCACCAGTAACAACACCCATGTGGAGAGTTCAATCATACCATCACGCTATAAACGCAAAAACACAGGTCGTCACCAACAAACCCAAAGGGAATAAAAAAAGAAAAAGTGGGGCGAGTGATGGGAATTGAACCCACGACCTCCAATGCCACAAACTGGCGCTCTAACCAACTGAGCTACACCCGCCACAACAAAAAGGTGAGCGCTAGCTAACAAGAAGCGCTGTGCTTTTCAATAGCTTTATGCAAAGATAATGCATATTATTGCATTACTGCTAAGCTAAAGGAGACAGATCATGGCGAATATTACCATTTATACCACCAATTATTGCCCCTATTGCGTGAAGGCAAAACAGCTATTGAGCACCAAGGGCGCAAGCTTTTCTGAAATTGATGTGACAGAAGATAATGAGATGCGTCTGAAATTGGTGGACATGACCAATGGTGCGAAAACCGTGCCGCAAATTTTCATTAATGATCAGCATATTGGCGGCTGCGATGATTTATATGCGCTGAATGATAAAGGCGAATTGGACGCATTAATTGCGTAAAAAAGCGACCAATTATTGTATTGTTTCCATTGGCGATGAAGGCGCAATCTTCACCCGTACCAACGCCAAAGGCAGCTTGCTGTCACGCCATTTCTTTTCTTCCGCGCGGGACAAAGAATATCAGCATTTCATGGATCGCCATGAAAAAGATACGATTTATGTCATTTCTGATGTGATGGATCAGGAATTTAAGCGTGAGCAGTTCCCGCCTGTAAGCCGCATTAACTTAAAACCGCTGGTGCAGCGCAAAATCCGCACTGATTATGAAAAAGATCTGGATATCATCAAAGCCATTAGCCTAGGCAAGCAGATGGATAACAGCAATAGCTGGCATTATTTATTTGTGAATATCCGTAATCAACCGCCTTTATCAGACTGGTTGAATGATCTGTTGCCGCGGCCCAATCCGTTTGGTGGTATTGTGCCGGCACCGTTTATTATGGCGGCATTGAGTAACAGGCTTTCTAAGAAGCCGAAGTTGAAAAAGCGCTTTGCTGAACGTGCGCAGGAGGTGGAGTGGCAGATCTATATCTCACTGCAGCGTGTGGGCGGTATTCGTCAGGTGGTGATTCACAAAGGTGAGGTAATGTTCTCCCGCATTACTGCGCCGGTGGGTGAGCATAAGCCCGATGTGATTGCTGGCCATATGTATCAAGAGGCAACGAATACCATTGAGTTTATACGCAGACTGGGTTTTGAGGACGATCAAGGGTTGGAGATTATCACGCTTGCTGGGGGGGATGTGACCAACACGCTTAGCCACCTGCATTTTTCCACGCAAAATGTGCAGCATCTTACGCCGCTGGATGCCTCAGCAAGGATAAAAATTGCCAAAGGTGTGCAGAGCGATGACCAGTTTGGTGATGTGCTAACGGCATTGTTTTTTGCTAAGCGGCAACAAAAATTCCCGCTCTTTTATACCAAAGATGCCAAGCAAAAACGTAATACGCAGCGTTTGGCGCGCAGTATGCGCTTGGTGGCACTTGGTTTGGTGGGGCTGATTGTTGCTTGGTTGGCATGGTGGGGATATGACAGCCTAAAGCATCGCAGCAAATCAGCAGAGTTGAAGCAGCAAATTGCATCACTGCAAAGCATTATGGCAGAAAAGCGGCTGGATATCTCTGTGGGCGGTTATAAGGTGGAGCAAATTCAGAGCATCATTGATACGCAGCATCAATCCAAACATATTTACACCAGCCTAGACAGGCTCACAAAAGAGATTGCACGTGTGGGCAATAGCTATGGCATTATGTCTGAAGGTTTTCGTATGGAGGTGGTGCCGGTGGGCAGTAAAGAGGGGATAAAGGCAGTCTTTTCGCAATCGTTCCCTCGGTATGATGTACGCCCATGGGAAGAAAAAATGCAGCAATTTGATGCCTATGAGGATGAAATGCGCACGGCGTTGGAAAAAGACAGGGTGCGCTTTAATAATGTACCCACCAGCACAGAAATTGAGCTGGATTTAAATACAGAAGGGCTGCCTGAGCATAAGCCGTTCACATTTACCATGGAGGTGCTCCATGCGTTTGACTAGACCTATATTGCTCAGCCTTATTATTATATTATTATTGGCAGTTGTGAATATTGCCACCTACTATACGGTAAAAAATATTATTACCCAGCGCGGCAGCAATATTGAAACGCGGGAATATCAGCTGCGTGGTTTGCGCAATAAGCTGGACCGCATTACCAAAGACACGGAAAGTTTTGATAATGTAATCACCAATTTTGAGGCGCTGGAAGAGAAGGTGACGCAGCCACAGCCGGAGCTGCGCAACCCGGCCAAGCGCATTGAGTTGCTGCGCAGAACATTGCGTAAACTGTCAGGAAAATATTATCTGCGTGATATCAGCATTCGCCTCAATAACCAAAAGCGTTTTGAGACCCAGCATGAGGATATGTTCTATTTCATTGATATAGAAATAGAGGCAAAAACAGCCACGGATGGCTTGTTTATGGGTTTTGTGCATGAGATATATAGCACGCTGCCGGGTGATGTGCGGATCACCAATGTGAGCATTGCAAAAGGGCAGGGCGCCACTCAGCCCATGCCAGCCAGCCTGCATTTTACCTGGCATGTGCCCAAATGGCGTAAGGAGCTGTACTGATGCGCTATGTATTTTTCTTTTTATTGCTGCTGGCCATTTTCTTTGTCAGCGCCAAGCAGGTGGGCGCCAAGCCGGCAGACCGCAGCCATTACCCCTATTCCTTGTTTTACAATGCACAGGAGCTTGCCTTTATATATGCCGCATTACGTAGCAATAAATTTTACCCGGACGATGCAAACGATGCGCAGATTGAAGGCGATGGTGAAGGGCAGGGCATAGAAAGCGCCAACGAGGTGGTGCGCAATGCCGCACTGGCGGCGCAGGCCGAGGCCTTGTTTATTGCGCAAAAGGCCACGCCTTCCTCGCTTTCTAGCTACGCGCTAAACAGCATTATCTACCGCAATAAGCAGGACTGGGCGGTGTGGATAAATGGTGTGAAATACACGCCACAAGAGCGCCCCAAGCAGTTTAGCATCAAACAAGTGAAAGAAAACAGCGTGATACTAGATATTAACGTGCCAGATATTGCCCATTGGTTAGGGCAAGCCAAGCATTTGCGTGCGCTCAGCGGTGGGTATTGGACGCATATGAACCATGCCCGCAATGTGCTCGCGCGCAGCCACAGCAATATCTTGCGTTTGCATTTAGCGCCGAATCAAAGCTTTGACCCAGAGCATATGAGCATGCAAGACGGC
Organism: Rickettsiales bacterium; assembly: GCA_020631295.1. Classification (GTDB taxonomy): domain Bacteria; phylum Pseudomonadota; class Alphaproteobacteria; order Rickettsiales; family UBA8987; genus JAHDHN01. The sequence goes on from JAHDHN010000038.1 coordinate 9,813, forward strand.
AATATAAGCCCGCCTGTGGTGCTGCATAAAGAGATTATAACGGAGGAGATTGACGATGCCTCACAAGATTATTTTGATACTATCGCAAAAGAGGCCTATAGAGCGCCTGCAACGAATGAGTAACCCATAACATGACACGAATCTTCTCCGGCGTACAACCCACAGGCAATTTGCATATTGGCAATTATTTTGGTGCGATCAAGCAATGGGTGGCGCGCCAGCATGAGGCAGATGCCTTGTTCTGCATTGTGGATTACCATGCAATCACCGTGCCACAAGCACCAGAAGCACTGCGCCATGCAACCTTGGAAACCGCCGCGACCTATATCGCCTGCGGCATTGACCCGGCAAAGGCGGCATTGTTTCATCAATCTGCCGTGCCAGAGCATACAGAGCTTGCTTGGCTGCTGATGTGCCACACGCCGCTGGGCTGGCTCAACCGCATGACGCAATTCAAAGAAAAAGCCGGCAAGAAAAAGGAGCAAGCCGTGCTGGGGCTATATGCTTATCCGGTGCTGATGGCCGCCGACATTTTGCTCTATAACACCACCCATGTGCCGGTGGGTGAAGATCAAACGCAGCATTTGGAGCTGGCGCGGGATATTGCTGGCGCCTTTAACCGCCATTATGATACCGAGCATTTTATTCTGCCTGAGGCCGTGCTGCATAATACCGCCACGCGCGTGATGAGCCTGCGCGATGGCACCAAGAAAATGAGCAAATCGGACCCGTCTGATTATAGCCGTATTCACCTCACGGATGATGCAGATACCATTGCACTGAAGCTGCGCAAGGCCAAGAGTGATATGCATGAGGGTATAAGCTATGAGCCAGAGACCCGCCCAGAGGTGGCCAATTTGCTTACGCTGTTTGCCGCGGCCACAGAGCGCACGCCACTTCAGGTGGCGGATGAATATGCCAGCAGCAGCTTCAGCGATTTCAAGCAGGCCTTGGCCGATGCCATGGTGGCGCATATCGCGCCCATCAGCACAGAAATCAACCGGCTGATGCAAGATAAAGCAGCACTTGAAGCCATCATGCAGCAAGGCGCCACCCACGCCCGCACCCTGGCACAAGACACCATCGCACGCACCAAGCAGATCATTGGGTTTGTTGGGTAGTATAGCCATTATTCATAAAAGCTACCGTTCCCTGTGGTTTAACCACAGGGTCAAATGTCGAGATAAGTATAACTGGTAGATTTGATCCTGCGGCCATCCTCCTACGCTGAAGCTTCGGATGACAGGAGCCGCAGGAAACAGAACTTTAGTTGGTATGGCATAATTAAGAAGATGCACCAAAACGGGAGTCGCGGTATGACGCGAGATTGTTAAGTGAATGTAACGATACTATAGCGAGTTCAGTTAACTTTTTCTTGCAATCCCTGACAAGCGAAGCGCAGATCGGGGATCCAGGGTTAACAAGCACTATTTATTGTTTCGCTCTGGGCCCTCGCTTTCGCAAGGGCTTCAGGGTAGGAAGTTGTTAATTGAAATCACTATACACAACCATACTCACCACATATTGTGTGTTTTTTATTGAAAATAGGGTAGATACTGTATAGTCATCATTAATAGTTCTTAAAACAACCATATATAAGGACCCTGCCATGACCCTGAATATTGCCGTACCGGAAAAAGACAGTTTAAAGCCCGTGATCACCGTGTTTGGTGTGGGCGGTGCCGGTGGCAATGCGGTGGGCAACATGATTCAGTCTTCGCTCACTGGCGTGCAGTTTGTAATTGCGAACACAGATGCCCAAGCCATGGAAGAAAACCCCTGCAAAAACCATATTCAGCTGGGCATGGAAATCACGCAGGGCTTGGGTGCGGGTTCCTACCCAGAAGTGGGCCGTGCCAGCGCAGAAGAATCTACCAACGAAATTTTGGATTATTTGCAAGGCAGCAACATGGTGTTTATCACCGCTGGCCTTGGTGGTGGCACTGGCACGGGTGCAGCGCCAGTGGTGGCCAAATTGGCCCGTGAGCAGGGCATTCTCACCGTAGGTGTGGTGACCAAGCCGTTCCATTTTGAAGGCACGCACCGCATGCGCGTGGCCGAGCTTGGCCTGCAAGAGTTGCAGAAATATGTGGATACGCTGATTGTGATTCCGAACCAAAATCTATTCCGTGTGGCAGATAAAAGTACTACCTTCTTAGATGCGTTTAAGCTGGCGGATGATGTGCTCTATTCCGGTGTGCGCGGCATTACCGATTTGATGACCATGCCTGGCTTGATCAATCTGGATTTCTCTGATGTGCGCTCGGTGATGAGCGAGATGGGCAAAGCGATGATGGGCACCGGTGAGGCTACGGGTGATAACCGCGCAGTAGACGCGGCCGAGGCGGCCATTGCCAACCCGCTTCTGGATAATGTGTCTATGCAGGGCGCGCGCGGCGTGTTGATCAATATCACCGGCGGTGCGGATATGACCCTCTTTGAGGTAGACGAAGCCGCGCACCGCATCCGTGAAGAGGTAGACCCGAATGCCAACATTATTTTTGGTTCTACCTTTGACAAAGAATTGGATGGCAAGATTCGCGTATCTGTGGTGGCCACAGGCATTGAAGGCGGTGCGGAGTTAGCGGTGCAGCATGATAGCATCGCGCCAAGCTTTGGTGCCGTTGCTGCAGCAAGTGTACCGGTGGCAAGCGCAGCAGAATCGGTTGCTATGCCGGCAGAAACAGCTTCTGTGGACGTCGATATTGCCGCAGCACCCGTGCAGTCAGAGCCTGCCGCCTCTGTAGCAGAAGCATTTATTGCGCCAGCACCGGCTGAGCCGCAATCTGTAGAGCAGTTTGATCCGCTGGCAGATCGTACGCAAGATGTGGTAACGCCGGATGAAACCCGTGCACGTGCCACCAAAAGCAGCGGCTTTTTTGGTTTTTGGAGCAATAAGAGCAATGCAGAGCCTGCCGTTGAAGCGCCTGCTGCGTCTGCAGAAACGCCTGCCGCCACACCAGCTGCACAGGAAATGGTGCAAATGGTGGATGATATCGCCGCCAGCAATAATGCACCTGAGGCCGAGCCTGCTATAGCTACAGAAACGCCTTTGGAGTTAAATGTGCAAGAGCCACAGCCGCAGATTGAGATCAGCGAGCGTGCCGACGCACCAGCCGCTACCGCCACCTCCCCATCTCAAGACGATCTCGACATCCCCGCCTTTTTACGCAAAAAAACGGGTTAGAGTGTATAATCTTGTCTGGTAGCAGTA
>JAHDHN010000039.1 GCA_020631295.1 Rickettsiales bacterium
CCACAGGGTCAAATAGTGATACAGCATAACTATTGCATTTGATCCTGCGGATCCCGCTACGCTAAGGCTTCGCAGGACAGGAGTCGCAGGAAACAGGGTTATAATTGTTAAGCGATTTTATTATAAAAACTACTTCTCTCTTCCCTGTCCATTACCTGGAAACAGGGCGGAAAATATATCTTTTATATCTGTCCACAGCATAGCAGGGTCTTCTATACGGGAACCCAGCTCTTCCATTTTTTGTGCGCCAAATAGCATGGCAAGGCGTGCCAAATCCGCCCCTTTTGTTATACCCGCAATAATGCCCAGCATATAGCCCGCATAGGATGCATCGCCCGCTCCCAGGCTGTTTTTGGGTGAGGCAACTGGTACAGCATCCACGGATAATGCTTTTGCCATCATTCCATCACGAAACAACGATGTGGCGCCGTCTTTACCTTGTGTTACCATGATGGTCTGTGGCATTTTGTTTATTGCCTGATTTCGCTGCATACCTCCTATTGCATCATTCAACAATGCATCTATCTCTACCTCACCTATCTTCTTTTTACCCTTTGTGTGATACATGCAGGCTTCTTTGTCGTTGCTCAGCAGATGGTGCATGTTGGGTATGATCTCTTTGATATAATCATAATGCGCCTCCATAGTCTCCCGGCGGGTGGGCAGGCTGGCAATGAGAGTTGCATCGCTTTGCATAAACTGATTAAATAATGTTTTTGCATTCTCCGAAAATTTACTGTCGCGCAGCAAGGAAAGTGGCAGCAGCGCATGGGTGGTTTTGTCTGTTTGCAGCTTACTATAATCAAACGGGTTTTCCTCGATGATGTCGGCCATATTACCCGCATGGGTGATGATGAAACGCTCCCCGTCTGTTTCATTCACAAACACAAAACTTTTGGCAGTATCCAGGCCCTGTTTCAGCCCGCCAATCACATTAATGCCCAAATTTTGCATCTCTTGCAGCTGCTGTTCGCCTTGCTGGCTATCTTCAAAATAACTCACATAATCAGCCGAGACCCGAAATGCCTCACTAGCTTGCATGGCTTTTATCACCGTATATAATGTGTTGGCGCTGGATCCGCCTGTGCTTAAGGAATATTCTTTGCCTTGTATTGCTTTGTGAAAATTTGCATCCAGCATGTTTTCCAGACTAAGATTTCCATATTGTTCCAAGCCCTTCTTATCTCCACCAGACACGTTGAAAAAATCTTTCATCTGATCATATGTCTCTTTATCCAGCGTCATAATATAATCCTGAATCGCCGTGCCGCCTGTGAGAATATGAATGTTCTGCGCTGTCATTAGGTTCTTTTCAGTATTTTTTATTTTTATGCGTATTTTTTATTATTTATACAATAATAGAAGTTTCATTTCAAGGAAAGAAGGCGCATTATTTATAGTGAATAAGGGCATCGAAAATGAATATGGCGATACTATAGTAACCTGCATAATTAAGAATACAGATACTCCCCCCTCGTCATCCCACGGCTTGTCCGTGGGATCTCCTGCTAATTGCCGTGCCCTCATTGTGAGATGCCATGGATCCCGCTATGCTCTTTGAGCTACGCAGGACACAGTAAACCACGGGATGACGCTGTATTATTAATTATGCATATTACTATAAATACCCTGTGAATAACTATGCTGTGTTTCCACATGCAGATTCTGCAAATCTACATCTTTCTCTTCTTATTACCCATTATAGCATGATATATTCATATGGATGTGAAAAAGAAAAAGAAAAGTTATTCACTTTGATTAATACTGCTTATATTTCTTAAGTATTAATGTAGTTATTCACAAGTTATTCACTTCTGCATATCTTGTGAAAAACCTATGAAATACTGCTTAATTCTGCCTTATACTACTATCATAACCTTATATTTATTTTATTATTTTAAGGGGAAAGAATGGAGTTCTCATAACTACACTATCTAATTAGCACCTAGCAAGTATAGACACATGGTAAAGATCTGCGTAAACAATATCTATGCAACCTATTCCACCCGCATTACAACCCTTTGTATGTGCTTCACGTGAAGCACAATTGCAGCACTATCATGCCTTGTTGGAAAAATGGAATAAGAGCTATAATCTGATTGGGCCGTCCACGGCAGCGCATATCTGGCAGCGTCATATTCATGAAGGGTTGCATCTGCTGCCCTTATTGCCGAAACACATACAGAGCCTCTGTGATATTGGTACAGGCGCGGGTATTCCAGGGCTGATTGTGGCGATGATAATGTCTGCGCAGCATTCTCCGTTGGAACATGTTTCACGTGAAGCACAAGAGAATCTGCAGATTCATCTGGTCGAGGTAAATAAGAAGAAATGTTTGTTTTTGCAGCATGTGGTACACACACTTGGTTTAGAGAATGTCACGATTCATCAAACACGGGTGGAAACGCTTGGTGATTTCAAGCCGGATGTGATTACTGCCCGCGCCTTTGCTCCGTTGCATCAATTGCTTGATCTTGCCCAACCGTTGTTTCACGTGAAGCAAGAAATGTTGCTGTATAAAGGTGCACAGTGGCAGGAGGAGATACACACTGCACAACAATATTACGATTTTGACTATATTATCCACCCTGGCCTGTCTGACCAAAGTGTTGTGCTTCACGTGAAGCAGAAGACAGGGGATGGGTGATAGAAAATAGAGATGATTATTATAGAAGGGTCTGCAAAAGCAGAGATTTCCACAGTAGTATTATGTCATCCTGCTGTGTCCGCCATAGCTTTAGCGACGGCGGAAAGCGCAGCTGAAGGATCTCATGCCATTGCATCTGAGCTTGGCTTTAGAATTGAGTATGCCATTATAGCAAGCCTATAGAGAGTTGCATACGCAGCTTCTGTGCATGCCTAATCATCGTGGCATGAGATTTCTCACATCCCTCCTACGCCAAGGCTTCGGAGGGCAGGCCGTTCGAAATGACATTATGTAGCTATCACAAATATAGTAAATTGAATTTGTGCTTACGCACAAAACGCGCAGCTCAACGCGGCGGAATCCCGCCCTTTTGGGCGGTCTCCATAATGCATTCATTTTATGAATGCATTATGATAATCTCTGCGTCATACTGGAAACGTGTTAGCGTTATCCAGTATCCATTTATCAGCACGCGGTACACATAATGGATCGAAGGATCGCGCGTGTTGCATTTCCGCCTATGCCATCCTCCTGTTCTATCCCTCCTACGCCAAGGCTACGGGGGACAAGAAGCTTAGAAGGGCATGCTGCTCAGGATAACATATAATCTTGGATGTTTCACGTGAAGCACAAAAGGAAAAACAGGGGCATAATGAAATGATGCTGTGTCTTATCTGCATAACATTCTGTCCTCCGTCTTCTGTCCCCTGTCCTCTGTTTCACGTGAAACACTTCATCCTCTTTTTTATGCTTCACGTGAAGCATAAAATCCGGTAAAGGCATAAATATATGCATAGAAACACAGGAAAACCCTGCTTTTTTAGGGATTTCTATATAAAAAATAGGAAATAGAATGTTTCACGTGAAGCATGAAAGAGACGTCTAAACACAAAGAATATAGGAAAATATACGTGTAATATTTTCAATTCTTCGTGTTTTACTCCTCATTGTGCTTCACGTGAAACATCAGTAACATTAAAAAGGAAATATCAGATGGCAAAATTAGGAAGAGGGCTTTCCAGTTTAATCCCAACGGATGCAAAAGAGCATGCCCAGCCGCAAGGAAATACGCAGAATGAAGATGCGACTAAGGCGTTGAAGGGCGAGTCTGACCTGCCGCTAACACGCAGTATCAACACGCTGCGCGCCAGCGAGATTCGTTATATTCCCCTAAGTAAAATTCATAAAGGCAATGCCCAGCCGCGCCGGTTCTTTGATGATGATGAGTTGAAAGGCTTGGCGGCTTCGATCAAGGAACATGGTGTGTTGCAGCCTGTGTTGGTGCGTCCAAAAGGGGATGGCAGCACCAATTTATATGAGTTGATTGCGGGTGAGCGGCGTTGGCGTGCGGCCCGCCTGGTGGGCATTGGCACCGTGCCGGCCATTGTGGCAGAAATTGACGACAAAAAAGCCCTTGAAATTGCGATTGTGGAAAATGTGCAGCGGCAAAATTTGTTGCCGTTGGAGGAAGCAGAGGGCTATCAGCGTCTGATGGATGAGTTTAGCTATTCGCAAGATGATGTGGCCTTTGTGATGGGAAAAAGCCGCAGTAATGTTGGTAATTTGATACGTCTGTTGCATCTGCCAGAGACAATCAAAATGATGCTGAATAAGAATATTTTGAGTGCCGGCCATGCGCGTGCGCTGCTCACCTCCAAACAGCCGTTGGAGATTGTGGAAGAGGTGGTGAGCAAGCAGCTGAGTGTGCGCGATACAGAAAAATTAGTGAAGAAGCAAAATAAGAAGATTGGTAGTAATTCCGCCCGCAGCGTGAGAACCCGTGATCCGCGCTTGGACGAGCTGGAAGAAATCATCAGCGATCAGCTGGGAGGCATTACATGCTCTATCTCTTCGGTGAAAGGCAAGGGGCGCTTTGTGGTGCAGTATAATAGCTTAGACGAGCTGGAAATCTTGCTGGGCCATTTCAACGAATCTCTTTAGAGCTCTCTATAGATTTTTGATTATTTCGCCTGCTGATCACCATGGAAAATCAAGGCATTCTTTTGGTACACTCGCTGCTTAATTTTTATAGTATAGCATTCCCGTGGGTAAATTTCGAAAATGCTATACATCTCCGTCTTCTGTCCCCCGTCCTCTGTTTCACGTGAAGCATCAGTTGTCATTCTGCCGTGTCCGCCATAGCTCTGCGACGGCGGAATGGAGCGTTAGCGACTGAAGAATCTTGTGCCACTGCAGCTGCGCCTTGTTTTGTATGGTAATCTGCATAATTAACGATACAGTGTCATACCGCAGCAAGACCCGCGGCATCCAGGGCTGCAAGAGATACCTTGCTTTATAGCTCTGGACCCCCGCGGTCCCGCCGTCGCCAAGGCTATGGCGGACAGGCGGAATGACAATATTACTATGTTTCACGTGAAACATAGTAATATCTCCTTTTTGTGCTTCACGTGAAGCAAGAAATACGTTACATAAGGTTGAAGAGAGTAAAATGCAGGGAAATCCTGCTTTTGAGAGATGTGATATAGTATTTCCTAAAGTCATTTAGGAAATACTATGAAAATCAAGCAGCGAGTGTAACGAGCGAATGCCTTTATTTTGCGCCGCGACAGCAGGCGAGGCAATTTTATTGATAACAATCAATAAAATTATTAAACACTATAATAGCCATAAGAAGTGTTTTTTACTTCTTTTTATGGCCGGTGCTTCACGTGAAACACACGAAAAAGCATGTTTATGCTTCACGTGAAACATGTATGGGAGAGATGTAAATGCATTGTTTTGCTATAACCAATCAAAAAGGCGGTGTGGGGAAAACCACTACGGCAGTGAATTTGGCCACGGCCTTTGCTGCAATTAGCCAGCGCGTGCTGTTGCTGGATTTTGACCCGCAGGGCAATGCATCCACCGGCTTGGGGTGTGAGCCTGCTTCACGTGAAACACAAAATAGCTACGCGGTGATGACGGGCGCCACGCCATTAAAGGATGCCTGCTTGAAAACAGCGATCCCTAATTTGAGCTTGCTGCCGGCGGTGGTGGATCTGGCCAGTGTGGACGTGGAATTGGCCCAAACGATTGCGCGCGAATTTATTCTGAAGAAGCAGCTGGAAACGGTGCAGGACCAGTTTGATATGGTGCTGATTGATACACCGCCTTCCTTGGGCCTGCTTACCATCAACGCGCTGGTGGCTGCCAAGCATGTGTTAGTGCCGATGCAGTGCGAATTTTTTGCGATGGAGGGGCTTGCGCATCTGATGCGTACGGTGGAGCTGGTGCGGGCGAATTTGAATACATCGCTGAGCATTTTTGGCATTGCGCTGACCATGTATGACCGCCGCAATAAGCTGACGGGTGAGGTGGAAGAAGAGGTGCGCGGCCATTTAAAAGAGATGGTGTTTAACACGGTGATTCCGCGTAATGTGCGCTTGTCTGAAGCGCCGTCTTACGGCAAACCCGCCATTTTATATGACCATAAAAGCCCTGGCAGTGCGGCCTATGTGGCCCTTGCCAAAGAGGTGTGGGAGCGGTTGTAGCCATTTTAAATGGCCGTGCTTCACGTGAAGTATCCAAAATTATATGTCATCTTGCCGTGTCCGCCATAGCCTTGACGACGGCGGGAACCGGACTATCTCAGGCCAAAGGAGAGATGTTTGTTGCTATGGCCCTAGATCTTTAGGACTCTGTGCTTCGCTTGTCCGAAGATGACGAGTTGGGCACGAGATTTCTCACATGCGTTTCCGCCTACGCGTAAAGCTTCGGCGGACAGGCGGAATGACAATGTTTGCAATGCGTCACTTATTATTCCTATAAACATAAAAAACATGTAAAATGTTTGTAATATAGGTGCGGCATAATGGAAGTCAGAGAGATATAGCATTCCCGTGGGTAAATTTCGAAAATGCTATAGTTCAGCAGCAGCATCAAACGGCTTGGAAGGTTTTTTCCATTCTTTAGAAGGCGCTGTAGCTCTTCATCAGAAGGTACACCTACCACGGACAACCTACTTAGCTGAGCTACTTTTTTGCTTCACATTGTCGAACACTGCCAGTGCTTGGGCCACCATGGAGCTGGCATCGCCCGGATTGGCCGGCAGAAGCACGGTATTATTCTCTTTAGCGAGTTTTTCAAAGGCAGCAACATATTGCTCTGCAATGCGGTACCCTACTGCATCACTGCCGCCCTTGGTTTGGATAGAAGCAGCCACCACTTCCACGCCCTTGGCGGTGGCTTCTGCCACACGTTCAATCGCTTCGGCCTCACCTTTTGCGCGGTTTACCTGGTCATGCATTGCAGCTTCCGATGCTAATACAATTTCCTGCTTGGCACCTTCTGCCACATTGATAGTGGCCTGGCGCTTACCCTCAGATTCCAGAATCTCGGCACGTTTATGACGTTCTGCCGTTACCTGCTGTTCCATTGCCTTCAGCACGCTGGCGGGCGGTGTGATGTCTTTAATTTCGTAACGCAAGCACTCAATACCCCACGCGTTAGAGGCCTGATTAATGGCATGCACAATGCGATGGTTCAGATTCTCACGTTCCTCAAAGGTAGCATCCATGCTGAGTTTACCAATTTCCGAACGCATGGTGGTTTGTGCCAGCTGAGTGAGGGCATAATACGGGTTTTCCACACCATAAGAGGCATTTTTCGGATCCAGCACTTTCATGTAAATTACACCGTCCAGATTCAGTGTTACATTATCGCGGGTGATCGCGCTTTGTGATTGCACATCCATTGCCTCTTCTTTTAGCGAGTGCTTATAGGCCACACGGTCAAAAAACGGAATGATAAGGTGCAGACCGCCATGCAATGTTTTGCGGTAACGTCCCAAACGCTCAATAATATAGGCCTGCTGCTGTGGTACCACGCGAATACCTTTCAGCACAATAATCACAAAGAAAATACCTAACGCGACGAAAAAGAATTCTCCACCCATATGCAACACTCCTTACTGTTGGTTGTTCTAGAATAGACTACAGAAATCTCTGTATATTGCAATCGCTCTATTGCCCTTCACGCATTGCGCGCAGTTTCTGCAGGAAGGCGGCTTGGTCGCTGGTTAGCCCCTCTGGCATGGCTGCCGGCATGGTGGGTGCTGCAACAGGCTGCACAAAGGGTGCAGGTTGCGCTGGCGCTATTGTTGGCTGCAACTCAGCTGGCAATTGCTGTGGGTGAGAAGGCGCTGTGGCATAAGGCGAGGCTTGCGCGCCTGATGCAGCAGATTTTAACTGCAGATTGCGTGTGCCTTGCACCTTATTTGTTTGTTCTACAGGCGCTACAGAAAGACGCGTGCTAGCAGGCGAGGGCAGCGTGCCAGAAGACACAGGCGCCACAGACAGGCGCGGAATATCACGCACAGAAGTGCTGTTTTTCTCCGCTGCAGCCTGCGCGAGTGCACGTGCACGCAAGGCGGCTAGCTCCTTCGTACGCTCTGGCGAGAGCGGTGCCGCCGCTGTTGCAGCCGGTTGCGGTTGGCGTGGTGCAGCTATATTAGCAAGGCCTGGCTGGTTATTTTCCTTGGCCCATGTCTCCCATTTCAACTGTGATTGTGTGAATGCGTTCAAGCGCGTTTGCGGCAAGCGGCTCACATATTCTGCATAAAGGCCAGGTTGGCCTGTGCGGCTGGTAACTTGACTGAGCAATGCCAGGCGCTTGTTGTTTGCCAGCGCTTTCTGTTCTGGTGTGAGGCTAGAAAATAGCCCATCCACTTCATTCCATTGATGCAGCAACGCCTCTGCCGCCACAGCATGTTGTGGCTTCAGCGGTAAGGTAAAATTGACCGGTGTTTGCTTCACGCCTTGAGGCAGCATTTCCACCGGTGCCAAGCTTTGTGGTCCAGCAGCAGCCGGGCGAGCAGCCACAGGCTGCTGCGCAGCTTGCAACAGCAATTGTTGCAATGGTTGATTGCCCTTAAACCCGGCCACATCCAGCGCGGTAAGGCCTTGTGTATTAGGGCGCCTTGCGTCCACACCGGCCTGCAGCAATGTGTGTGTGATGGGTACATTGCCCATCATGGCAGAAATATGCAGCATGCTGTTGCCGTTACTGTCTTGAATATTGGCATTGGCGCCACGCGCAATCAAGCTCTGCAGCACAGGCAGATTTTGTGCATAGACCGATTCCACCAACGCGGTGCTGCCCAAATTATCGGACAAGCTCACATCCGCACCTAGCTTAATATATTGCAGTGCAAGGTCTGTGTGATTTGCCAAAATGGCCAGCTGCAAGGGCGATACCCCATAATTATTGCGGTGATTCACATTGGCTTTCGCCAGTAATAATGCCTTGATAATGGGCGCATTGCCAGCAGCGGTGGCAATCATCAGCGGGCTGTTGCCATGCGTATCAATCACATCTGCCGCCACGCCTTTTTTCAACAGTGCAATCACGCCAGAAAGATCATTGCTGGCCGTGGCATCCAAAAGCGCTTGTGAATATTGCAGGCTATGGCTCACATTTTGTTGCAAGCGTACCTTATTAATTTTTTGCGGTACTTTTGGTGCCTTTGTATGTGGCTGATATTGCTGAGACGGCACGCGGCGTGTTGTTGTATTACTGTTCTGCGTGGACGAGGCTTTTACCTTAATAATGCTGTTCTCTTTTTCTGCCTTTTTGCGTGCCTCTTCATCTTGCTTGGCTTTTTGCGCCAGCAAGGCTTCCGCCTGGGCAGTGGCTTCTTCTGGAGAAAGCTCTTTAATAGTGGGTGGTGTAGCAGGCTGCTCTTGCGTGATAATGTTGGTCACCGCATTATCCGGCAGCACATTATCCGCAGGAGAGACCTCATCCAGCAACTTCATCAGGTCATTATCCACAGAAGACTGGTTGCCTTGCTGCGTGATGGTATCTTGCAGCGCCTGCAAATCCGGTTCATTAAAATCCAACTTAGGCAAGGCCGGCGCCTGTGCCATTGCCGCTGCTGCTGCACAGGATGTTACTAAAAGGGTAAAATTACGTATCATGGGCAATAGTATCAGGCAAAAGCATAGGAATGTAAAGTGACGGTTTTGTGATAAAATCACGATATAGTCATTCTTCTTAAGAAAGTTACAGCTCTGCAAATAGCCTTTGCCTGCGCATTGTTGCGCACGTACTTTTACGTACGCTTACCCACCAATGCTCACCAAAGATCTATTTTCGAGGAATGTAACTTTTTAATAAGAGCGACTATATTACACAGATTAGTACTAATTAACCCTTTAGTACAAATTGCTTGCCGCAATAAGGGCACATCACATCACGCTTGGAAGGTGCAATTTCCAAATATACTTTTGGATGGCCAGCCGCACCCTGTCCGCCATCGCAAGAGACATGGCGAGAGGTTACTTTTTCAGTCTTTATTGTTCGTTTGTTAACCATTTTTGTCACAATTATTTCACACAAAATCGTTATAGTATATTTAGGCTGTAATAAATCGCAAACAGGAAGGATGCAATGCCCTTTTCGCTATTATATGCATATGATGTGGACCGAGACGCATTCCTGGCAGATGCAGACAAGCTTTCTGCTATGAAGGATCTATTGCGCAAGGAAGAGCTGCTGGGCAGTAATATTGACCGCAGCATGGATTTATATGCGCGCAAGCATATGGCAGAATACCGGGATTATCTGCGCAATACGCATAATTTTGATGGCCATAGCTACCGCAAGAAATTTGAGCTGATTGTGCCTTACGATAAACAGCGCAATGTAAAAGGCTTTAAGGAAGATTTTGAGCTGGTGGAAATTGCCGAGGATGCGGCGCATAATTTCCAGATCACCTTCCATTTTAAAACACCGCGTAATGTGGAAGATACGGCGCGTGAGATGCGCTTTATTCGCGACGCGCTGTCGCAGCAATATGAAAATCCGATTATTGCCCCCAAATTACTGGGCAATATTCGCCGTTTTTCACGTGAACATTATTACTCATCACAGCTTTATGTGATGCAAGACAAAGGAGCACTCCATGGTTAAGGCAAATAGGGAAAATTTTAATATCAATGCACTAGCCAAGATTATTAAGGATGATCTTATAGACAGCGTCACCAAAGTGGTAGAAATAGCTGAAGGTATGGGGTTGCCTATTGATCTCTCGGCCTTAGAAGGTGTGGCGATGAGCGACACTATAGATGGCGCTGAGTTTGCAGCACCATCAGAAGCAGGAAAAGAATACCCGTCCAGCCACATGCCCAGCGCAAGCCCATCGGGTAAGCATATAAGCTAGCACATTTAATGGCAGCCCTTGTCACAGCGTCTGCAAGGGCGTATGGTGCTTCTATGGGCAATAAGATAGATATTTCAGAAAATTTGCGTGCGGTGCATGCAGCCATTAAGGCCGCACCGAAGGAGTTTTTATTGCCCGATGAAGCAGCTGCCGCCACGCAAGTGATTGCGGTGAGCAAAACATTTGATGCTGAAAACATTATGCCTGCCTTGCAGGCCGGCCACCGCGTGTTTGGTGAAAACCGCGTGCAGGAGGCCGCACAAAAATGGCCGGCGCTGAAGCAGCAATTTCCGGATACTTCCTTGCATCTTATCGGCCCGTTGCAGACCAACAAAGTAAAAGACGCACTCAAGCTGTTTGATGTGATCCACACGCTCGACCGCGAAAAATTAGCCTTAGAGTTTGTGAAGCAGCGTGATGAAAAAAAGGCGATATTGCCGCCCATGTTCATTCAGGTCAATAGCGGTGCAGAACCTCAAAAAGCCGGTGTACTGCCAGCAGAATTGGGTGAATTTGTGGGGTTTGCACGGAAGAAATGCAAGCTGCCTGTATGCGGCTTGATGTGCATCCCACCAGCGGGTGAGCCTCCAGCGCCTTATTTTTTGCAGCTTAAAGAAGCCTCGCTGCAATATAATTTGCCTGAGTTAAGCATGGGTATGAGCGCAGATTATGCGCTTGCTGCCGCTATGGGTGCCACATATGTGCGCGTGGGTAGCGCTATTTTTGGCCCACGCAGCAACAGCCCGAAAGGGACAGCCTCATGATACAGCACGCACCCAGCCTGTTAGATTGGGACATGTTTTATGCCACCAAGGAGGGTGCGCGCACCCTAAACCGTGTGGAAAAGCGCATTGCGGCGTTGTGGCAACGCAACACGCTGCGTGAGGCCAATGTGCTGGCTGTGTGCACACAAGAGCATGTGGCTACCCATCTGCATGCAGAATGGTGTCTGCCCAATTGGTTTTCTGCTACTGGTACGCAGGCGCTCTCGCCTTCATTATGGCTGGAAGACAGCCTGCCCGTGCGTCATCAAAGCCAGGATATTGTGGTGCTGATGGATACGCTGGAATGGCATGCAGAGCCAATGTTGCTCTTGGAAGAAATATGGAAAAGCCTGCGCCCTAATGGTGAGTTTTTGCTGTTTTTGCCGGGTCGATATAGCATTTACAGCCCGCATGATGTGTCCTCTGAAAAGGCACATCAGGCCATTCGTGCATTTCAAAAACACACGCCAGAAGTAGCCTGCAAGCAGCACCGTGTCTATGGTGTATCTGCGCATTGGTATGAGCATTTAGGCCGGTTTATGGAATCCTTCTATTGCCGCAAAATCCAGCCAAATATGACCCCCACCAAGGCAAGCTTGGCCGAGAGGCTTTTGCCCTTGCAAGGTGAGGTAAAAGGCAGTAACTGCATGGACTCGTAAATTCAAACCAGGGAGATTTTTATGAGCGTTTTAGTTGGCAAACCAGCCCCAGATTTCACAGCAACTGCCATTATGGCCGATAACAGCATCAATGAGCAGTTTAACCTAAAAGAACATATCAAAGGCAAATACGGTATGGTATTTTTCTACCCGCTGGATTTCACCTTTGTGTGTCCTTCAGAAATTATCGCATTTAACAACCGCCTAGACGAGTTCAAAGCACGCAATACAGAGGTAATTGCGGTGAGTGTGGATTCTCATTTCTCGCATCTTGCTTGGAAAAACACCGAGGTAAATAAAGGCGGTATTGGCCAAGTGCAGTTCCCTATGGTGGCTGATTTGACCAAGCAAATTGCCCGTGATTATGATGTGTTATTGAACGAATCTGTATCCTTCCGTGGCACATTCTTGATTGATGATAAAGGCGTGGTACGCCACCAGGTGGTGAATGATTTACCGCTGGGTCGTAATGTAGACGAAGCCTTGCGCATGGTAGATGCATTAGCATTCCATGAAGAAAATGGCGAAGTATGCCCGGCTGGCTGGAACAAAGGCAAAGACGGCATGAAAGCCGATGCAGATGGCGTAGCTGCTTTCCTGAGCAAGAATGCAGACGAGCTATAAGCGCAACGTACATATTC
>JAHDHN010000040.1:0-1115 GCA_020631295.1 Rickettsiales bacterium
TAAGCCCTCCGGCGCGCTGAATTGGCGATCAATCTGCGTACCCACTTTCACTTTTTTACCGGCGGACAAATCATCCAGCAAACCTTCCAGTGACTCTGTGGTCAAATCTTCGTAATAATCATCGTTAATCTGCACCATCGGCGCATTTACACAGGCACCCAAACATTCCACCTCAATCAGTGAAAATCTACCGTCATCACTGGTGCCACCAATATCAATATTCAGCTTCTTTTTGCAGGCATTGGTGAGGTCATCCGAACCGCGCAACCAGCAAGGTGTGGTGCGGCATACTTGAATGAGATGCTCACCCACAGGTACCAAGTTGAACATGCTGTAAAAACTCGCCACCTCATACACACGGATATAAGGCATATCCAGCAAATCGGCGATGGCCTCCATGGCCTTAACAGGAATCCAACCATGTTGGCGTTGTGCAATATCCAGCGCTGGGATTACCGCGCTTTGCTGACGGCCTTTTGGGTAGCGCTTGATGATCTCTTTGATGCGCACAAGGCTGGCCTTAGAGAACGCAAAACTCTCTGGCTGATGTTGCGACACATTGCCAAATTTCACCTGCTCACGCTTTACGGGTGCTTTTTTCACCATTAGCGATCTACCTCCCCAAATACGATATCTTGCGATCCCAGCACGGCAGGTACATCTGCCAGCAAATGGCCACGCGTCATGAAATCCAACCCTTGCAAGTGGGTAAAGCCAGGCGCACGCAAGCGGCAACGGTATGGCTTGTTTGAGCCATCTGCCACCAGATACACGCCAAATTCCCCCTTTGGTGCTTCTACCGCCGCATAAATCTCACCCTCAGGCACATGATAGCCTTCTGTATAAAGCTTAAAGTGATGGATGAGTGCCTCCATCGATGTTTTCATCTCGGCACGTGGCGGTGGTGCCACTTTGCGGTCTTCTGTTTTTACCGGCCCTTCCGGCATGATATCAATACATTGCTGAATCAATTTCACTGACTGACGCATTTCTGCCACGCGCAACAAATAGCGATCATAACAATCACCCTTTGTGCCCACCGGCACGTCAAATTCCAGCTCATCGTAAATAGCGTAAGGCTGGCTTTTGCGTAAATCCCAGGCAAGGCCTGTGGA
>JAHDHN010000040.1:1215-12573 GCA_020631295.1 Rickettsiales bacterium
TTCAAAATACGTGTCAGCTCATCGAACAACACACGAATGGTCTGGGCGCGCTTGGGCACTTCAATGTCCAGCAACTTCTCTACCGCCAAGGCAAAGGCATGCTCTTGTGTCATCGGAGATACATAATCCAAGCGGTCAAAATACGGCACAGCTTGCAGATAGGTCTTGTGCTCAATCAGCTTCTCTGTGCCGCGATGCAACAGACCAATATGCGGATCGGCACGCTCCACCACCTCACCATCTAGCTCCAAAATCAGGCGCAACACCCCATGCGCAGCCGGGTGCTGCGGCCCAAAATTGAGCGTCATATTCTTTAAGGATACATCGGGTGCCGCTTGATTCATGGCCTATGCTTCCTCTGCTTTTTCATCGCCCGGCAGCACATAATCTGTACCTTCCCATGGGCTTTGATAATCAAAATCACGGTAATCTAAATCCAGTGATACCGGCTCATATACCACACGCTTTTGCGCTGCATCATAGCGCACTTGCTTATAACCGCTGAGCGGAAAATCTTTACGCAGCGGATGGCCTTCAAACCCATAATCGGAAAGAATACGGCGTAAATCCGGGTGATTCTCAAATTCCACACCATACATATCAAACACCTCACGTTCCAACCAAATAGCCGAGCTAAATAACGTGCTGGCGCTGTGCACATGAGTATCTTCATCCACCTGAATTTTTACCAAAATACGGCAATTATGTTTTAGGCTAAGCAGATTATACACAACTTCAAACCGCTTAGAACGCTCTGGATAATCCACGCCACACACATCTACCAATTGCTTGGCTTGAATTTTTTTATCATCACGCAACAAATGCAGTACCGTAATAATGTGAGCTGCACTTACATTTAATGTAAGTTGATTTGCATCGATAATTGCAGTTTTGCCCAACTCAATATTTTTAGGCAGTGTTTTTTGGATATGCGTGAGAATAGCTTGCATGGTTAGGTGCGATCCACCACCGTGCTGGTGCGACGGATTTTATTTTGCAGCTGCAACACGCCATATAATAATGCTTCCGCAGAAGGCGGGCAGCCTGGTACATAGACATCCACAGGCACAATGCGGTCACAGCCACGCACCACAGAATAGGAATAATGGTAGTAACCGCCGCCATTGGCACAGCTGCCCATGGAAATTACATAGCGCGGCTCCGGCATTTGGTCATAGACCTTGCGCAAGGCCGGCGCCATTTTGTTGGTGAGTGTGCCGGCCACAATCATCACATCACTCTGGCGTGGTGACGGGCGGAACAACATACCAAAGCGGTCCATGTCATAACGGCTGGCAGCCGCTTGCATCATCTCTACAGCACAACAGGCCAGGCCGAATGTCATGGGCCATAGAGAGCCGGTGCGCGCCCAATTGACCAAATCGTCCATCTTGGCTGTGATAAAGCCTTTATTGTTCATTTCATCCAATGCTGCTTGAATGAACTTATCTTGCTCCACGCCTGCGGGCAGTGGTGTGGCATTATGTTTGGTTACTCCCATTCCAAGGCTCCTTTGCGCCACTCATACAAAAATCCAATGGTGAGTACGCCTAAAAATACCATCATCGACCAAAAACCAACCCAACCAATGGTGCCTAGGCTGATGGCCCATGGGAATAAAAAGGCGATCTCCAGATCAAAGATAATGAACAGAATTGATACAAGGTAAAAGCGAATATCAAAGCGGTTGCGCGCATCATCAAACGGATCAAACCCACACTCATAGGGTGAAATCTTTTCCAAGTCAGGCTTATGCTTAGCTAACAATTGCGGCAACACCACCATCACAAACGACAACGCAATGGCAATGCCAATAAAAATCAATATTGGCAGATATTGCATAATCACTGCGTCATGCATAATAACATTGTTATGTACGATCTCTTGCATTGCGGGGATATCTATAATTACACCCACATAAAGTGCAACGGCTATTTTGCGTTATTGCGATATGACCCAACATTGAGAGCAAAATAATTTAGAATTTGATTTATATACGCCATTGCTATATCTTTTACCCATGGATGATATGAAGTCTCGTTTACGAAACAACTTTACCAATGCGATCATAGGTGTAATAACTGGGGTTGCGGTTGTTGCTGTTACTATCTTTGGTATAAGAAAACCCAAAAACGGTTATATAACAGAAGAAGCACGTTTTAATCTTAGCCCGTCTGCTATAAATGCAAATATACTATCCCCAGATAGCAAGGAATTTGCACAAGCATATGACCTTTCTAGAGAAAGCACTGTATATGTAATACAACAATATGCACAAGATCAGGTATATGGCTTGTTTAGGCAATATTTTCAAGCAGTAGCTGAAAAAGAAGGACTGCAAGACTACATTACAAAAGACAAGTTAATTGCGCAGTTGCAGGATGCATTTGTAGCCACTAAAGAAGCGGGGGAGGCGGTATATTGGCCTGAAAATTTGCTCCGAAAAACAAAACTATATAACCGTTTAAGCCCTTCTCTTACTGCTACAGAAAAGGATTTCTTTCATGAAAACTTTGACGAGGGCCTGCTAAAGATTGAGAATAATATACAAAAAATAGCGGGTAAAAAGGTTGATCGTAAAATAGCATTTTCTTTTGTGAACCCTGAAAGTGTTGAGCTACTAAGGAATGAAAAGCTTTATAGATCACCTACCAATTCAGACATTCCAAAAATAGAATCAAACAATGATTGGGGCACAAAAATACTAAATGAAAAAAATATCCCACTCGAAATAAATCTCTAGGCGCTGTTGCTGTAAAGTAGAATAGTGGCTATGATGTCCATCATGCCAAAGAAAACCAAAGTTATTCGTACCAATTCTGCCAAGGCGCGCAGCAATATGGTGACTATTGCAAAGCACCTATTGGCTGTGGCTGCGGTGCTGTTGGGTGTGTTTTTGGCACTGTCTTTGCTCAGCTATGACCCGAATGATCCGTCCATTAATGTGGCCAGCAATGCCGTGACCAAAAATTGGATGGGCGGTGTGGGCGCCATGGTGGCAGACCCGCTAGTACAATTGCTGTTTGTCACCTGTTTTTTCTGTGTGGTCTGCCCGATTATTTGGGGCATTAAGTGGCTGAAATACAAACATATGCCTTATTTATGGCTGCGTATTTTGTGCTTTGCCTTGCTTATTCCGCTTTGCAGCGCCTGGGTGACGTCGTTTGACACACTCGTTACATTATCGCCGCATTTGCCGGTAAAAAGTTTGGGCGGAGCGATTGGTGGTTTTACCTATCCGCTTTTTACCAGCCTGATGCCTGAAAATATTTTCTGGATTATCTGCACCTTGCTGGTGGTGATTTGTGCCTATATCGCGCTGGGCCTGAATATACAAGAATGGCGCAGTATTGTTCGTCATATTGGCCACATAATAGCGCGCGCTGCTGCCTTCATCCACCGTAGCGTGATGTGGATATGGGTACATCTGTTGCGTCGGGATACCGTTAACACGCAATCGGCCACCACTCCCACAGTTACACGAGTGAAAAAGGAAACAAAACTGGAGAAGTCTAGCCTGGTCAAGGCGCGCAAATCCAAGAAAAAAGCCGTGCAGACGACCATGGATATTGTGATGCAGGGTGATTATCAGGTGCCGTCCATGACATTGCTTTCCTTGCCAGAGCGCAAGATGAATATCTCCACTTCCGAAACAGCGTTGACGCAAAATGCAATGATGTTGGAAAAAGTGTTGGATGATTTTGGCGTGAAAGGCGAGATTATTGAGGTGCACCCTGGCCCGGTGGTAACGCTCTATGCGTTGCAGCCTGCAGCGGGCACCAAATCCTCCCGCGTGATTGGCTTGGCAGATGATATTGCCCGTTCCATGAGTGCGGTTTCAGCGCGTATTGCTGTGATTCCCGGGCAGAATGCCATAGGTATTGAGCTGCCCAATAGTAACCGCGAAACGGTGTTTCTGCGTGAGCAGCTGGAGCATGATGTATTTGCGCGCAGCAAGGCATCTCTGCCGCTGGCATTGGGTAAGGATATTGGCGGTGAACCCACCATTGTGGATTTGGCTAAAACGCCGCATCTCTTGGTGGCAGGTACCACAGGTTCGGGTAAATCGGTGGGTATTAACTCGATGATTATTTCCCTGCTCTACCGTTATGGGCCTGATGAATGTAAATTCATCATGATTGACCCGAAGATGCTGGAGCTTTCAGTGTATGAGGACATTCCGCATTTGCTGGCACCGGTGGTGACCGAGCCCAAAAAGGCGGTAGTGGCCTTAAAATGGGTGGTGAAGGAAATGGAGCAGCGCTACCGTTTGATGTCCAATTTGAATGTGCGTAATCTGAGTAATTATAATGAGAAACTCAAAGATGCTGAAAAGAAAGGCAAGAAACTAACGCGCCAGGTGCAAACGGGCTATGATCCGTCCACCGGCAAGCCATTGATGGAAGAAGTAGCGCTGGATACCACACCATTGCCTTATATTGTGGTAATTGTGGATGAAATGGCGGACTTGATGCTGGTGGCAGGCAAGGATATTGAAACCTATATCCAGCGCTTGGCGCAGATGGCCCGCGCTGCCGGCATCCATATTATTTTGGCCACGCAGCGCCCGTCCGTGGATGTGATTACCGGTGTAATCAAAGCCAATTTCCCCTCGCGCATCAGTTTTCAGGTGACTTCTAAGATCGATAGCCGCACGATTCTGGGCGAGCAAGGCGCCGAACAATTGCTGGGCATGGGCGATATGCTCTATATGGCAGGTGGTAGTAAAATCACCCGCGTGCATGGCGCCTTTGTGAAGGACGAAGAGGTGGAAGCGGTGGTGCACTATGTGAAAGAGCAAGGCACACCGAACTATATTGACGACATCACGCGTGATGATGAGGAAGACGGCGGGGATGGTGAAGATGGTGGAGAGAAAGACGAGCTGTATGACCAAGCTGTGGCGATTGTGATACGTGATGGCAAGGCCAGCACCAGCTATGTGCAACGTGCCCTAAAAATTGGCTATAACCGCGCGGCCAACATCATTGATCAAATGGAACGCGAAGGCGTCATCAGCGCCGCCGACCATGTGGGTAGACGCGAGGTCCTGATTAACTAGGAGTACTTACCCCAACCGGCTGGCAATGAGACGGTTGAGGTTTACATCATAACAACATAAAAAGTGCGTCATCCCACGACTTGCCTGCCCCCCGAAGCTTTATGCGTAGGCTGGTTCGTGGGATCTCATGCCAATTGTCATATCCTTATAAGGAGATGCCACGGATAAACCGTGGCATGACGCGTGTGAGACGTTAAGTATAATGACGCTCCGAAATCGGTGCAGGCGGCACTTCACCATCCTCCACCATGCTATCCACTACCGTATCTACCAACTCTGAAATACCTGTGAGTGCATCCGCCTGTGTAACCGCAAGGTGCGATAGAGAAGGAAGTTCTGCACATAACCCCACATACTCTCCGTCCTCTACAGACCATGTAACACGATATGTATAATGCATAGGATTTAACATATTAGCTCTCCTCTAATTTTCTAATAGCAATATCTTCTGCGTCATACCGCGACTTGTTCGCGGTATCCAGGGCGACAATGCTAAATCTCTCTTTATTACTCTGGATCCCATGGATAAACCACGGGATGACGCCTAAAAAGAACCATTATTCTCTACTGGACACCTCTAAAAACCTCAAAGCGTAGCGGTTTTGTGTTCCTGGCGCGTGAAGCCGAAACCGTGGAAGCGTAAGCGTACATTAACGTACGTGCGACACCGCGAAAGTTCGGATTTGCGCGTCAGGGACGCAAAAGTGGGGTTTTTAGAGGTGCCCTACCCACCCAACCAGTCCATCAGCTTATCTGCCAATTGGTGGTAGGCTTGCTGTACTTCATCAGCATCTGCAGCAGCTTCTGTGCCTAACACATAGGGAGTGCCAGCCATGTCATGCATGGAGGGTGTCATAGGGATATCACCCAAAAACGGCACATCCATTTCGGCGCAAGCCAGCTTGATATCCATAGTGCCATACGGGTATAATTTAGTACCGCTTTTTGCATCCCGCACATAGGCCATATTGTTCACCACACCAATAATAGGCGTGTTAAGCTTGCGGAACATGCTTATGGCTTTTTGCACATCCAGCCAGGCTGTTTTATTAGGCAGCGTTACCAATAATGCGCCAGACAGGCCAAAATTCTTGGCAATCGTGAGCGGCACATCGCCCGTGCCAGGTGGCAAATCGGCCAGCAATAATTCTTTGTCTTTCCAACTTTCCGGCGCAAATAACTGGGAAAGCATTTTAGTTACCATTGGCCCGCGCCAAATCAACGCCTCTTCTTCTGGCACCAACATGCCCACAGACAAGCACGCCACCTCATGGTTCGACACTGGCTTTAGCAGCTGCCCTTCTGCCTCTGGCTTATCTTCAATACCCAAAAGATAAGGCTGGCTGGGGCCGTAAATATCTGCATCAATCACGCCCATCTGCACCTGCTTGGCTGCAAGCGCACAGGCAATATTGGCCGTGATGGTAGATTTCCCTACGCCGCCTTTGCCCGAACCAATTGCAATCAATGGCGGCGGCACAGCTGCATGTGCTTCCGCGCCATGCGCTGTAGCGGCTTCATTGGTGATCGCTATCAGCAGTTTTTTGCCATCCAGCAATGGCGCCAGCGCTTCTTCACAGGCGGCCTTCAGCGCATTAGCTTGCTCAATATCCGCACCGGCATTGAGGGTGAATGCCACATATTCATCACGCAATATCACATCCGACAACATGCCAGACTCTGGCAGGGTGTTGCCCCCTTCTGTCGTAATTGCACCTAATGCTTGTTGAATTGCTTGCTCCATGAAATCAGCTATAAGCAGGCTTTTTGCCTTGTGCAAGCGATTGCCCTTGAAGCGGCCCAAAAGCTTTACTATATACTATGTATTACAGGGAGAAACTATATGTCGCAGTCACAAGGTCCTTGGGGAAATGGCCCCGCAAATGGCAATGCCAAGCCGCGCAAAAAAGCAGCACCGCAGCAACATGGCGTGGAGCAGCTCTTTGCCAGCTTTAAAAAGGGCGGCTCCAAGGGTGGCAAAGGCGGTAACAACACGCCATTCGGCAATGCGAGTCTCATTGGCTTTGCCCTTATTGCGCTATTGCTGTTTATTGCCAGCACGTCCTTTTTGGTGGTGGGCCCCAGTGAGCAAGGCGTGATTTTGCGCTTTGGCAAGCATGTGCGCAATGTTGGCCCAGGGTTCACGCTCAAGCTGCCTGCTCCTATTGAACAAGCGCGCATTGTGGAAGTAACGCGCCAGCAAACCACCGAAATTGGTGGCAACACACAAAGCAATGCACGCAGCAACCGTACGTTAAAAGAGAGCCTGATGCTCACCGGTGACGAAAATATCTTCGATGTGAATTTCTTTGTGCAGTGGGTGATCAAGGATGCGGCCGATTATGAGTTTAACCTAGACAAGCCAGATGTGACGGTGAAGAAAATTGCCGAAAGTGCAATGCGTGAGGTGATTGCGCAAACCAAGGTGGGCGGCAATTCTTTAACGGATAAGCAGCGCTTAGAGATTGGCATTATCTTGGAAAAGAAAATCCAAACGATTTTAGATGACTATAAAAGCGGTATTGAAGTGAAACGTGTGGAGGTGGGCAAAGGTGACCCGCCAGAGCAGGTGATGGAGAAGTTTCGTGATGTACAAACCGCACGTAACGACGCCAACCGCTACCGCCAAGAGGGAGAGGCCTACCGCAATGAAAATGTGCCTTTAGCACGCGGTCAGGCAGAGCAAATTGTGAAAAAAGCAGAGGCCTATAAAGAAGAGGTAGTAGCCCGCGCCACAGGTGAGGCCGACCGCTTTAACTCTGTGTATCAAGAATATATTCAAGCCAAAGAGGTGACCAAGCAGCGCTTGTATCTAGAGACCATGGAAAAGGTGCTCGGCAACTCCAATAAAGTGGTGCTGGATAATAAAAGCGGTGTGGTACCGTATCTCCCATTGCCTGAAGTGCAGAAAAGGAAGTAACCCATGAAAAAGAACCTATCATTCATTATTCTGGCTGCAGCATTTCTGCTTTATGGCTCGATTTATACGGTAACAGAAATTGACCAAGCGCTGGTGTTGCAGTTTGGTAAGCCTGTGCATGTGGAAAAAGAGCCCGGCCTGCATTTTAAAAAGCCATTCTTCATTAATAATGTGGAGTTTTTTGATAAGCGTATTTTAGAAATCAGCACGCAAGAGGTGGAAACCACTGCAGCGGATGAGCGCCGCTTGATTGTGGATGCATTTACAAAATACCGCATTACCGACCCGCTGCTTTTCTACCAAACCTACAGCAGCATGCGTCGCTTTAACCTGCAATTTGAGAAAAACGTGGAATCTATTTTGCGTGATATTGTGTCTACCGCACCGCTGAATGACCTGCTGACGGAAAAACGCGCGGCGCTGATGGATCAAATTGAAGCGCAGCTAAATGCGGATGCTGAAGCTTTCGGTGTAGAAGTGGTGGATGTCCGTATTGTCCGCACCGATTTACCAGCGGAAAACAGCAATGCGATTTTCAACAATATGCAAACGGTGTATGAGAAAGTAGCCAAGGAAACCCGTGCAAAAGGCGAGGAGGACAAGAAACGTATTATTGCGGATGCAGATAAGCAAGTGACTATCATTCTGGCAGAGGCAGAGCGTGAAGCCAACCGCCTGCGCGGTGAAGGCGAAGGGCAAGCCACCAAGATTTTTGCTGATTCCTTTGGTCAGGATACAGAGTTTTTCCGCTTCTACCGTTCCATGCAAGCCTATGACGGAGCCTTTGGCGAAGAGAAACAGCCTACGGACATGGTACTCTCACCCGATAGCGAATTTATGAAATTCTTTAACAACCTAGAAGGAAGATAATAATGCCTCTTTTGCGTTCGTTCTTTTTACTATGTGCTGGCCTGTTGCTTGGCACGCAAAGCACTCATGCCATGCCGCTGGATTTGGCAGACAAGGTGGAAGTGCTGATGCCAGCCGTGGTAAATATCTCCACCACACAAAAGCGTGAAGAACGTGCTCCAACGCGCCGCAGAGGCGGCAGCCCCTATGGCGGTGGCTTCCCACCAGGTTATGGCGATCCGTTTGAAGATATGGACCGTTTGTTTGAAGATTTCTTTGGGCCAGGCTTTGGCATGCGCCGGGAACGCTTTTACCGCCCGCAATCCTTTGAACACCCTACTGAACAGCCCTCTGCCCTGCTTCAACATGTGCAGCGTGAAGGTGCCACCTCACTCGGCAGCGGCTTCATCATTGCAGCCGAAGGCTATGTGGTAACCAATCACCATGTGGTAGATCAGGCCGATGAGATTACTGTAACACTGCAAGATGACGCACAATATACAGCCAAGCTGCTAGGCAGTGACCCTAAAACAGATTTAGCCTTGCTGAAAATTGAACGCGACAAGCCGTTTCCTTATGTAAAATTCGGTGATTCTGATACCTCCCGTGTGGGTGACTGGATCATTGCTATTGGTAACCCCTTTGGCCTAGGCGGCACGGTAACCACCGGCATTATCTCTGCGCGCGCACGTGATATTAACGCCGGCCCGTTTGATGATTTTATCCAAACCGATGCGGCCATTAATCGCGGCAATAGCGGCGGCCCTATGTTTAACCTAAACGGTGAAGTGATTGGCGTGAACACTGCCATTTACTCTCCCAGCGGCGGCAGCGTGGGCATTGGCTTTGCCATTCCCTCTGCCATTGTAGAGCCGGTGATTCAACAGCTGCGCAGCAATGGCAGCGTAACACGCGGCTGGCTGGGCGTAAAAATCCAACATGTGACCGATGAAATTGCCGAATCTGTAGGCTTGGAAAAAGCACGCGGTGCCTTGGTAACCGAAGTGTTGGAAAACAGCCCGGCAGAGAAGGCCGGCATCAAGGTGGGTGATGTGATCTTGAGCTATGATGGCAGAGACGTGAAAGTGATGAAAAAGCTACCACGATTTGTGGCCGAAACGGGCGTGGATAAGCGCGTGAATGTGGAAGTATGGCGCAATAGTGCCACGCAAAGCTTGGAAGTAAAAATCGCCCGCCTGGAAGAAGAAACAGCATCTAATGATAATACAGATGAAAATACAGCACCTGAAGAGGAAGAGGCGGCACCGCATATTTTAGGTATGCAGCTGGCGCCTTTGAATGAAAGCTTACGCAAGCGCTATGGCATTGATTCTGCGACCAAGGGCTTGTTGGTACAGTCGCTTGATCCAAGCAGCCCTGCCCTGAAAAGCGGTGTGCGCCCAGGTGATGTAGTGTTAGAAATGAACCAACGCCCAACGGTGAGCCTGGCAGAAGCAGATGAGGCAGTGCTGGCCGCACAAGACAAAGGAAAGCGCTCCATCCTGCTACTCATCTCCCGTGATGGCGATACGTTATTCTTAGCTGCATCATTAGAAGAAGAGACAAAAACGGACGAATAGTAGATAGTGTTGTTACATTATCTACTATAATTCTACGAATGAGTATTAGATAGTGTAGTCACAAGATTTGCAGCGATGGTGCATGTCATAGATTGTCTCTCTTTAGGCAAAGCATGCAAGCAATAGCAGCGCTATTGGTCAGGGCTTTAACGACAAGAGTGTCAATCTATGATGCATCCGAAGGAGAATGCCTATTATTGTAATGAACGACGCTCCATTTTTTCATTGATACACCATATCAACTCTAAAATGGAGCTTGTTCCTAACAACAATTTTGCATTCCCATTGCTATAAATCTTGTGACTACACTATATATGTGTTTTATAATTTTATTGATGGAATCAATAAAATTGCCCCACTGGCTTCGCCGTGCAAAATCACTACGTGATTTTCATAGCATTCCCGTTGGTAAATTTCGAAAATGCTATACCTCATTCAGTGAGGCTGCTTATCAAAAAAGCTATTGAACAACGTCTTGCCACAGATCCAATACATTACGGCAAACCATTGCGTTATGAGCACACAGGCAAAAGACGCTTACGCCTTTCAGACTATCGCATTATCTACGCCATAGAAGAGGCAAAAAAAGAAGTGGTTATTTATGCCATTAAACATCGCAAAGATGTCTATCATTAAGATGAACTGATGCCTCATTTAATAATTTCACTTTCCTATCCACCCGTCATTCCATGGTTTATCCATGGAATCTCCTTGATAAGGTTACGGCAACTTGCAGGAGATCCCACGAACAAGTCGTGGGATGACGAGGAAATGGTTAGGTGAAATTGGTATAGAAGCTTGTTCCCTGTGGTTTACTGCGTCCTGCGAAGCCTTGGCGTAGCGGGACAGGCGAGCCGCAGGAAACAAGTGTATAAATTATTAAGCAAAATGACTACACATCCAGCTGTGCGATCACATCCTGGCGTAATGCACTTTGTTCGGTGATG
>JAHDHN010000041.1 GCA_020631295.1 Rickettsiales bacterium
GAAAAACACAAATCCTCGCAATAAAATATGTCCAGTTTAACGTTGACAGGTCAGAAGTGGCAGTATTTATAAATACGATCACCCTTAATCATATTTTCATACTTTTTCTATTGGGAGGTTTTGCCACCCCTATACTAAGAGTATAAAAATTTGTCCTAAACAGAACTTTGATTAAACCTAAGGTGATTAAACCTAAGGCTGCTGAGTCAGCAGGCCAATATTGCGGTATCCTGCCTCGTGGATCAGTGCAATCACCTGCATCACCGTGCCATAATCCACATTAGTATCGCCGCGCACGAAGATGCGTACGTCAGTGGATTCTTGCAGCACGGCGGTGATACGCTCTGCCACGCTGTCTAGCGCAATCAACTGATCTTCCAGATAGACTTCCCCCAACTCAGTCACAGAGATATTTAGCGGCTCATCACTGCCCTGCACAGAGGGCGTGCTGGCTTTGGGCAAGCTCAGCTCTACGCCTGTGGAAAGCAGCGGTGCAGTCACCATAAAAATAATCAAGAGCACCAACATCACATCCACAAAAGGTGTCACGTTAATTTCACCCATAGGCTGATGCTTATGGCGGCGGCCACGCCCGCGTGAAATAGCACTATGTTGCAGTGACGCACCCATGGTTATGCGTGGTCAATCTTGCGGTCAAAAATCACACCAATCTCGTCGGTGTAATCATAGACCCTGTCGGCCAGCTGGTTGGCACTATTGGCCAGCTTGTTGTAAAAAATCACGGCCGGAATAGCGGCCAGCAGGCCAATGGACGTGGCAAATAACGCCTCTGCAATACCGGGCGCCACCACCGCTAAGCTGGTATTTTTGGCAAAACCAATGGAGGTGAAGCTGTTCATAATACCCCATACTGTGCCGAACAGCCCAATAAAGGGAGCAGCCGAGCCAATGGTGGCCAAAAAGCCAATGCCGCCTTCAATTTGGCTCACTTCACGGTTGCACACAATATGCAGCGCATGCTTCACGCGCTCCTTCGCAGCGGCGCGCGCGGCTGGGTCAGAAAAACGCTCTTTCTCGCTGCATTCCCGCAGATACTCGCCCATGCCCGCAGTGAAAATACGCGCATGTGGCGTGTCATTATCACCACGGAAATGGTCGTAGTGATCATCCAGATTGCCGCTGGACCAAAATTGAGACTCAAACTTGCGCATACGGCGCCCAAGCGATTTATGGCTAAAATATTTATCGGCAATGATTTTCCAGCACCAAATGGAGGCCAAAAGCAGCAGCAGAATCACCAATTTTACTACCAGATCCGCCTGCATAAACAAGCTCACCATATCAAAGGCGTGCCCGCTGTGACCAATATCCACCGCAGCGCTTTCCGCGCCTTGCTGCACCTGTGGTGTGGCTATTGCTTGTATGTTGGCATCTTCCATGTCCCACTCCTTTTTATAGTTTTTTGATTATTTCGCTCGCTGACGCGGCGGAATCCCGCCCTTTTGGGCGGTCTCCACAGTGCATTCATAGAATAAATGCACTGTGGGCGTTGTAGCTAAGAAGTTGAGGTGAGTCAAAGTGCGATTTCGCTAGCTTGATGCCCAGATTGCACTTATATTATGTCCCGTTTAGACAAAGGAAATGCGAGCATGAGCAGCAACCATACTACACAAGACCCTATTCTACAGCAGGATTATAGCGTGACGACTGCGCCCTTTCCATCCAGCGATAAGATCTATGAACAGGGCCGAATTTTTACAGATATGCAAGTGGCCATGCGTGAAATTTCTGTGGCACCAGAAGCCATGGAGCCACCGGTGCGTGTGTATGACACTTCCGGTATTTATACCGACCCGAAGGCGGAGATTGATATCCGAAAGGGCTTAAAAAAGCTGCGTGAGGAATGGATTGCTGAACGTGAGGATACGGAAACATATCAAGGCCGGGATGTAAAGCCAGAAGATAATGGCTTAAAAGAAGGGCAAGAGCAAGATGCGGCAATTATATTTCCGCATGTGAATGCCACACCATTGCGTGCCAAGCCGGGCAAAAATGTGAGCCAAATGCATTATGCCAAGCGTGGCATCATCACGCCGGAAATGGAATATATTGCCATCCGTGAGAATATGGGCCGCAAGCAGCTGGCGGCCAACAGCAAAGGCGGCAACCCGATGGGTGCGCATATTCCAGAGCAAATCACCGCCGAATTTGTGCGCAAGGAAGTGGCCGAAGGCCGCGCGATTATCCCCAATAACATCAACCACCCAGAGAGTGAACCGATGGTGATTGGCCGCAATTTCCTGGTGAAAATCAATGCCAATATTGGTAACTCTGCGGTGACCAGCTCCATTGGTGAAGAGGTGGATAAAATGGTGTGGGCCACGCGCTGGGGTGCGGACACCATCATGGATTTGTCTACCGGTAAAAATATCCATACCACGCGGGAGTGGATTTTGCGCAACAGCCCCGTACCGGTGGGCACCGTGCCCATTTACCAGGCGCTAGAGAAGGTAGGTGGCGTGGCCGAAGATTTGACCTGGGAAATCTTCCGCGATACGCTGATTGAACAAGCCGAGCAGGGTGTGGATTATTTCACCATCCATGCCGGCGTGCGTCTGCCCTTTGTGCCAATGACAGCCAACCGTGTGACCGGCATTGTGTCGCGCGGCGGTAGCATCATGGCCAAATGGTGCATTGCTCATCACAAGGAAAATTTCCTCTATACGCATTTTGAAGATATTTGCGAGATTATGAAACAATATGACGTGGCGTTCTCGCTGGGTGATGGCTTGCGTCCGGGCTCGATTGCTGATGCAAATGACGAAGCGCAGATGAACGAGCTGCGCACATTAGGCGAGTTGACCAAAATCGCCTGGGAGCATGATGTACAAACCATGATTGAAGGCCCAGGCCATGTGCCCATGCATTTGATCAAAGAGAATATGGATGAGCAGCTGAAACATTGCTATGAGGCGCCATTCTATACGCTTGGCCCTCTCACGACCGATATCGCACCGGGTTATGACCATATCACCAGCGCCATTGGCGCCGCGCAGATTGGTTGGTATGGCACGGCGATGCTGTGTTATGTCACGCCGAAGGAGCATTTGGGTCTGCCAGATCGGGACGATGTGAAAGAGGGCGTGATTACCTATAAAATTGCTGCCCATGCGGCTGATTTAGCCAAGGGTCACCCGGGTGCCCAATTGCGGGATGATGCGCTGTCGCGTGCGCGCTTTGAGTTCCGTTGGCGTGACCAGTTTAATCTGAGCTTAGACCCAGAACGTGCCGAAGCATTCCACGACCAAACCTTACCGGCTGAGGGTGCCAAGGTAGCACATTTTTGTTCCATGTGCGGGCCCAAATTCTGCAGCATGAAAATCACGCAAGAAGTACGCGACTTTGCCGCCACCAAAGAAGGCCAGCAACTCACCGAACAACAGCGCCAAGCCGGCATGGAGGAGATGAGCCAAAAATTCGCCGAATCCGGCGGAGAGATTTACCAAAAAGTGGGATAGGAAAAACGAGAATCCCTATTTTCTGCCCTTTTTTGGCTATGCTTCACGTGAAGCAACAGTTGTTATCTTGAAGCCGCTTTTCGAAAGCCAAGGCCCAGAGCGAAATGGAAAGATATATATCATCTGCACAATTAACGGTACAAATACCCACTTCACGTCATACCGCGGCTTGACCGCGCTATCCAGAGCTAAAAGGGAGATCTTACTATATAGTATAGAAAGCAAATCATCAATGGCCTGCACCACCTCATCTGCATACTGCTTAATGTCCGAGCCAAACAGAGCCTACGCCACCACATCCAGCGTGA
Organism: Rickettsiales bacterium; assembly: GCA_020631295.1. Classification (GTDB taxonomy): domain Bacteria; phylum Pseudomonadota; class Alphaproteobacteria; order Rickettsiales; family UBA8987; genus JAHDHN01. Next base: position 3,788 of record JAHDHN010000041.1, read on the forward strand.
GGCGTGCCATATCTGCGTCCACATCAATATCCAACGGCGCTTCTGTTTTCCATTTTTCTACTAGCTGCTCTGAACAACCAATGGCCAGCTCACTAATGTGCTCCAGCTGTTGCTTGTGAAAGGAGGGCTGCATCAGCTTTTTATGGCGCTTCCACTCTTCACCCTCCAGCACGGGAAGCCCTTTGCCAAAAAGCGGTTTTACCTTGTTGTAAAAATGGCCTTTGCTGAAATGCTTATTAGCCTTCACCAGCACATGCTCTACGCCTTCCGGACTGTTGATGATATAGATAGGCTGACCCAGATGGTAGATCTTGATGATTTTCTCAGAGCGATTGCTAAGATCTGACAGGAAATTGAGCGGATCACGCTTAATCAAATGACTCACGCCTATTAAAGGTAGGCCTCTTACTTCCGTTACATCAGGGTGGTTTGTATTAGATACTGTTTTCACACTCACTTTCTAATGCGCGAAATGGCGCATGCCGGTAAAGAGCATGGCAATGTTGCGTTCATCTGCAGCGGCAATCACTTCTTCGTCACGAATGGAGCCACCCGGCTGAATCACCGCAGTGACACCTGATTCTGCGGCAGCAATCAGCCCATCTGCAAACGGGAAGAACGCATCAGATGCAAGCACTGCACCCGTAGCATTTTCCACCGCTGTACAGGTGTGTTCTGCTTTATGGGCAGCAATGCGGCTGGAATCAATACGGCTCATTTGGCCGGCTCCCACGCCAATGGTGGCATTGTCTTTGGCCAACACAATGGCGTTGGATTTCACATATTTACACACGGTAAAGGCAAAGCGCAGATCTTGCATTTCTTGGTCTGTTGGTGCACGCTTGGTCACTATGCTTAGGGCAGCTTCATCAAAAATCTGATCATCCGCTGATTGCACCAACAACCCGCCACTCACTGTTTTCAACATAGCAGCTTGCGTGCCTGCTTGCGCTTCTAACAAGCGTAGGTTTTTCTTCTTCGCCAGTATATTTCTAGCTTCTGCGGTAATTTCTGGTGCAATAATCACTTCTGCAAACAAGCTGCCAATGGCATTGGCTGTATCCGCATCCAGCGCTTTATTGGTGGCAATAATGCCGCCATATGCACTCACCGGATCAGAAGCCAGTGCTTTTTCATAGGCCGCAGCAACAGAATCAGCGGTAGCCACACCGCACGGATTGGCATGCTTCACAATCACCACCGCAGGTGCCTCAAAGGCCTGCACTGCATTCCAGGCAGCATCCGTATCTGCAATATTATTATAGCTCAATTCCTTGCCCTGCAATTGGGTGGCATTAGCTACACCCACTTGGCTACCATCGCTGTAAAGCGCAGCGGATTGATGTGGATTTTCGCCATAGCGCAATGTTTGTTTTTGTTGCCATGAAGGCGTGAAGGACTGCGGCAACGCAATCTCCTGACGGGCAGCAAACCAGTTGCTGATGGCAGCATCATAGCTGGCCGTGTGTGCAAAGGCTTCATAGGCCAAGTGCTTGCGTAAATCCAAATCTGTGCCGCCTGCAGATGTTACTGCCTCTAGCACATCATCATATTGATTCGGTGAAGTAACAATCGCCACATGCGCATGGTTTTTGGCAGAGGCACGCACCATGGCCGGTCCGCCAATATCAATATTCTCAATGCAACTATCGTAATCATCCGTTTTGGCAATAGTCTCACGGAACGGGTATAAATTCACCACCACAATATCAATGCCTTCAATGCCATGCTCTTGCATGGCCTGAAGATGTGACTCCTTGCTACGATCTGCCAAAATACCACCATGAATATTCGGATGTAAGGTTTTTACACGCCCATCCATCATCACAGGAAATTTTGTTACAGAAGATACATCCGCCACCTCCAAACCGGCCTCCGCCAAGGCACGCTTGGTGCCGCCCGTGGAAAGCAGTTGCACACCTTGCTCTGCCAGAGCAGTGGCAAACGGAATCAGGCTTGTTTTATCCGATACAGAAAGCAGTGCGCGCGTTGGTTTGATTACAGTCATAACGTCTCTTCCCTTATAGATGTCTTATGGGTGAGTCTTATAGATGTAAATCCAGCAATATCTACCAGTCTTTTTCGTATTTATTGCGGATATAGACAGCAATCGTGTTAGCCACAATCAGGAAGCCGAGCAATATCATAATCGCCGCAGAGGTTTTTTCCACAAAGCCCAGCTCGGGACTGTCAGCCCACAAATAAATTTGCACGGGCAGCACCGTGGCTGGGTCTGTCAGCCCACCTGGTGCGGCGTTGATGAAAGCCACCATGCCAATCATCAATAGCGGTGCGGTTTCACCCATGGCGCGCGCCGTGGCCAGAATGGTACCGGTCATAATACCCGGCATGGAAAGCGGCAGCGTGTGATGCATCATCACTTGAATGGGCGAAGCACCCAGCCCAATTGCCGCATCTTTGATGGAAGGTGGCACGGATTTTAACGCATTACGCGCGGTAATCACAATGGTAGGCAATACCAGCAGTGATAAAGTAAGCCCCCCCACCAGGCTTGCCGACCGCGGCAGATGCAGGAAATTGAGGAATACAGACAGACCCAATAAGCCATACACAATAGACGGCACGGCCGCCAAATTATTCAGCGCTACCTCAATCGCATCTGTCCATTTATTTTTCGGTGCAAATTCTTCCAGATACACCGCAGCGCAAATAGCAATAGGGAAAGACACGGCCAAACACACACCAATCACCAATAATGACCCCAGCAGCGCTCCCCAAATACCAGCGCTTTCTGGCTCACGCGAATCGGACTCCGTGAAAAAGCGTGTATTGAAACGTTTTTTCAGCGCGTTTTTTTGTTCTAACGTATCTAGCCAACCAAATTCAATGTCTTTCACGCGGCGTTTTATCTCTGGCACCGCACGGCTGATGGTGCCCTTTTGTGCCAAATCAATATCCGACGCCGCAGGGAACCAAAAGCGCGCTGTGTTGCCAATTAACTCTGGATCTTTCAGCACCTCTTCACGCAAGTCAAATTGCGCTGTCCAGCTCACCAAACTGTGCAACATGCGTTTATCCGTACGGGTTTGTACCTCTGGGAATTGCGCCTCTAACGCATCTTGAATCACACGGCGATAGCGCGCATTTTTTACCGTGCGCGGGTAGTTCGGATCGGTCAAACCCAACCGCTCTGGATCCAGCGTTACATTCAATGCAATTTCCGTGCTGGAAAAGGCTGAAGTACCCTTATTCACAATGCTGCCCAGCAACAATGCCAAGAACATCAATGCCAGAATAATCGCCGCCAGACCATAATATTTAAAGCGGCGTTCCTTGCGGTTGCGCTGCATCACCCGCTTGTGCGAAGGCTCCTGCCCTGAAAGCACAAAAGGATGTGTGCTATTACGCTTGGCTTTGCGGATATGTTTGGGATGCTTGACCATTAGTCGTATTTCTCCCGGTATTTTTTCACGATCATCAACGCGATGATGTTTAGTAGCAAGGTTACCACAAACAGCGTGAGGCTAAGCGCAAAGGCAGAGAGCGTTTTGGCACTGTCAAACTCTTGGTCACCCACCAGCAGGGTAACGATCTGCGTGGTTACGGTGGTCACCGAATCAAACGGGTTGAGCGTGAGGTTGGCAGTGAGGCCGGCGGCCATCACCACAATCATCGTTTCACCAATAGCGCGGGAAATGGCAAGCAGCAACGCGCCCATAATACCTGGCAGCGCCGCAGGAATCACCACCTGGCGAATGGTCTCCGAACGCGTGGCACCCAGCCCTAAAGAGGCATCACGCAAGGCTTTGGGCACTGCCTTCATCACATCGTCTGACAAAGAGAGCACGAAAGGAATAATCATCACGCCCATTACCAACCCAGCGGCTAACGCACTTTCACTTGCCACATCCAAATGCAAAAATTCACCCAAATCGCGCAGCATGGGTGCAAAGGTCACCGCGGCAAAGAAGCCATATACTACGGTAGGAATACCTGCCAAAATTTCCAATAACGGCTTGGCAATGCTGCGGAAACGTTTGGGTGCATATTCAGACAAATAAATGGCAGAAAGCAAACCAAGCGGACCGGCAATGCACATGGCAATGAAGGTGATTAGCAATGTGCCCAGAAAGACAGGAATCGCACCAAAGCTGCCTTCACCATGGCCACCATGACCAGCCATTTGCGGGCTCCAATGGGTCCCAAAGAAAAACTCTTTCCACGAGACTTTCTCGAAGAATGCCAGTGCCTCTACCAAAATGGAGAACACAATTAAAACAGTGATGGATACGGCAAGCACGGTGCTGATGAGCAGCAGCGCATTGATCCATTTCTCTGTATGTTGGCGCGCACGAAATTGTGGTGAAAACCAGCGCCCAAGCGCAATAAACCCGCCAATGATCGCCAAAGACAGTGCACCGGCCGGCACCGCATTGGGTAAATTCTCAGGCGCATATCGCAGCAGAAGATAGGTCAAAATAGCACCCGGCAACACCACCCATAAAAGCGCGCACATACCATAATAACCCGGCAGAGAATGCAATTGTACGCCGGCTTTTCCTGCTTTTTGCACCATGTGCTGCCGCAGCAGCATATAGCCGCCTAAGGACAAAATAACCAATACCAGTATATAGCCGTTCACATCTTGGCTTTACCAAGTTTAGGCCCAGAGTCAATTAGCTTCTGTAATACGGTGCTGTTTAGCAACTAAATATCTGCGTAGACATGTGTTTCTTCACGCGCGCCAGGGTGTGTTACTGCACCAAATTTAGCAGACCCTACCAAGGCCGCATATTTCTGCAACGCACCAGACTGATAGTTATTGCTACGTGGCTTCCATGCTTTCTTGCGCTCGGCAAATTCTTCTTCGGTTACATCCACATTCAGGGTGCCTTTTTCCGCATCAATATGAATCATATCGCCGTCTTTCAACAGGCCGATTGGTCCGCCCACGGCCGCTTCTGGGCCCACATGACCAATACAGAAGCCGCGGGTGCCGCCAGAGAATCGCCCGTCGGTAATCAGCGCCACCTTGCCTTTGGTATCCTGGCCAGAGAGTGCTGCAGTGGTAGAAAGCATCTCACGCATGCCTGGGCCGCCTTTTGGCCCTTCATTACGGATGATGATTACTTCACCTTCTTCATAGCCTTGCGCTAATACTGCTTCTAACGCATCTTCCTCGCATTCAAAGCAACGTGCGGGGCCGCTAAATTGCAGCTCGCTCAATCCGGCCACTTTCACAATCGCGCCCTCTGGTGCCAAATTGCCTTGCAAGCCAACCACACCACCTGTTTTTGTGATCGGGTTGGATACAGGGTAAAGCACACGGCCATCCGGTTCGCCCACATTGGCATGGTTTTCACCAATGGTCTTTCCGGTCACGGTCATGCAATCTTCGTGGATATAGCCGCCTTTTATCAGCGCCTTGATTAACACAGGCACGCCGCCTACCTCATGCATGTCTTTTGCTACATATTGGCCGCCTGGTTTTAGGTCGGCAATGTAAGGCGTGTCTTTAAAGATATCACACATATCTTGCAGGGTGAAATCAATGCCTGCCTCATGCGCCATGGCAGGTAAGTGCAGACCGGCATTGGTGGAGCCACCGCTGGCAGCCACCACGCGCGCTGCATTTTCCAGAGACTTACGTGTCACAATATCGCGCGGGCGGAGATTTTGTTCAATCAGCTTCATCACCGCCTCACCCGATGCATACGCATATTCATCACGTGATTCATACGGTGCTGGCGTGCCCGCAGAACCTGGCAAAGCAAGGCCCACAGCTTCACTCACACAAGCCATAGTATTGGCAGTGAACTGTCCACCACAAGAACCAGAAGACGGGCAAGCAGCCTCTTCCAAAATGCGCAGATCTTCATCGCTCATATTCCCTGCGGCATTAGAGCCGATGCCTTCAAATACATCTACAATAGTCACGTCTCTGTCTTGGAAACGGCCCGGTAAAATCGTGCCGCCATACATGAACACACTTGGCACATTCAGGCGTACCATCGCCATCATCAAACCAGGTAGAGATTTATCACAACCGGCCAAACCAATAAGAGCATCATAAGAATGGCCGCGCATGGTCAGCTCTACAGAGTCACAAATTGCCTCACGCGAAGGCAGGGAAGAATACATGCCAGCATGGCCCATGGCAATCCCGTCTGTTACCGTAATGGTGGTGAATTCACGCGGTGTACCGGCAGCTGCTTCCACGCCCTTTTTCGCTGCTTTGGCTTGGCGTGATAATGCAATATTACACGGCGCTGCTTCATTCCACGTGGTGGCCACACCCACCAACGGCAATTCCAACCCACCATCTTCAATATTCATACATGGGCTGAGCATCATGGTGCGTGCACCGCTGCGCTTTGGGAAGGTGGTTACATAACGGCTGGGTAATTTAGACTTATCGATAGGCATGATGTGGTTTCCTTGCGTTGCAACGCATAATTTTAATTTGCCTATCACTTTACCAAGCCCTTTCCATATTGCCAGAGGAAAATGCAGTCTTGCGTCAGGCGAGTTCGGCCATTACAAATAGATGCATCTATTTTTAACGGAGCAATGTAACGATGGCGGTGGATACGACCTATTTTGATGATGCGCAGAAGGCGGTGTATAATGTGTTGGAGGCTGCCAATGCGAAGGATGAAAACTCGGCTTTAGATCTAAAGTTGCTGGTGCAAGCCTGCCATGAGCAAGGCATCAAAGAAAATACTGAACTGGAAAAAGCCATCGTACAGCTGATTGATATGGATGTGGTGGACTATGAAATGGACGACCAGAACCAACCAAATATCGTCTGGCTTCTCAACGAAGATTTCTCTGCTTAAAGAGCTATGCTAGCTCTCTTATTGATGACGTTCAAGCGCCACTAAGGCTTAAGCTCCCAGTCGGTCGTTTACCCTCACGCTTTCGCGTTCGTCCAACTTGTTCAACGAGGATTTCTCTGCTTAGATTGGATAATTGCCAACTGCAGTGATCCGAACAATAAACGGGCACCTCTAAAAACCCTCGTTAATTTTGGTGATTGTGTATCCCAGTTCAAGTAGCAAGTGCACGAAATATTTGATTATTATTGATGGAATCAATAAAATTGCTCCACTGGCTTCGCCGTGCAAAATCACTACGTGATTTTCATAGCATTCCCGTTGGTAAATTTCGAAAATGCTATATTTTCGATGGCGCTTTTCATAGAAGACTCTGCTTTTGCAGAGGTTTCTATAGATAGTGTCGTTTGGGGTATGAAAGACTCTCTAATTCACACGGCCACTTCGCCATCAGGCCGAGCGGTGGCGTTTGGATAGGAAAAATCTGCGTCCCACATTTTTTCCAGCTGATATAGGGCGCGTGTTTCGGCCTTAAATACATGCACCATAATATTAGGTGAATCGATCAACACCCACTCGCCGCTTTCTTTGCCGGTTTCAGATAAAATGGTGCCACCGGCATCTTTCAGTGCCCGTGCGGCATAGTCTGCCAATGTTGCCACATGGCGGCTGGAGGTGCCCGTGGCAATAATCATGCCATCAGCCATGTCGGACTTGCCCGCAAGGTCGATATAGACAATATCCTGCCCGCTTTTTTGCTCTAATATGTGGATAATCTTATGCTGCAGCGCATCACCAGAAATAGTCACAGAGGCAATTCCTTATAGGCGTAAATAAAGGGAATATAAGACCTATCCAATGCCCTGATCTCCCACCAGATTCTCTTTTTCCTGTGTTTTTTTGTCAGACACAGGGCCTTTTTGGCTTGCAGCCAACTCAGCTTCCAAATGGGCCACCATCACCGCGCCGCCAGGTACCACACCATTTTTGCTCAGTTCTTTTCCATGTGTAACAGAATCTCTCATACCTTCATTATAGCCGCAAAACATGAAGAAATCATTACAAAAATCACCGCCACGCAGATGCGCGCGCTTTTTGCTTGCACTTTACCACACAGCTTCGTATGAAGCCGCTTACCCGTTTTCGGGCATGCTCCGCGGTAGCTCAGTTGGTAGAGCAGGAGACTGTTAATCTCTTGGTCACAGGTTCGAGTCCTGTCCGCGGAGCCATTTCTTTATTATTTCTATGTAACTAATGGTACCCCAGTCATTACCGCATGGTGGCGAGTTTTAAAAGGCCGCGGCTGAGGCTGGTATCTTGCAGGCTGGGCTCTTGTTTTACCGCCATTTCCATAGTGTAAAGCAATGCAATGGCGCGCTTGAGCATGCTGCTATGTTGCCAGCGCTGCAGCTGTTGTTTCACAATCGGCACATGTTTGAAAAACACCATAGGCCTTGCGGCTTTGATAGCCTCTTCCATATTGCTGCCCTGCTGCATGGTCAGGCGAATCTGCAACAAGCGTAGCAAATGCCGGTGCAGGCTGCGGCACACTGCCACCGGTGCAATGCCTTGCTGTTCTGCTTTTTGCAGCAAGCTGCGCAACCCCGTGCCATTGCCGCTGGTTACCTGCATGGTAATATCATCCAGCGTGGCTTCTGTGATAGAAGCCGTGCAAGCCATCACCTCTTCCAGCGTAGCATTCTGGCGGCCTTGTACATAAAGCGCAATTTTTGCAATCACCTGCTTGAGTGAGAGCCGATCTCCCTGGCAATGCTGCGCCAAATAGCCAATCGCCTCGCGGTCTAGTGCCAGATTATGCATGGTGGCTTGCTCTGCAATTACGCGTGGCAGGTCGCGTGCATCATCCTGATAACAAGGAAGGGCGGCTAACCGATCATCGCCTTCAAATAATTTGCGCAGGCCCGAGCTGGTGGGCAACTCACC
>JAHDHN010000042.1:0-7719 GCA_020631295.1 Rickettsiales bacterium
TACACATCACGGAAGCGTTCGCCGCTCACGGCCACGTTCTTGGCGATGGTGCGTAAACCCGCACCTGGTTTTTCGATGGTAACATGCGCATGCAGCACGCGATCATCTTCACACACCACATTCAGCGTGTGGTGCAACACCGATTCAATCAGCTGATACTCCGTTGCCTCAATGGCGGTGATAATGCGTTGTCCGAGACGCACATAATCCAGCGTGTCTACCACATCATCGCTCTTGGCCACGTTGGTGCCGTCAAAGGTAATATCAGCGCTGATCAGCAGATCTTGCGGCGCCTCACGCTCATACTCATATACACCCACAATCGGGCGTACACGGAGCTGGTCAATATGGATGGTGATATTCATGTTACGCCGCCTGCTCCTGTGCATCATGCAAATACCATGCTACCGTGTCTTCTAGCGCAGTTTCAAATACTGCTTCAGGCACATAGCCTAAATCCTTTTTGGCCTTGGCGCCGTCAATCGCATAGCGGCGATCATGTCCCAGCCGGTCTGTCACAAAGGTTTTTTGGTCAATGTAATGCGTGCCCTTTGCATGTGGGCGCGTGCGGTCTAAAATAGCGCACAAGGTGGCCACCATATGGTTGTTACTGATCTCATTACCGCCACCAAAGCTATAATGCTCACCTGCTGTGCCGCACATCAATGCCGCATAGACACCACGCACATGGTCATGCACATAAATCCAATCACGCACATTTTCGCCGTCGCCATATACAGGCAGCTCCTCACCCGCAAGCGCGCGCTTGATAATCACTGGGATCAATTTCTCCGGATATTGGCGCGGGCCATAATTATTGGTGCAATGGGTAATCACCGCGTCCATACCGTAAGTATGGTACCAAGCCATCACCAAATGATCGGCCGCTGCTTTGGAAGAAGAATAGGGCGAGCGCGGGTCATAAGGCGTGGTTTCGGTGAATTTAAACTTCTCACCTAACGTGCCAAACACCTCATCGGTAGACATTTGCACAAAGCGCGCCTCTGGGCAATGGGTGCGCACGGCTTGCAGCATCACATAGGTACCGATGATATTGGTTTCCATAAAATCATCGGGCGCTGCAATGGAGTTGTCCACATGGCTTTCTGCTGCGGTGTTGATCACCGCATCAAAGCGATATGTTTTGCAAAGATCATGCACCAGCTCCGCATCACAAATGCTGCCTTCTATGAAGGTAATCTTATCCCAAGATTGTGCCAGATTGTCCTTGCTGCCAGCATAAGTAAGTGCATCAAGCACCACCACTTTATGGCCATGTTCTACCAGCAAATCCACGAGGTGCGAGCCAATAAAACCCGCACCGCCCGTGACTAATATTGTGTGATACTTATCCGCCATATGCCCCATTATATAGTAAGATCGCTTAACAATTCATAGTTCTGTTTCCTGCGACTTGATCGCAGGATCAAATGTAGCAGTTATGCTGTATCACTATTTGACCCTGTGGCTAAACCACAGGGAACAATTCGTTTATTAATTGTTAAACGATTCTACTATAGCTTAGATAAAAAAGAATGCCCTAGGCAACTAACTGCAACTGACCTGCAGAGGTTTTGCCACGGCTTTCCACCAACTCATATTGGATTTTTTGGCCATCATCCAGGCCTTGCAGACCTGCTTCTTGCAGAGCAGAAATATGTACGAATACATCCGCGCCGCCATTTTCTGGCTGAATAAATCCATAGCCTTTTGTGCCGTTAAACCATTTTACTGTACCTGTTGCCATTATGACTCTCTTTCTATTATTGTGGTTATTATGCGATGACTTTCATCATCTATATCACATCACTTGTAGCACTCTTACATGTGGTAAACATGCTGCATGTAATATGCATGCTCTGAGCTATACGCCTATTAGACAGGAATACAAGAACCTAATGCAAATAGCGGTGGATATGCTCTGCTAAGGTACGACTAATGCCAGGCACGGCTGCAATGTCTTCCATGCTAGAGGCCTGCAGCGCCTTGAATGATCCAAAATGCTGCAGCAATGCCTTGCGCCGCACGACACCTACACCAGGAATATCATCAATCGGATTGCTTACCAGCGCCTTGCTGCGCTTGGCACGGTGGGTGAAAATAGCAAAGCGGTGGGCTTCATCACGCAGCCGTTGCAGATAATGCAGCTTTGGATCTTGCTCTGGCAATTGAAATGCTTGCTTATTCGGCTGGTGGAACCATTCACGGCCGGCATTGCGGTCTTGCCCTTTGGCAATGCATACATAGGGCACATCCGTAACATTCAGCTCCTGCATGACTTGTTCTGTAACACTCAGATGCTGCGCACCACCATCAATCAGCAGCAAATCAGGCTTAGCACCCTCGCCCAGCAGCATTTTCTTTAAGCGCCGTGTGAGCACCTGGCGTAGCATGCTATAATCATCACCGCCGCTGGCCTTATGCCCAGCATCCACGTTAAAGCGGCGATATTCCTGTTTCTCAAACCCTTCCAAGCCAGCCACAATCATCGCACCGGTGGCATGCTGGCCAAAAATATGGGAATTGTCATAGACTTCAATCCGCTCTGGCATACGCTCCAATGCAAACAGTTCCTGCAGCTGCAGATGCAGCTCGGATGTTTTTCCGGTTTCCATCAACCATTCTTGCATATGCTGCTTGGCGTTATCTTCTGCTAATTGCAGTAGCTGGCGCTTTTCACCACGCTGTGGCACTGTAATCTGTGTGCTCTGGTTGGCCGCACTCACACGCTTGGGCAAGGAAGACAAGGCCGCCTCTAATGTATCTAATCGTTCCAGCGCGTGGCTTAGCAGCAATAATTTAGGCACCGGGTGGCGCTGGTAAAATTGACCAATCACTGCCTCCAGCAACTCTGCGGGTGATGCTTCTGCCGAGGCATTGGGCATGAAAGCATGGCTGCCCACCACGCGCTTATTGCGCACAAACAGCACATAGACCACATGCTTTTCGGCCCGGTGATGCACAAATACATCTGCCTCATCGGTGTGGGTAAGGTTGATATGTTGCTCGGCCAGCAAATGCTGCAAGGCAGCCAAGCGATTGCGTAACGCCGCGGCCTGCTCATATTCCATCGCATCGCTGGCTTGTTGCATCTCTTGCTGCAAATTGGCTTGCACGCTGTTAGACGCACCGCTTATTACTGCTTCGGCTTCCTCCACTTGCTTTCCATAGTCTGCCTCTGACACATAGCCCACACAAGGTGCCGTGCAGCGCTTGATCTGATATTCCAAACAAGGCCGGCTGCGCCCTGCAAAATTGCTGTCTGTACAATTGCGCAACAAAAACGCCTTTTGCAGCGTGGCAATGGCCTTATTCACTGCACCGGCACTGGCGAAGGGACCATAATAAAACTGGTTCTTATCTAGCGCACCGCGATGTTTCACAATCCGTGGAAACAGCGAAGCCTCACCGCTTTTTCCTGGCTGAAAGCTGATGTAAGGGAACGATTTATCGTCCTTCAGCAGAATGTTAAAAGGCGGGCGGTGCTGCTTGATCATATTCGCCTCAAGCAACAAGGCTTCTGCCTCACTATGCGTGACCGTGACGGCAATGTGCGTTACCTGCATGATCATGCGTTGCTTGCGCGGTTCCAACCGCTGCAGCTGGGTATATTGCCCCACACGCTTACGCAACTCCTTGGCCTTGCCGATATATAACAGTTCACCCTCCGCATTGTGCATCTGATACACACCCGGAGACATAGGCAGCTGCGCTGACCGCATTTTCACATAGGCTGCACCGATTAAGGCCGCTTCACCCTTCATTGTTTACACCAGCCACCAGGCAGCCAGGCCAAGGAAAATGAAGAAGGAGGACATATCTGTAATGGTGGTGAGGAATACGCTGCTGGCAATGGCCGGGTCTACACCTGCGCGCACCAAGGAAAGTGGAATGAGTGTGCCGGCCAGGCCAGCCAACATCAAAGCCGCCCAGGTGGCAGCCGCAAACACCGCGCTCATATAAAAATCCTGATACACCAACCAAGACACCGCAAATACAATCAGCGCAAAGGCCACACCGTTTAAGGTAGCGGCAATCAACTCCTTGACCACAATGCGCTTGGCATTGGTGGGAGTGAGCTCCCGCGTGGCAAGACCGCGTACGGCCACAGCCAGTGTTTGCGTGCCGGCATTGCCCGCCATGCTGGCCACAATGGGCATAAGCACAGCCAGCGCCACCAGTTGTTCAATAGAATCTTGAAACAGCATGATCACCGCACTGGCGGCAATGGCAGTGAGCAGATTGATGAACAGCCAAGGAAAACGGTGCGTGGCGGTGTCCCACAGACCAGAGAACAAATCCGTGCTGGTCACACCGGCCAGCTGCAAAATATCTTCCTCTGCCTCTTCTTCAATCACGTCCATCACATCATCCAGCGTGATTTGGGCAATGAGTTTGCCATCACCATCAATAACGGGGGCCGATACAAGGCCGTATTTTTGGAACAGATAGGCGGTTTCTTCTTGATCCATGTGCGGGGAGATAGGGCGGATATTATCGTCCATAATATCACGCAATTTGCGGTTACGACTGGTGCGAATCACCCGGCTTACACGCACATAGCCAATGGGCGCGCCCGCATCATCCACAATAAAGATGGCATAGAAATCATCCGGCAAGGTACGGCTTTTTCGCAAGAAATCGATCGTCTCGCCCACCGTTGCCCGTGCGGACATGGCGGCATATTGCCGGTTCATCAAACGCCCGGCAGATTCCTCCGGATAGGATAGGCTTTCTTCCAGGCGCTTACGCTGCTTGGCTGGAAGCTCTTCCAGCAGCTCTTGCTGCTCGCCTTCTTCCAAATCTTCCATCACCTGCACGGCGTCATCACTTTCCAGCGCGCCGATGGCTTCTGCACTGGCTTTCAGGCCCAAATGCGCCATCACATCTTCACGAATATCTGGCTCTAATTCTACCAAAATATCAGCATCAAAATCCTCAGCAATATAAGGCAGCAGGCGTGAACGACGCTCCGCAGATAATTGATTAAGAAGCTCCACAATATCCCCGCGATGCAGCTCTTGTACCATAGCACGCACTGCACGCTTAGGACCATTGTCCAGCTTCTCAATCAAGGCCGCATAAAGTTCTGTATCTTGTGCATTCATGCCTGCAACATAGCATAAATTAACACATTGTCAGTACTGTAAAACTCCCGCTATATAGAACCATATGAACACAAACTATGCAGATGCTGTGTTGACGATTGATCCTGCTGCGTTGCAGCATAATTATCGGTTGTTAGCGAAGAAGGCTGGTACGGCCATCACCGCTTCTGTGGTGAAGGCCGATGGTTACGGGTTGGGCATTGCGCATGTGGCGCCGGTATTGCATGAGGCCGGCTGCCGTGATTTTTTTGTGGCGAATTTGGATGAGGCAATAGAGCTGCGAGCGCTGGTGCCTGATGCGGCTATTTATGTGTTTCATGGTATCAGAAACGCAGGCCAAGCCGCCATTATGTTGGAGCATAATCTGACGCCAGAGCTTAATAGCGAAGCCGAATGCACCCTGTGGCAGCAGCAGGGCCAGGGAAAACCTGCTATTTTGCATGTGGATACGGGCATGACACGGCTGGGTGTGGATATGCACGCGCTGGAAACGTTGGATCTTTCTGGCATCAATCTCTGTTATATTATGAGCCATTTGGCCTGCATGGGAGAGCCGGACCATCCGCTTAATGCCACACAAAAACAGGCGGCAGAACGTTTGCGTACGCATTTTCCCACCGTGCCGTTAAGCATTGCCAACTCCGGCGGCGTGGCCACAGATGGCAGCTATCACCATGATATGGTGCGTGTAGGGTGCTCGCTTTATGGTATTAATAGTGTACCAACGCACATATTGGATTTGCAGCAGGTAGCAAAGCTAGAAGCCAGTATTATCCAGCTCCGTACGCTGCAAGAGGACACGCCGGTGGGCTATGGTGCCACAGAAATTGCCAAAGCAGGAAGCGTGCTGGCCACGGTACCGGTGGGATACGCGGATGGCTATTTGCGCAGCCTGAGCAATAAAGGCGCTTATGGCAGCATTAAGGGTGTAGAAGTACCGCTGGTGGGCCGTGTGTCGATGGATTTATTGGTGCTGGATGTAACCCATGTGCCCGATATACAACTGGGTGACAAGATAGAATTGCTGGGTCCTAATGTGCCTGTAGACATGCTGGCAGAAAAAGCGGGCACGATTGGCTATGAGGTGCTGACCCGTTTGGGCAGCCGCTTTAAGCGGGAGCTGTCTGGTTAGATCTAACTACGCCTATTAAGAAGTTATAGTAAACTGCATAATTAACGATACAAATACCCATCTCGCGTCATACCGCGACTTGTTCGCGGTATCCAGGGCTGCAACGCTAAATCTCTCTTTTTCGCCCTGGATCCCGTGGATAAACCACGGGATGACGCTGTGTTATTAATTATGCAGTTTACTATAGGTCTTCGCAAATATGGTTATTTCTGTTAACAATTCATAAACGATATTGTTCCCTGTGGTTTACCGCGTCCGGCGTAGCTCAAAGAGCGTAGCGGGAGCCACAGGGTCAAATGGTAACACAGCACAACTCTTATATTTGATCCTGCGATCCCGCCGTCGCCATCCTCCTGTGCTAAAGCTTCGGACGACAGGAGGCTATGGCGGACAGGCAAGTCGCAGGAAACAGAGTTATGAATTGTTAAGCGATCTTACTATAAGTGGAATTCTAGATACCTAATAACTCACCGGGGCAAACACGGGTATAGAGTCTGTGAGAGAGCGGTTGAGCTTTTGCTCCAGCGCATCTTTGCTGTAAATATCGCCGCGCAATTTCTTGATGGTAAGCGGCACACGCAGGCTTACCTTACCATAGACAGTATCAAACATATCCACCTCTGCATGGCCAGCATCCGTGCCATTGCTGAAACTGGTGCCAATACCAAATATCAACAATGAGTCTGGCGCAAAATCACCCAAAAAGCTTGCCTCACGGTTATATTGCAATTCAATATCGCCAAAGAAATAATCCTGCTCGGTATCACCGCTGCCAAACGCATAATTCACATCCGCTTGCAGGCGCATATGGCCAGGCAGATCAAAGGGTGGGTGCCAATCTAACCCAGCGCTAGAGGTAAGGTATTTTTGTGACTTCTCACTGCCGCCAGTGAAAGATTTACGCGTGCTACTGGTAGGCAACACGAACAAGGTAGAAAAGTCAAAACGGTTGGTGATAAGCTCCACACCAGCACCCGCTGCACCAAAATTATTGCCGAAAGAAGATGCACTTCGGCCTGCCATGCCAAAGGCGCCCAATGCCACATCACTGCTTACCTTGTGGCGCAGGCCAAATAATGCCACTGCTTTGTCAATTTCTTCGTCTGAAGAAGAGGTGCTAGCCAAGGCTGCATCAATATAGGTAATAGTGTCTCGCGTTTGGAACAAAGGCAGCCAGGCTTGCAGCGCATATACCGCATCTGCACTGCTGTCATTATCATCCAGCAACACCGCTTCTACATCCAGCTCAGCATAAGGATGCGTAAGCGGCAACTCGGCCTTAAGCGGCAAGGCTGTCAGCGTAAGCGCCATGAAGGCTATGGTAAAAAAGCGATACATATGTGCTCGTTTACGTTTCCTTGTTTCCTATTGTTACTGCCCGATTGGCTGCGTGTCGTTCAAACGCAAGCGCTCCAACAACTCTGCCCCAATCTCAATTTCAGGCTCACTAAATTCTACTTCCACGCGGCGGTTATACCC
>JAHDHN010000042.1:7819-9712 GCA_020631295.1 Rickettsiales bacterium
GATTGGCTGCGATATTTCTCAATCATCTGCTCACGCGCTTCACCTGGTGAGGCAATATGGTTACCGCATGCCAACACATGGTCTGGCTGAATGCCCTCTTCCAACTGCTCCACGCGGCACTCATAATTGGTGATGGCTTTAGACATATAAAGCGGGTGCGTGTTGCGCTCTTCTGTAGCTAAGCGCGCTACAATATCATCATATTGCTCTTGCAGCAGCGCCACGCTTTCAGCGTCTTTAATATTCAATGTGGCTGGGTCTGTTATAGCGGGTAACTGACCAGCCGCCGCGGCTTCGGCCTGCTTTGCAAATGCACCGGCAGAGCGCACATCACCGCCTTCATATTCAAACTTAGACAAAATGGAAAAATCACGATGCAATGTGGCATAGAATTGGTCGGCCACCGGTTGCAAATTTTGTACCATTGCCACTTGTTGCTTTGTTTCAGAACAACCAGCAAGCAACGACACTGCCAGCCCTAATGTTACGAGCTTCTTCATATCAACATCTCCTAATGATGGTTAGATTTTGCAGGTGACGGCGCAGATATTTCTGAAAATCTGCATCACCCCATTTAATAGCATCCACATGTACCGCATTGCGGGGCACTTCTTTATGAAATTCGTCAAAATTGCGCAGCGCATCAAACAAGGCGCCGCATTCCATTTTACCAAAGCCTTCAATACGGTCCCAAGAATCACTATGCGCCGCCTGCGCAGAAGGCACAGCGCTTAGTGTGAATACACATAGCAATAATATGATAACAGGATGTTTCATAACAATAAAAATGATCCATACCAAAAGGGTACAGAAAAGAAAAGCTGAAACTACATCACAAAGAGTGCATCAATGGCGCTGACAATGTGGCGGGTGATTTTGCTACGATAGCGGCTGGAGAGTAGGTTCTTCTCATCACTTCTATTGGTCAAAAAGCCCAACTCAATCAGCACGGAGGGCACGTCAATGGAGGTAAGCACCTTCAGGCTTGCATGGCGGTGCGGACGCCGAATAAGCTGCGATGCACCGCCCACATGTTTCACCAGCAATTGGGCAAAATCAAGCGAGCGCTTGGCCGTGTTGTTCTTGGCCAGATGCAAGAAGGCATGCTTTACCAGATTATCTTGCTCGGCAAAATCCACATCTTTAATGACCTCTTTTTTCAATGCCTGGCGTGTGGTGGTGCGCAGCTCACGCTCGGCACGTTGGGCAGAAAGTGTGTATACGCTAAAGCCCTTGGTATTTTTGCTTTTCGATGCGTCTGCATGCAGCGAGATAAATAAATCTGCCTTGGCATTCCGTGCAATATCCACACGTTTGTTCAAGGCAACGAACTGGTCCTTGTTGCGGGTGAGACGTACGCGGTACTTGCCTGTCTGACGCAGCGCTGTTGCCAGCTCCTTGGCATAGGCCAGTGTGATATGCTTTTCCCTGGTGCGTTTGCGTGATTTGGAAATAGCACCCGGATCTTTGCCGCCATGGCCGGCATCAATCACAATCATAGGCAAATAAGGCGCAAAATTGCGCGGCTTTATAATAGGCAGTGGCGTGCCGGCCGTATTAAACTGCTTGAGCGGCGCACCTGAAATGCTGCTTGGTTTCAGCCGAACAGGAATGGCCAACATGGCGATGCTGTCGGTGGTTGCGGCTGAGGTGGCTTCTGCTTCTTTTGGCTCAGCTGGAATTTCTGCTGTTGGCTCAGCTTCCACATTCCCGCTTTCTTCCTTCACAACACGCGCTACCTCGTCAAAACGGTCGGTAACAGTAGGTTTCAACACAGGCTGAGGCGCATCACTGCTAGTGGCGGCGGCAGGTTCTGCAGCTGGCTCCGCAGAGGGTGCGGGAGTACTTGCTGACGTTTCTGTGTTAGTATCAGATTGCTCTGTTGTTTCCACA
>JAHDHN010000042.1:9812-12480 GCA_020631295.1 Rickettsiales bacterium
GGTTTGTTCACCGGGCTTTACCCAATAGTCTTTTTTAATTGCCACTTCCTCAGATAAATCCAGCACTACACGGGCCGTATCCGGGTTGGGCACGCCCGTGCGCAATTGATGAATCACCTTAGAGTTCGACACAGGGCGAGAGGCAGGCTTGGTGCTCACCTGCGCGAGATCTACCACCAAGCGGTCCGGGCTTTTGAGCAGAAACGTGCTTGCATCTGCGAGCCCATCGGTAAAAAGGATAATACGTGTGGTGGCATCAGAATAATCGGTAATATTCGCGCGTTGTAATATATTTTCGGCATAAAGAGCTGTTGCAGAGATGGCATATGCAACCATGGCTAACGCCAGCTTTATATATGATTGCGAACGCTGCATATCTCTCATCTTATGTTGCCCCACTTAAAGTGATGAAAATTGCTGTGTTTCTGTGAGCCTATTAAGCTCCTCTTTTAATATGTCTAAATACCGTTTCTCTTCAAAATACCAGTCATTATTTGCATATACCAAGCGCCCCACATTGCTCACTGGGCTAGAGAACCAAATTTGCTCTGTGGGACCGTGCTTATTGATCACATATTGCTTATCGACCACATCAATGGTGAGCACGCCTTGCTCATATTCCACCTCAATTGCGTACGCCTTATCCATGTCTTCCAAATTATCGGCCAGCTGTTGCAGATAGCTATCTGCTATGGTGTTAAAATCTGTCATTTTGCGTTGCTATACCGTAAAAGCGGGTGGGTTGAGGCAGCCATGCGGGTATGGGTGAAATGGTAGTTCTTATCTTCCACACTCACCAGGCTTGGCAATTTGCTGGCCTCAAATAAATCATAGCCTTGCTTCAGATTGAACCAAAAATCCAACATATCAAACCGGCCCTTGCCGATGATATTTGCCGCTGTCATTCTAAATGGATATGCTTCCACCTGCACACGCTTTTGCCCACTCTCAAACGCACCATGCATCAGGCTGTAAATCTCCTCAATGCCTTTATCCGTCATTGCATAGCACCCGCGTGACACACAATCTCCATGCACCATCAAAAAGCTGCCCGTGCGGCCATGGGACTGGTCATATTGGTTAGGGTAACCTAAATTGAAGGAGAGGTGGTATTTGCTGTTTGGATTCATCTGCTCTTTCGTTACATGATAAAACCCTTCCGGCGCCTGCATATCTCCCTCTTTCTTCTTAGGGCCCAGATTGCCAGAAAAAGCGCAAATAGGATAGGTCTTCAATTTTGCAAAACGGCCATGTTTCAGCATCCATAGCTCCAACATTGCTTCTTCTTTGAAAATACGGATATGCACCGGCATGCCATAAGAAAAGCCATGCTTATCCATCATACGTTGCAATTTTTTAGGCGGTGCATAAGGCGCTTTTTCTTTACTCCAAGGCCAAAAAGCCTGTGCTGAACCACATGCACAAGCTATACATATCCATAGTAGAAGCCGTCTAGCTGTCATTCCAGATCCTTCTCATACAGCATCTATAGTATTTCCTAAATTTATTAGGGAATACTATATTCTTTGCGTAACACATATCTGCCGTGTCATCTACTGTCTTTTGCACGAAATTGTCATTTCACCTATCTGTACAGCTTCACGTGAAGCATCGTCTATGCGGCATCTTCATGGTGATAGCGCAAATGCACCAAAAGGGCGGTGATGGCGGCCGGTGTGATGCCTGCAATGCGGCTGGCAGCACCAATGGTGGCAGGCTGTGCTTGCTGTAATTTTTCCAGTACTTCATTGCTTAGGCTTTTAATGGCACCATAGTTAAAGTCCGTAGGAATCTTCTGCCCTTCTTCCCGCTTAAATTGGTGAATATCAGCGCTTTGGCGCTTGAGATATCCTGCATACATGGCCTCAATTTCCAACTGTTGCTGAATCTCTGCAGGTACTTTTGTAAGCTCTGGAATCAGGCCGCAAAGCGTTTCCCAATCAATATGCGGATGGGCAAGCAGGGTCAGTCCATCGCGCTTTTGCCCATCTTGCTTCATGCTAATGCCTTGCTGCATCAGCGCATTGGGCGTGATGGAGAATTGCAGCATGCTTTGGCGTGCTGTCTCCAGGGCTGCTTGCTTTTCAATAAACTGCATGCGGCGCATATCACACACAATGCTGCGTGCAATCGCCTTAGGTGTCAGACGCAAATCGGCGTTATCCGCCCGCAAGCTCAGGCGGTATTCCGCGCGTGAGGTAAACATGCGGTAGGGTTCTTTGGTGCCTAGGCGAATCAGATCATCAATCATCACACCAATATAGGCATCACTGCGGTCTAGGGTGAATTCTGGCTGGGATTGCGCCGCAAATCCTGCATTTAGGCCTGCAATCAAGCCTTGCGCGCCGGCCTCCTCATAGCCCGTGGTGCCGTTAATTTGCCCGGCCAAATACAGGCCTGCAATGCGCTTGGTCTCCAGCGTATGTTTCAGTTCGCGCGGGTCCACAAAATCATATTCAATCGCATAACCATATTGGAGAATTTCAGATTTCTCCAATCCGGGGATACTGCGTATCAGCGCATCCTGCACCTCTTCTGGCAGGCTGGTGCTGATGCCGTTAGGATAGACCAAATCACTCTCAATGCCTTCTGGCTCAAGGAAAATTTGGTGCCGCTCACGGTCTTTAAAGCGCATGATTTTATCTTCAATTGAAGGGCAATAGCGCGG
>JAHDHN010000112.1 GCA_020631295.1 Rickettsiales bacterium
GTAACGCCTGTTTGCCCTTGATATTTGCCGGCGCGGTCTTTGTAGGATGTTTCGCAGGTTTGATCCCCTTTTAGGAACAAAAATTGGCACGCACCTTCATTCGCATAGATCTTTGCAGGCAGTGGCGTGGTGTTCGAGAACTCTAATGTCACATGGCCTTCCCACTCTGGCTCCAGCGGTGTTACATTCACAATAATGCCGCAACGCGCATAGGTTGATTTCCCCACGCAAATGGTCAGCACATCACGCGGAATCCGAAAATATTCCACCGTGCGCGCTAAGGCAAAACTGTTGGGCGGAATAATACACACATCCGTATCACGGTTCACAAAACCATGATCATCAAAGGATTTTGGGTCCACCGTAGCAGAATCTACATTGGTAAAAATCTTAAACTCGCTGGATACACGCGCATCATAGCCATAAGACGACACACCGTAAGAGATAATCCCCTGCTCTTTCTGGTCCTTCTTATGTTGCTGATCCACAAATGGCTCAATCATACCATGTTTGGTTGCCTGTTCACGAATCCAAATGTCCGACATAATAGCCATGCTGTATACTTTCTTAAAAAATTCACTGTTTCATAAAAGCTAATCACAATCCTGACTAGTAAAAACTATTCTAGCTGATTATAAATGGCGCATTCGTGGGCAATGGGAGATAATTAATGCAAATGGATCCGGATTTTTTACTAGAACGCATAGAGCAACAAAAGCACACAAATCGCTGGCGCATTATTGCTGTGATTGTGTTTGTGTTGCTGCTTGCTACGCTGCTGGGCGGCGGCAATGACGGGCAGGCTTTTGGCCGCCATATCGCACGTGTGCGCATTGAAGGGTTGGTGCTCACAGAGCCGAAAAAGATAGAAACGCTGCAAGAGCTGGCCAGCAATGAAAATGTAAAAGCGGTGCTGGTGCATGTGAACACGCCAGGCGGCACGGCCGTGGGCGGCGAGCAATATTACCGTGCTCTAAAACAGATAGCGCAAGAAAAGCCTGTGGGTGTGGTGATGGAAGATGTGGCCGCCTCTGCCGGATATCTTATTTCTCTGGGCGGTGATTATATTGTGGCCAGCAGCGGCACCATCACTGGCTCTATTGGCGTGCTGATGGAATCGCCCAATATCTCTGGCTTGAGCGATAAGCTTGGCGTGCGCGTCAACAGCATCACCAGCGGTGAGAAAAAGAATGTGCCCTCTATGTTCAAAGAGCTTTCTGCAGAGGATGAGGCCTATTTGGAGGCGATGCTGAATGATTTTCATGATGTGTTTAAAGAAACGGTACAGCGAGAGCGACGCTTGAATAAAACAGATGTGGAAATTGTGGCTGATGGGCGCATTTTTTCTGGCCGCCAGGCACTGCAAGCAAAGCTGATCGATGCGCTGGGCGATAGCGCCACAGTAATCCAATGGTTTGAGGATGAGCAGGAGGTAAAAGCCAATCTGCCTGTGGTAGATTGGGAGCTAGATACTGCACAAGAAGGGCTTTCAGGACTGCTCACACGCATAAAAACAGCATTTTTTGGTAGTTTTATGGAAGAAAACAGTAAAAAGCTGTTGCTTTTGTGGAAATAATATTATAGATTCGATATAAATTAACCATTTATTAAGAACTATACATGAAAAAGTCAGACCTTATACAACGCCTCACGGAGAAGTTTCCGCACCTTACAAGCACAGAAGCAAAACAGGTGGTGGATACAATTTTCTCCACAATGGCGCAATCGCTAATTGAGAATAAACGCGTAGAATTACGCGGCTTTGGTAGCTTTACCACGCGCAAGCGTGCACCGCGCAAGGCCAGAAATCCCCGTACTGGAGAAGCGGTGTTTTTGAACCAGCGCCGCAATATCTATTTCCGCGCGGGCAAAATCCTGAATCAACGCCTGAATAAGTCTTGTTAGTTTATTTGACTACCTTCTAGCACTGTTTCCTGCGACTCGATCGCAGGATCAAATGCATAGACTATAG
>JAHDHN010000043.1 GCA_020631295.1 Rickettsiales bacterium
AATCCCTGACAAGCGAAGCGCAGATCGGGGATCCAGAGTTAACAAGCACTATTTATCGTTTCGCTCTGGGCCCTCGCTTTCGCAAGGGCTTCAAAGAAATCTATACATGCTAATGCCATTGGTTATAAATGTAGATATATGCGTCAACATCATGTCTATATCTTGGCCAGTAAACGCAACGGCACTTTGTATGTGGGTGCTACATCGGACCTAATACAGCGTATTTATGCGCATAGAAATGGCATGATAGCTGGGTTTACAAAAACGCATAAAGTACATGATTTGGTGTATTACGAAGAAGGACCAAACTTTACCACTGTATTTGCACGTGAAAAGCAAATTAAGCACTGGAAACGCGCCTGGAAAATTGAGCTGATTGAGTCCAAGAATCCACAATGGGTGGATTTGTACGATACATTACTGTAGTTGTAGTTTTTAACCACTCTGCCGCCGCTTTTCGAAAGCGAGGGCCCAGGGTAAGCATCGGGGATGCATTGATTAATAAACAATTTTAAGGAACAAATATGCTAGAGATGATACCGCTGATTGGGTTTTTGGGTGTGTGGTTTGTGGCCAAGGATTTGCTGCTGGCCACGGCTGTGTTGATGGTGCTGTTGATTCTCACTGCACTGGTGGAATATTGGCAGAAAAAGACGGTCAAGCCGATGACATTGGTGACGCTGGCGCTGGTGCTGCTATTTGGCGGGCTGACCATCTGGCTGCAAGATGAGCGCTTCATTAAAATGAAGCCGACCATTCTGTATGGCCTGTTTGCGCTGGTATTATGGGGTGGGCTCTTGATGCAAAAACCTTTGGTGCAACATTTGCTGCAGCATAGCGTACAGCTGGAAAAGGCCGACTGGCTGCGCCTCAGCCGCAATTTTGCGTTGTTCTTTCTGCTGATGGCAGTGGCGAATGAGATCATCTGGCGGACCCTGCCCACAAGCTATTGGGCCCTGTTCAAATTCCCTGGCAGCGTGGTGCTGATGGTGGGCTTCATGCTCACCCAGATTGGGATTTTAAAAAAGGGGATGGTTAGCTAAAAAAGGCAAGAGAGTGCCTAGTATGCAGTGTTGCAATATGTTACATTGTAATACTCTGGGCTGTATCACCTCCCATACTCATAGTAAATTCGTTATAGCCCTTTTGTTGTGCCTGAAAACGGAGGAATGATATAGCATTTGGTTGTTCTTCAAGCAGGGCATGTTGGTCAGGATCCACAGGGTTGGCCCTTAAGCCAAAACGCACCACCTCATGTGGTTTTCCATCTGCGAGAGATATAACACTCTCAAAATTATGTAGGCGGGCATGCAAACCATTCACCAAAGTAACAGAAGAACCCATAGTGTCTAATACAAAGTAAAATTTTGGATCCACCACCAATGTGGTGAGGTGCCCTACAGCATCCCCCATTAACTCTTTAAAATCATCAGGTACATTTTCTGGCAAATCAAACCGCAATAATGCTTCCATATTAAGGCCTTCATCACTCTTTGATGCTTTCTCTAGATTTTCGAGGCTTGTAAGGTTGATGTTAAAATGAGGGATATTAATCACCTCACCATCCACCTCTACAGGGCGCATCACCAATGTGGGATATTGTGTTTTATAGGACCCATAACCATCACCTGCAGATGTCATGCCAGAATGATGCGTGGCCAGCTGTGTTAAAGCATATAAATGCTGGCGGCCTTCTGGTGTCTTGCGCATTTCATTATACATCTCAATTTGCCTGAACGCAGCCGTGCCCACATAATCTACTATTTTCGTTTTATATCCTTGTGAATTTTCATCCCATTCTTTTATCTCAAATCTTTGTTTATACTCTTCTGGTACGTTGTGGTTTACACTGACATATCCCATCAAACCAATTGTTTTAGACGCATCAATAGCCGTAATATTTTTGGTCAAATATGGCTCCAGCCTATCATATACTTCCTTGGGAGATATGTTGTTTGCTTTCATATCCTGCTCAAGTGTATAAAGTACGGCTTCAAATGCAGAAGCTTCCTTTTTAGTGAAGAAGGCACTGCCTGCTAACGCAGGGTCTATCTGGTGTAGATATTGACCATATGCTTTTTTTACATTTCTCAGCATATTTTCAGCAACAAGATTACTGGTTTTTTTCACCTTACCAAACTGCACTTGTTCAAAAACAGCATTCTCTATTATATCTTTTGCAAAACCATATTCAATATTGTCCAACCTGTTATCCAACTGCTCTAAGATACCCTGGAACACTGCTCTTTGTTTAGCTTGCTCACTGTCTTCAGCACTGCCTTTCTTGTGTGCCTTTTCAGAGGCTCGTTTCTTTGCACGTGTATCTATATTCTCTTTTTGAAGTGTTGTTAGATCATATTGTACATCTAATTCCTTTACAGCATTAAGTAATGATTTAGCATCTTCTATCATATCTTTATCGCTGACAATTGTATCTCCAAATTTTGCATATTTCTCTGGTTCAATACGCATTTTGAGTTCTTTAATAAGGCCCATTACATCCATTTGCCTCATTAATAACATATGTTTAGCACGTGTTTCATAATCGGTTTTTGTAAAGTGCAATAGATTCTGCTCGCTTGCAGCATAAATGGTAGAGGTGATAATGCGGCTGCATGATACAAACCCGGTGGCTGCCCCTCCATCCGTATGAGGAGAAAATACACCGTCTGATTTTGAACTATTTGACTCTAATGTACGTATTTCTTTTGATTTTCGTTCAGCAATATCCGCTGCTGTTTTTTTGTTTACCACCTTGCTCACTGGTGTGCTTTTATTATCAATCACTATTGTGTGAAGTTCTTTTTCCATTAACTTGATAAGAAGATGCATAGAAAATTCATCTGTGGGTGAAGCATCTCCAGCTATTGCTGCACTCAAGTGGTTCTTAAAAAACTCAGGTCCTTGCGCTGCTTTTTTACGGTTCATTCGTGTTGCCACATTTTGCAACTGAAAGGCCACATCCCCCACCTCTACACAACGCTTCATATCACGTATAAGAGCATTATATTGCTCCTCTGAAAGGGGCTGCAATTCTTCTTTTATTGCTTCTTTTGTTAGCTCTTTTCTCCTTTCAGATAGTTCGTCATTTTTCTTACGCAATGCCTCTCTGGTCAAAGGCTTGTTCTCTTTTCTAAATAAGGAAAGCTCTTCCTTGAGTTGATTTTCTATTTCTTCCTTTGTCTCTTGGGACAACTCAAATGTGTGTATTTCTCCCAAAAGGATACCCTTAAATGTATTAATGTCCTCCTCAAATATCATTGGTCGTACACCGCTTCCATAGGTTTCATCTCGCCTAGATTTTTTCATCCCTGGAGTAAATGCATATATGTCTCTTCCGTTTTTATCTTTAACTGTACGGTATGAATCAGACGAAAGAACTTTGCGGCAAAACTTCCGTATTTCTTCCTTTATAGGGTCAGAGAGTGAATGGAAGGCCACCTTTGTTTCTAATTCAATCGCAGGAAACATACTCTGCAGTACTTCATCTGCAGGCACGTTAAATGATGATGCTGTAACGGCTGAGGCCATAGGCTTAGATATTACTTTCTTGTGTTTTCACCAGTTTTTCGCCAGCGTTCGTTCTAAATTCTTGTTATTCTTAACCTTTTATTAACATATAACCCTATGAAGAGAAAAGGAAAAAATTCTCTAGCATGGGATGACAAAAAGTCATAATGACGAAAAGTAATAACTATGATATGGTACTTTATACTGTTATTGGCAGGAGAGATGAGATGAAACTACAATTGCCCCCATTAAACGCGCTAAAGGACTTTGAGGCCGCCGCGCGTCACTTAAGTTTTAGCAAGGCAGCAGATGAATTATGTGTCACGCAGGGTGCTGTGAGTAAGCAGGTCCAGCAGCTGGAAAATTTCCTGGACACGCAGCTTTTCAAGCGCCTTGGCCAAGGGCTGGAACTTACCGATGCCGGTGTGCAGCTGGCCAATAGCTCCACTAAGGCACTGCGGATTATTCATAACGCCACTGCCGCTTTGCGTGCCACCAATGCCAGCAATCTTTCGCTTAATGTAATGCCCACCTTTTCTGCCAAATGGCTTATTCCACGCTTGGCACGGTTCCAAAAATTATACCCAACAGTGAAATTAGACGTGCAAACCGGGGACGGTGAACTGGGCCGCTACGGCCTGGAGGAAGATTTGGCCTTGCGTGCCGGCACAGAAGATATGTTCAATGAGTTGATTAAAACCGAGTTTATGCGCGAGACCTTAGTGCCTGTGTGTTCTCCAAAAGTAAAGCAAGAGCTGGGTATATTTGCGCCAGAAGACCTGACCAAGGCAACACAGCTGGTGCACACCACCCGCCCGCATATGTGGGACATGTATTTGGAGGGCATTGGCCATCAGAACCTGTCACCCGATGGCCAGGTGTTTTTCGAACATTTCTTCATGTTGATTCAGGCGGTGCGCGACAATATGGGTGTGGCGCTGCTGCCAAGCTTCATGGTCTTGGAGGAGTTGCAGCGCGGTGAGGTGGTAATACCGTATGAAATGCATTATGAAAGCCCCTACCGCTATTATATCATCCAGAAGAGTGATATTCTAAAGGACACCGAAAAAGCCTTCATCAAATGGCTCAAACAAGAGGTGGGGCAAATCCCGCATCATAAAGAAGTGGCAGTGGCTTAGAGGCTAGTTGCTGAAGGGTTATAGTCGTTTCAATTATAGTAGACTGCGTAATTAACAGGACATATAAAAAAGTGCGTCACCCCGTGGCTTGACCACGGGGTCCAGAGCAACAAAGAGAGAGTATGCGTTGTAGCCCTGGATACCGCGAACAAGTCGCGGTATGACGCTGTATCGTTAATTATGCAGATTACTATATAACAATCTCCGCGTCACCCTGGACAAAGGAGCGCATGCGACTGTGATCCAGGGTCTATTTATCATCACGCGTGACGTTGAATGGATCTGCGGATAGTGCCTAACGGCCCTTCCAGGATGACGCCAAATAAAAAAACAGTAACTGAAATCGTTACCTACTTATCATCGCCTTTGGCGGCTTTGGCCAGGCTGTGGCACGCCGTAGCGCCGGTGATCAGGGCCAGCACGGCAAACAACACCAGCTTGATGGTCAGCACGCCAATGGGCAGCAGAAGCATCATGCCCAGCACCAAAAATAAAATACCGCTAGTGTCGCTGATGCCCGCCGGGTGCAGCCGTGCGAAAAAATCGGGCATGCGCACCAGCCCCACTGCGCTGGAAAGCATAAAATAGGCACCAATAATCAGGCATGCTGCGCCAGCCACATCGGCAATCATATCCAGAGAAATATTCATGTGCCAAAGCTCCTATAACGGGAATATTTCAGCACCCCAATGGTGGTGATGAAGTTGATCAACCCATATACCAGCGCCACATCTAGATAGACTGCGCTGCCGGTAATCACGCATAACAGCACAATCAGCAGCATGGTTTTGGTGCCAAAATTATTTACCGCAAGCAGGCGATCGTAAATCGTAGGGCCCTTAAGCGCACGCCACAGCACCAAGGCCTGGCTTAAAATCAGCACCGCCAGCACGCCATATTCTATCATCACAATTGCCTGTTCCATCAGCCAATACTCCGTGCTACGCGCTGCTCCATATCACCCGCTTTTAATTCCGCAATGCTGCTGGCTTCCAGCGCATGGATATGCATTTTATCCTTCTTCACCCCCATGCACACCGTGCCCGGCGTGAGCGTGATCGAGTTGGCATAAATACTGCGTGATACATCATTGCTAAGTCCGCATTCTATCCAGGCGGTTTTGGGCGAAATCTTAGACGGGCGCCACATCAGCAGGCTCACGCGCAGGCTGGAGGCAATAATCTCCTTCACCAGCCACGGCACGTAACACAGCATGCCAAGGCGCAAGCGCGGCGCATCTGCATCATAAAGCTGCATGCGCATAGCATAAATAGCAGACAGCAATATTGAGGCCACACCAAAGGCCAAAATCAGTGGCTTGGTCATGCCAGACCACACCATCCAAGCAGCGGCGAGTAATAGAATCAGTGATAGGAATAATCGCATGCGCAGCTTCTTACGCGCTTTGTGGCTGCAATGCAAGCTTGACCGCCAGCAAATCTTCCCAAAAGAGGCGCTTCTTTTGCGGCTGGCGCAGCAAATAAGACGGGTGGAACAAGGCATAGACAGGAATCTCTTTGCCCTCCACCTCAATGCTATGCGGCTGACCACGCAGCTTGGAAATCGCCACATTATTTTGCAGCAGCGCATTAGCCGGCGTGCTGCCCACGCAGATGATCGCCTCTGGCTGCATCAGCGCAATATGGCGGGTAAAAAACGGGCGGCACAGCTCAATCTCTTCCGGCGTTGGCTTGCGGTTGCCCGGCGGGCGCCAAAACACCACATTGGAGATATAGGCATTTTCCGCACGGCTATAACCAATATGGTGCAAAAACTTGTCCAGCACCTTGCCGCTTTCACCGCAAAAAGGAATGCCCTCCACATCCTCATTCGCGCCAGGCGCCTCGCCCAGCACCATCAGCTTGGTGTTTGGGTTACCATCACAAAACACGGTGTTGGTGGCGGTTTTGCAAATGGAAAGCTCTTTGAAATTCTCGATTGCCGCTTGCAGCTCTTCCCGTGTGGTTGCAGCGGCAGCGGCTTCTTTCGCCTTAGTAAGCGCATTTTCCCCTGTGGCAAAATGATGCTGTGGTGCAGCTGGTTTTGATGCTTGAGCAGGGCTTGTGGCTGTGGTGGTGGTGGCGCCTGCCTCATAGGCCGGTGCCTTTGGCTCCGAAAGCTCTGTTCCAGAAGCGGTGGCCACGGCAGGTGCGGGTGCAGCAGCCGGTGTGGTGCCAATATCCCGCAAGGGCACCGGCGCATCCGCCAGCGTGGCCGTCACGCCTGATTGCATCAAAAATTCAAGAGAAGAGGCATTGTCCATGCAACATCTTATAGGAAAAAAGCGCCATAGATTCTAGCGCTATTTTACCCTTGCTACCGCAGGCGATTCTATAATTATTCCCTAAATATGGGAAAATACATTCCCTTTCTCTGAATCCCCGGGCAAGCGTATGCGCAGACCCGGGGTCCAGGGTTAACAAGCACTATCTTTCATGTGGCCCTGGGCCCTCGCTTTCGCAAGGGCTTCAAAATTCTTATTTTATTGGCCGCTGTTGATCCCAAGAAAGAATTTTGTTGATGACAATCAATACAATTAAGAAATACTATACCCCTCATGAACGAAGCTACCCAGAAGCATGTGTTTTTGATCGATGGCTACGGATTTTTATTCCGTGCCTATCATTCCTTGCCGCCACTCACCAACCCGGAAGGCACGCCCGTGGGCGCGGTATATGGCTTTACCAACATGCTGCTGAAGCTGCGCAACCGCCTGCAAACAGGCGCACATCACCATATGCTGGTGGTGTTTGATGCCGGGCAAAAAACCTTTCGCAACGAGATTTACCCAGAATATAAAGCCCATCGCCCCCCAGCGCCGGAGGATCTGATTCCGCAATTTGATTTGGTGCGCCAGGCGGCCGATGCGCTCAGCCTGCCGAATATCAGCAAAATAGGGTTTGAGGCAGATGACATTATCGCCACCTATGCCAAGCAAGCCGAGCGGGCGGGCATGAAGGTGACCATTGTATCGTCTGACAAAGATTTGATGCAGCTGGTGAATGACAATATCAGCATGTATGATGCGATGAAAGACCGTGCCATTGGCATTGCAGAGGTGGAAGAAAAATTTGGCGTGCCGCCCGAGCATGTGCTGGACGTGCTGGCGCTGATGGGCGATAGCAGTGACAACGTGCCTGGCGTGCCCAGCATTGGGCCGAAAACCGCGGCCGAACTGATTGGTATGTTTGGTGATTTGGAAGGCGTGCTGGCCGGCGCGGAGAGCGTGAAGCAGCCCAAGCGCCGCCAAGTGCTGCAAGACCATGCCGAACAAGCACGCTTAAGCAAGCGGCTGGTGGCGCTGGATGAGGCAGTGGAGGTGGATATTCCGCTGGAGGGCTTGCAGCTAAAAACCTTAGATGAGGCAGCTTATACGCCATTTTTGCAGGCAATGGGCTTTACCTCCCTGCTTACCAAATTGGGCGGCAAGGCAGCAGCCCAGCCGACAGAGGGCATTCCGGCACCCAAAAACACAACAGCCGCAACCACAGCGCAGCAGGCAGAGGCGGCACCACAAGCCATCCCGCAGCATAACCACGGCGTACTAGAAGCAGAATCGGCCACAAAGCTGCTGAAACGTGCTGAGCAAACGGGCTATATAGTGGCCTACCCGCTGCAAGACAAAAAGGGCACGCTGTTGGGCACAGCTTTGGGTGCGCTGGCGGATGATGGCGTGCATCTGGGCTATCTGCCAAATGTAAGCGATGGTGCAACAGCCACCAATAACAATGCAGCACCGGCAGAAGATTTATTCGCCGCGGCCAACACAGATGCTGCAGATGCGCCAGAAGATGTGCTGCGCAACCTACTAGCACCCTATTTAGACCGGGATGATATGTGCCTGATTGCCTGGGATGCAAAAGCATTGTTCCATCAGCTTGGCTGCGCCGCAGCTTGCTATGATGACATTACCCTGATGCGCTATGTGTTGCATGGCAGCAAGGGTGAGCACAGCCCGCTTTCCTATAATGAACAATATTTGGGCGGCAGTGAGGGGGTGAGTGACGCGCTGCAAAAAACAATCGATACGCAAGAAGCAGATGCACAAGCGAAGCTGGGCATAGAATCTGCTTATGTGATGGTACATCTGCATGCGTTATTTCAGCAACGCTTGGCCGCAAATGCCATGCACAGCATCTATACGGGGCTGGAGCGGCCCTTGGTGCGCGTGCTCTTTGCTATGGAGCAGGCGGGCATCAAGCTGGATGTAGCGAAATTGCAGCAACTCTCGCATTATTTCGCCACGGAAATTACCGCTGCGGAGGCCGTTATTTTTGCCGAAAGCGGCACGGAATTTAATGTGGGCAGCCCCAAGCAGCTGGGCGAGATTTTGTTTGATCGAATGCAGCTGCCTGGTGCGAAAAAAACCAAAACCGGCGCCTATAAAACCGACTCGGACATTCTAGAAACACTCAGCCATGAGGGCCACAAGATTGCCGATGCGGTGCTGCGCTGGCGCAGCCTGTCTAAGCTGAAAAACACCTATAGCGATGCGCTGAAAAACCAGGTAAATCCTGAAACACAGCGCATTCATACCAATTTTGGCAACATAAACACCACCACCGGGCGCTTAAGCTCGTTTGATCCGAATTTGCAGAATATCCCCATCCGCACCGAAGAGGGGCGCCGCATTCGCTCCTGCTTTGTGGCCGAGCCGGGCAAGCTGTTGATCGCAGCAGATTACTCGCAAATTGAGCTGCGCCTGCTTGCGCATATGGGCGATATCACCGCACTCAAACAAGCCTTTATAGACGGGCATGATATTCATGCTGCGACTGCCAGTGAGATTTTCGGCGTGCCCATTGCAGAAATGGACAGCGAAACGCGCCGCAAGGCAAAGGCGATTAATTTTGGGATTATTTACGGCCAATCTGCCTTTGGGCTGGCCAAGCAGCTGGGCATTGGCCGAGATGAGGCAAAGGACTATATCGCCGCCTATTTTGCCAAATATCCGGGCATTCGCCGCTATATGGACGACACGGTGGACTATGCCAAAGCGCATAATTATGTCAAAACGCTCTATGGCCGGACCTGTTTTGTGCCCGATATTAACCATAAAAACGGGGCGCTGCGCCAATTTGCAGAGCGCGCGGCGATCAATGCGCCGCTGCAAGGCACCGCGGCCGATATTATTAAAAAAGCAATGCTGCTGGTAGACCAACAATTGCCTTATCGCATGCTGTTGCAAGTGCATGATGAGCTGGTGTTTGAGGTGGAAGAGGCCGAGGCCGAGCAGGCCGCAGCGCGCATTAAGGCGGTGATGCAGCAAGCGGCACATCTGTCGGTTCCATTGCTGGTGGATGCCCAACACGCCACCACCTGGCGCGAAGCACATTAGCAGGGGTCGGAAGGGTATAACATGTCATCTACCAAGAATTTGTTAGTTGCGGATTTTTTTTCATGTCTCTGATTTTTGCGTTTAGGATTGTGATTATTTTTCGAGCGGTTGCGATGATTGCGACGATGGGTTTTTTGCCATTATTGATGAGGTTTCTGTAGAAGTTTCCGATGGTTGTTTGTGTTTTTGCTGCGGCCATTGCGGCGATGAAGAGGGATTTTTTGATGGGTTTTCTTCCTCCTTTTGTGCTGCGATATCCTTGATATTTACCGCTTTCTTTGGGATGGGGTGCGAGGCCTGCGAGACTGGCAACTTGTCGTCGATTGAGGGTGCAGGTTGCTTGCCTTCCAATACAAGCGCAATAGCTTGCTCCTTGAATGAACGGCTATACCGTGAATTAACAGACATAAAATAGGACTCCCTATGATTAAAAACATAACAGACATACAGAAAAACCTCCTATAAAAAACTGTCCGTTAAATCATAGCCACGTCATAATGAGCTTGTCTGGTTTCATAGGTCAAACTTTAACGCAAAAACGTTAAGAAAGTGTTACAGCCACATCCTGTAATAAAACTACCCGATTATCCCCTTGACCTAAGTAGATATTTTGTTGTATAATGGCCTCATTATGAAAACACAAACTATACAACAATTCTTTCAACAGTTTCCAAGCGATGATGTATGCTTAGATCACATCATGTCTATTCGCTATGGCATGGAAAGCCACTGCTCTAAATGTGAGCGTGATACTAAATGGTCACGTGTTAAGAGCCAACGTGCATATGCTTGTCAATGGTGTGGTCATCATGTGTATCCTTGTGTTGGCACGCCTTATGAAAAATCCCGTACGTCTTTACAGCTATGGTTTTATGCCATCTATCTGTTTACCAATACACGCAGTGGCGTGTCCGCTAAGGAATTACAACGCCAGCTAGGTGTTACGTACAAATGTGCTTGGCGTATGGGGCATGAAATACGTAAGCATATGGCTGCTGTGGATGGTGACGAACCCTTAAAGGGTGATGTTGAGGTGGATGAAACCTACATCGGTGGTCACAAACAAGGCGGCAAGCGTGGTCGCGGTGCGGAGGGTAAGACTATCGTATTTGGTATGCTTAACCGTGATGGTGATGTCATGACCAAGATTGTACCAGATGTAAAATCCCAAACCTTGCAACCACTCATTACAGACAACGTAGAAGAAGGCAGCACCATACATAGTGACGAATTACGCTCATACAATGGCTTAGAAAATAAGGGCTATGAGCATGAACGATGCAAACATGGCCAAAAGCAATATACAGTCGACGGTAGCCATGTGAATACAATTGAGGGATTCTGGTCACGCTTAGAGTTGAGCATCAAGGGTACGCATATCCATGTTTCTGGTAAGCACTTGGATAAATATGCTAAAGAATTCGAGTATCGTTTTAACTACCGTAATAATCCTAGTCAGATGTTGCCCGATCTTCTTTCAACTTACCCTGAACCATCCGAGCAATAGTTTCCTCTAGCTGGTCACTGTCACCTAATTCATTGGCATGTTCAGCTATGAATTGCTCTAGTGTGCCGTTGGCTATGGCTTCTTTAAGTGTTGTCTTCATATTTAACATCATTTCTCCATTGATTATCACAACTAATAATCATGGCCTCTATTACCTTAAGTTTATTCGTATAAAAGTATAATTCTGGCTGCTTTCCGTAAACTTCACCAAAATTATCGTGCGTTATATATTCACATGGTACATTTTGATTATTAAACATGTGTACCTTTGTTTTATTTCCATGTTTGTTTAGATATTCAACACATTCATTGCTCCATATCTCTAAATGCTTTAGCCAAGTAATTTTAGATTCTTCATTTTTAAAACCAGTAATATATAAATTATATCCCTTATTATATAAATCTGATAAACGGCCAATTATATCATCTTGGTTTTTAATTTTATTAATCTGCTTTTGCGCCTTTTTTAATTTTTCACTTGTTTCCCTATGGAGGGTATAGCTTGATGTAATAAAATTGAAAATAAAAACAAAACAAACAATAATCAATGTGGCAAAAACAAGACTTGCAACTGTGTTTAATTCTTCCTTGGCTAAACTATTGCTTATTAAATATAAAAAGAAAAGAGCCAGTATAGTAATTATACACTTTATTATAACTTTTGCTTTATCACCACCTGAAAAAAAGATCCAAGTTTTATGTAAGGCTAGCATAAACAACAGCCACCTATATTTAAAAAAATCAAACACATTATTTTCATAATCATTTACTCCTTTGTGTCAATACTTATGCCTAGGGGATAATCGGGTAAAACTATAATATAGATAGTGTCGTGATATTCCTTTCTGGAGCCATTTTTGATGATTTTTC
>JAHDHN010000044.1:0-6531 GCA_020631295.1 Rickettsiales bacterium
AAACATAAAACACTTGATACGCAAAATGCTGAAGAAATAGCCCAAATAATTAATGATTTTTCTGTGTCCGTAGGATTTATTCGGAAGAGCCAATGTGAGAATAATAATTTCTTAGTAAGCACAGCAGAATTGAAGTTTAAAAACGATTTGGGTAAAGAGGGTGTCATCACACCAAAATTTGTGAACTCCCTGGTGGAGCATGTGTTTTTCAACCGAATACCACCAAAAGCAACATTACTCCCCATTACAGAACGCATCAGCGATGATGCCTTAGAAGATTTCTCTCAGGCTCGCCAAGATTATGCAGCAGCGTTAGATGCCTATGCTGCAGAATTAGAAACAATTGAAGAAACACAGAATTGGCAACAGGTAACGACTACAAACGGTATGTCTGGTTATGAAGCATTTCAGAAGTTTAAGCATGAATTTAATAATTTCCGTAATCATGGTGGGAAATTTCCTGATACATCCCACTTTAAGAATGATGCATTTCGTGAACACCTTAATGACTTTGTTACGAAGCAAGGGATACAGTCTATTTTTTCTACAAAACTGGATGAGGTGAATGAAAAGCTGCATCATCGTGTGATCAATTATATCCTGAAAGAGGAGGGGCTAGAGGCATCGAATGAAGAACGTGTATCACGCCGCAAAGAGCTACTGCAAAAACTGCCAGAACCCATTTGCCAGCTGCATGATAACGGAAAGAAATCACCTGAAAGCTTGCATCGTAAAGCCCAAACAGAACAAAATGGAAAGTTTTACACGGTGTATGATGTTTCACGTGCATTAGTTACGGTAAACTCACCGCATTTTATGAAGCAGCTGCACCAAAATTTACTGCATTATGCTGAAAAATACGGACATAAAGTGCTTACAAAGAAAGAAAAAGCCGATAGCCTTGAACTAAAAAAAATGGATGGTTTCAAGCAATTTACAACAGGCGCCTTCTCTGCACGTGTGAATATATTAATACATTTAGAAGGCACTAATATAGCTGTTCCAGCTGAAATTAAAATTGAACCAGAAAAACGCCGGGCGGTGGAAGGCTTTTTGCATAAACCCTATGGCGCGTGGCGTGATGTATTGGACGATTATGGGCGCATAAAGCTAGAAAAGTTTGAAAATAACACAGACCGTTTGCTGCAGTTTTTTAAAGAAACAGAAGAAATTTTGGATGATTTCTTTTTTAAAAGATCAACAGCCACACAACAAATTGCCAATTGGGCAGGGGAAGACGGTAATCATATATTTTTGCCTGAAGCATTTGCACATCTTACCATCACACGCAATGGTAATAAGGCTGCTATCGGTTATAAAGATAGTGGTATATCTACAACATTAGCATTTCTAAAATCCAATAAAAGATGGGAACAGAACATCAATCCGAAGCAAGAAGAAGCACTCCAAAAAGCCTTAGATTATTGCCATACGGGCTTGTTACGGTTGCATCAATATGCCTGTCATACAGCTATGGAGGCATCTACACCGCGCATGCAAGCGCTTTATGTAAATGCTATGGAGGCAGCAAATCAAAAAGCTATCGATAAATCTAAAGAAAGCGACGAAGCAAAAGCAGCCTTTAATGAAGAGCATCTTTACCCAGACACATGGCTGAAGGCGATGAGAGACCCAAAGGAAAAACCAAAGGTTGCTGAACATCTTGAAGCAATGAAAGCATTGATCAAAAAATTTGATCTTTCTGAATTCAGCGCACAAAGCCCAAAAATAGGGTAGATTCTTTTCTGATCTACTTCTTCACTGCCTTCACATCGTCCAATAGCCATTTGGTGCCTTTGGCCATAGTGGTGGTGAGGGTGAGGTCTGTGGGTGCAGTCACCACAATGCTTTGGCCGTTTTTCACGCTGCTTGTATAGCGCGCAATATGGCGTTTCTTATTCAAATAAATCGCAAAGGCCGGCTGGGTGATGGTATAAGGTCCTTGATAGCCAAATTTGGCCTCGATTCTGCCCTTTGCAGGTTGACGAATGGCCTGCAGGGTAAATTGCTTTTGCAATGTTTGAATGGCAGCAGCGCGCTCTGTTTGGCGGGCAGCCTCGGCCTGCGCCGTTTGCTTCTGCACCAAGGTGGTGGCTGCCACTTCCAGCAAGCTGGCCAGCCCGCCACCCTTGCCTACCTCATGCTGTGCCGTCTGCTTGCGCCATAAATTATTGCCCTGCAAAATGGCTTTATGCTGCGGGTTGCGCTTCCCTTTTTTGTAATAGGCCTTCACCTGATCAGCGATCTTTTTGGTGTTGGAGGCACGCTCACTATGCATGGGGTGGCTGTGCAGATAGCCGCCATAATTGCCTGTGTCTTTATAACGCTTTTGCCATAAGCGGCTCGCGGCATAAGGGTCATAGCCTGCCATGGCGGCATATAAAATACCCACCTTATCTGCCTCTTCTTCCATCTCGTGGGTAAAGGCTGTGGCAAAGCTTTTGGTGCCCGCGGCCTTACTGCCAGCCAGCACGCTGGCCATTTGCACGCCCTGGCGCTCATGCACATGGTTGGCCACCGCATGGGCAATTTCATGGCCAATTACCGCGGCCAGCTCATCGTCATCGCTTTGGTCCATCAGCCCTTTAAACACAGCAATGGTGTTGCCACCGGTGGTAAAGGCGTTAAAGCTATCATCCGGCAACAAAAAAGCACGCCATTTTTCATTGCTGTAATGCGATACAGCTACAATATTATTCACTACGCGCTGCAGCCGCGCATACATGGCTTTGCTTACTGCAGCATCTACCGGCTTCTTCTTTTTCTTATAGCTATCAACCACCTGCTGCATTTGCGCATTACCGGTTTTGATTTGCCCACGGCGATCTGCCAGGCTAAGCGCGCGGCGCCCGGTCACCGCATCTGTCTCTGACACAGCCTCAGTCAGGCTATATAGCCCTTTATCGACCGATTCTGCCACCGCACAGGCAGAAAGCAGGCCAAGCATGGTCATTATGTGCAAATGTCTTAGGATAAAACGAAGCATAACAGTTCCTTTTATAACGAGTGTGTCCTGCGGCTCGACCGCAGGATCAAATGCAAGAATTATGCCACATCACCATTTGACCCTGTGGTTAAACCACAGGGAACATTAAGGCTAGTTGCCAGCGGCACTCTTAATCGTAGACACAAGCTGCGCGGCGATAGCAGCATCCACGCCCACATCGTTCCAGCTGCTGCCAGATTTTTCCTGCTTGAACACATTCAGCTTCACATCTTCGTTCACCAATGCATTGATCTTAAAGCGCTCACCCTTATTGTCCGGATTTTCGTACCAATCGGTCACTAGCACGCCGCTGGCCGTGTCCACCTCATCAAATGGCATGAAAGAAAGCGTATCTAACGTAGCGCGCCATAATGTACTGCCGCCTGACTTGCCGCCAAAAAAGCCAGCATTACGGCTATGCGTGCCACCGCCCAACGCCAGCAAATTATAACGATCATCATACTCACGGCCACCAATGCGGCCACGCTTCATGCGGCGCTCATCATCCACTTCCATGGGGTAATCGGGCACTACCATGCGGTTGCCGCCTTCATTGCTGCATGCCACCAAGGCGGTTGCGGCAACAATCATAATCACAGAACGTAGTTTCATTGGTCTCTCTCCCATCGCATATAAAATTATGACATCTATATAGGGTTATGATCTGGAAGACGCAATGGGTTAGATAACAGGCGATGCGGATGGGTCTGTGTACCAATTACACTTAACAATTTCTCGTCATCCCACGGCTCGTCCGTGGGATCTCCTATCAATTGCCGTATCCTTATGAGGAGATTCCATGGATAAACCATGGAATGACGTGGAAAAGGTGAACTAAAACACTATATTGCACTAAAGCGCCAGAAGCCTTACAGAGCATATGTTATGACTGAAACTACGCCCTCTGCAGAGATCATCACGCCCGTTGCCTTTTCCGATGCATTATCGGAGCGTTATTTGGCCTATGCACTTTCTACCATCACCAGCCGCTCCTTGCCGGATGTGCGGGATGGGTTAAAGCCTGTGCATCGCCGCCTGCTTTATGCCATGCTGCAGCTGAAGCTGGACCCAAATTCTGGCTTTAAGAAATGTGCGCGTGTGGTGGGTGATGTGATTGGTAAATACCACCCGCATGGTGACACCGCCGTGTATGATGCAATGGTGCGCATGGCGCAGTCTTTTTCGCTGCGTTATCCGCTGGTGGAAGGCCAGGGCAATTTTGGCTCTATTGATGGCGATAATGCCGCGGCAATGCGTTACACAGAAGCACGCCTCACGGGTGTGGCACTGGCGCTGTTGCAAGATCTTTCCATGGATACGGTGGAATTTCACCCTACCTACGACAACTCTGATGAAGAGCCGGATGTGCTGCCGGCCGCTTTTCCTAATTTGCTGGCCAATGGCTCAGAAGGAATTGCAGTGGGCATGGCAACAAGCATCCCGCCGCATAATGCTGAAGAGTTGTGCGACGCGTTACTCTATCTGTTAAAAAGCCCCAATGCGACCACCGAGAAATTACTGCAATTCATTCAAGGGCCAGATTTCCCCACCGGTGGTGTGTTAGCTCAATCACAGGCGGATATCATCAAGGCCTATGATACAGGCAAAGGCGGTTTCCGCGTGCGTGCGCGTTGGGAAAAGGAAGACTTAAGCAACGGCCAGTATCAGATTGTGATCACAGAAATCCCCTATCAGGTGAATAAGTCGAAGCTGATTGAGAAAATGGCGGACCAGTTTAAGGACAAAAAGCTGGTACTGCTGGGCAATATTCGCGACGAGTCTGCCGAAGATATTCGCCTGATTTTGGAGCCAAAATCTCGCAATGTAGACCCAGATATGCTGATGGAAAGCTTGTTTAAGCTGACCGATCTGGAAACACGGGTGAGTTTGAACCTAAATGTGCTAGATGCAAATCACCGCCCAGGTGTAATGTCGCTGCAGCAAGTGTTAAACAGCTTTTTGGCGCATCGCTTTGATGTGCTGCAACGCAAAAGCCGCTTCCGCTTGGGCAAAATTGCCCATCGTTTGGAGATTTTGGAAGGGCTGCTGATTGCCTATGCCAATCTGGATGACATTATTGCGATTATCCGTGAGGAAGATCACCCTAAACCGGTGCTGATGCAGCGTTTTGCACTAACTGACACACAAGCCGAAGCTATTTTGAATATGCGTCTGCGCCAATTGCGTAAATTGGAAGAAGTGGAAATTCAGACGGAACATGAAGGCTTAAGCGCAGAAAAAGCCGAGCTGGAAGCGTTATTGGCGGATGATGACTTGCAGCGCAAGGCGATTGGCTTGCAATTACGTGAGGTGAAAAAGCAATTTGGCAAAAATACCGAGATTGGTGCGCGCCGTACCTCTATTACCGATGCACCGGCAGATGTGGTGGTCTCCATCGAGGCCTTTGTGGAAAAAGAGCCGATTACCCTGCTATGTTCACAGCTGGGTTGGATGCGCGCACTGAAAGGCCACACGCCCAATTTGGAAAACACCAAATACCGAGAGGGTGACGCGGAGCGTTTTGTACTGAAAGCCTATACGACCGACAAGCTGGTGCTGTTTTCTTCCAGCGGACGCTTCTTTACCATTCCGGCGGATAAAATACCGGGCGGCAAGGGCCATGGTGAAAGTGCCAGCATTCTGGTAGATCTGCCACAGGAAGATGAAATTGTGGCGCTGATGGTTTATGACGCGGAGGCCACATTGCTGGTGGCCAGCAGCATTGGTAAAGGCTTTGTGGTGCCAATGAGTGATGTGATGGCACAAACCAAAAGCGGCAAGCAGGTGCTGAATTTGCCCAAAGGAGCCACGGCC
The DNA here is from genome assembly GCA_020631295.1 of Rickettsiales bacterium. Lineage (GTDB taxonomy): Bacteria > Pseudomonadota > Alphaproteobacteria > Rickettsiales > UBA8987 > JAHDHN01. The sequence continues at coordinate 5,801 of JAHDHN010000044.1, forward strand.
AAGCTGTGTGTGCCGGCAGAGGGCGACATGATTGCGCTGGTGGGCACCAACCGCAGATTACTGGTATTCCCGCTGGCAGAATTGCCGGTGATGAAACGCGGGCAAGGCGTGCAGCTGCAGCGCTATCGCGATGCCACCTTGTCAGACGCCAAAATTTTCACTGCCGCAGAGGGCCTAAGCTGGAAATTAGGTGACCGCACCCGCCTGGAAACCAACCTGATCGAATGGGAAGGCAAACGTGGCCATACCGGCCGCATGCCACCCAGCGGCTTCCCTAAAGACAATAGCTTTGGTGGTGGGTGATCTTCCCTAGCGCGGGCGGTCAGATGATTGAGCCATTGCTAATGGTTGTGGTGCTGGAGTGTCGCATTCATGTACCTCACCACAACATACATCTAAAGCTGCCATATCCCGCATCAACTCCACAGCATTACCGTGTGTGATATAGGCGCTAACAGCAGATTCTGGGTTTCCAGGGTTAGCGGCCACGTAAGTTTCAAATAGCTTGGCCTCTTCACGTCCATTAATAATCAATGGTGCTTTATCGCTGGACATGATCTTTAATGTATATACCCTTTTTTGGCTATGCTTCACGTGAAACAGAAGACAGGGGACGGGTGACAAAAGCTTCGGCGGACAGGGTGCCCAGAATAAGGAATGTTTACGATGCTTCACATGAAGCATATAGTATTTTCTATAGTAAATACCTACCCCTTCAACCCAGGCAGGTG
>JAHDHN010000044.1:6631-12256 GCA_020631295.1 Rickettsiales bacterium
TGAAGCATATAGTATTTTCTATAGTAAATACCTACCCCTTCAACCCAGGCAGGTGCCCAGCATTGTCCAGATAGTTAATCAAGGCCACAATGACCGGGCGGGAGAATTTGCTGCCAATTTCAGACATGAGGATATCCGACGCTTTGGCATGGTCCATGCCCTTGCGGTAGGCGCGGTCGCTGGTCATTGCCACATAGGCATTGCAGGCCGCCACAATTTGCGCCTCTTGCAGAATGGTTTTTTCCTTTTTCTTCAGCGGGCCGGTGCCGTCCACACGCTCTTGCATTTGACGCAGCGTCTCATAGACCGGGCCAGAAAACTCAATATCTTTCACAAAATCTGCACTGGCAGAGAGCGCTTCGGTAATTTGCTTATGCTCCTTGGCCGTCAACTTGCCTTTTTTCTGCAACAGCTCTCGTGGCAGAGAAATTTTTCCCACATTCATCAATTTCGCCGCGATAGATACCGTATCAACGGCGATAGCGTTTAATTTTAGCTCCTTAGCCACGCCCTCTGCCAGGCGAGACACCATAATGGACTGATTGGCCATATGGTTATCACGGCTATCCACCACGCCTACAATCGCATCCACCAGATTATGCAAAATACGCTCATTCTTCTCACGCGCGGCAATGGCGTCGGTAATATCTTGCTCTACCACCAACACGCCCGGCGTGGTGCTGCCCGGCGGCTGGTGCAATAGCGGCACATTCTTCACCGGAATATAGCGCGATTGCAGCACGCGCTCATTATCATTCTGCATTTCTTTATGAATATGCATGATCGGCTTTTTGCGCTTGCCCATTTGCGCAATCAGGCCAGAGAGCTCCTCTGACGCTTTCGGGCCCATCACATGGCGCACCTGCTTACCAATCATCTGCTCTGCATCAATGCTAGAGAAGCTTGCTGCCTCTTTATTGGCAAAGCAATAGCGCTGCTGATTGTCCACAATATACATGCTATTGGGCTGATTATCCGTTACCAACCGTACCAAATTGCTTTGGCGCTGAAAGGCCGTGGCCAGCTTTTTAAAGCGCAGCGAGCTGCCATGGCGCCAGGCTGCCACCGTGATCAACAACACACTGGCCAGCGCCAGTAAGCCGGTGGTTAAGAACAAGCGGCGCTGCTTTTTAATAGGCGCCAGGCTTTCTTTGCTATCTACCTTATGTACCAAATACCACGGCAGGCCTTCCACCGGCAAGGCAATGGCCAGGCTTTCCGTACCCGCATGGTCGGGCGCCACAATGAAATTGCCACTATCCATAATGGAGAGATATTCCACCATGCGTGCCGCCTCTCCAGCGCTTAGCTCCCGCACATTATCCATATTGTAGAATTCCAGCGCATCGCTCTCATCCACATTCGCCAATATGGTGATAGCGCTTTTCTCAAATGTATCGGGCTTATGCAGCAAGCCTTCCACCTGGCTGGCCACTGGCAGCATAGCAAAGGCAAAACCCAGCCGGTCTTCGCTGGTAGCATCGCCCTGCACGCTATAAATAGGCGCGGCAAAGGCCACAAATGCATCCTCTTTATAAAACCCTGCAAAGGTGCTGGTGAAATTATTTACCTCCTGCAATGCTGGCAGGTAATTCATAAACACCGCCTGATGCGCCGCCGCATGCGCTGGACTGGCATATACCAGGCCCTTGCCGGCATTATCAAACACTGAAATACCTGACACGGTAAGTTGGTTTGGCACATTAGCATGAATGCCATGGCGATCCAACATGCCGGTGCGCGTGGCCACGCTGGTGATATAATTTTGCAGATATTGCTGCTCTGCTACGGGCACTAAGGGGGATTCCAGCACCACCTCCTCACGCAATTTCTCATAGTCAATCATCTCAGTGAGATACAGCTTCACACTGGTATTATTGGCAATCTCTTCCACATTCCGCGTGCGGTCTTTCAGCCAGGTTTTTACTGCCTCTGCGCGGGCTTGCACAATAGCTTGCTGGCGCAATTTCAGCTGAGCCACCTCACGGTGATACTGCGTGCCAGAGGCGCTATAAAGCATATAGCACAGCCCTGCAATTAAGGCCAAAAGAAGCAACCCTAACAGATAAAAAGACGGGGATGTTTTTTTGCTGCGCGACATAGCAAACCTCGTTAGTAAGAAACCATTATGCGCGTTTTACTAAGAGATAGCTCCACCCTCAAGCACTTTATAGTAGCGTGCATTATGCTGCTTGTAATAACAGTGCCGGTGCAGGCACAAATCCCGTTTGCTTTGTTTGGCAAATCGGAGCGTCAGTCGGATAATCTCAAGGCATTCAAGAAATGGAATGAGATGCTGGAGCAATATCGCAGCAATCTGCGTGAATATCGCAAGAGCTGCAATATGCGGAAATACGGCAAGAAGGCAGAGCACACGAATCGCTGTAACGAAAAAATGTGGAAAGAAACGGTGGGCAAGCTGGAAACCATGACGCCTAAAGAAAAGCTGGTGGAGGTAAACAGGCGGATGAATCTCTTTCCTTATATACTCGACCCAATCAATTGGAGCCTGCCGGATTACTGGTCTACGCCCTATGAATTTTTTGTGAAAAGCGGCGATTGCGAAGATTATGCCATTGCCAAATACCTCACCCTGAAGCGGTTGGGCGTACCCACCAACACGATGCGGATTGTGGTGCTGCATGATAAAAATCTGGGCGTGGAGCATGCGGTGCTGGCAGTGTATGAATCAGGAAAAATCTATATTTTAGATAACCAAATCAAAACCGTGGTCGAAGATAACACTATAGCGCATTACCAACCGATCTATTCCATCAATGAGCATCATTGGTGGCGGCATCGTTAAATACATTGTCATTCCGAACGCATGTGAGGAATCTCGTGCATCGATGTAACCACATGCTATGGTGTGACGTATGCCACGATGCGAAGACACCTAAAAGATGCCTATGAAACAAAAAGATTGTTATGTGTATATGCTGACCAACCCACATCATAGCGTGCTTTATGTGGGTGTTACCAGTAACCTAGAAAAGTGCCTATACGAACATAAGAATAAGCTAATAAAAGGATTTACGAGCAAATATAATGTCCATAAGCTGGTCTATTGTGAGCATTGCCATGATATAGAGGCGGCCATTGCACGTGAGAAAGAAATTAAGGGCTGGAGGCGGAGCAAAAAAAATGCATTAATCAGTACGGTTAACCCGGATTGGAAGGAAATAGGCCAAGCGTAATGGGCATACTCTGTTACAAAACAAGGCGCAGCTGCAGTGGCACGAGATCCTTCGCATGCGTTCGAAATGACAACAGTGCGTAAAGAGGAAGAAAAGGAAGCATTATGAATATACGCCATATATTTGCCATATTGTTACTGCTGCTGGCGCCGCTGGCAATAGCGAAGAATACGCCGCAGCTGGACTATAATTTCCAAGCTGTAGAATTTAAAAACAACCAGGCCAAGCTGCTTTTTACTGCCGATTTGAAGGATAATTGGAAGCTCTATTGGCGGCATCCGGGTGATGGCGGGCTGCCGCTGCAGCTGGATGTAAAAAGCAAAAGCCACACCATAGAGCGGGTGGATATTTTGTGGCCGGCACCCACGCGCTTTGTGTCTTATGACATTATCGAAACCTATGGCTATAAGCACAAGGTCACCTTGCCAATTGTGGTGACATTTGCACCAAGTAAGGAGCGCGCCGTGCGGCTGGAAGTGAAAGGCGAATTTGGTGTATGCGACGAAATTTGCGTGTTCCACAATATCGCCAATAATTACGCACTGTTTGACGGACATACGGACAAAACCGGCCTGAAACATTTCATCGACGCGCTGGAACATACGCCCAAGCAGGATGAGCGCTTACGCTTAAATGTGGTGGACGCCACAGAAGATACGCTGATGATCCGCGCCCATCACCCAGAACATGCCTTCACCAATCCGGATCTTTTTTTGGAGCTCAATGAGAATGTACGTTTCCCTAAAGGCAGCTTCCGCCTGAGTGATAAGCGCCACACCGTGATGTTCACCCTGCCTTATGAATTGCTGCTGGAGGGCGCATCGCTAAGCGGTGAAACATTGCGCGCCACACTCACTGACCAAGACCATGCGTTTGATGCACAACTCACCTTGCCCACCCTCTCGGTGGTAACAGATTTGCCTGTGGAAGACGCAACAGACACAGCAGCTGACACAGAGAATAAGGCAGAAGGCAAGGCCACCTCCACCAATACCGGCAAAACACCGCTTTTCAGCCTGTGGCAGATTGTGCTATTTGCCATGCTGGGCGGGTTAATTTTGAATGTGATGCCATGCGTGCTGCCGGTGCTGGCGCTAAAACTCATGCATGTGTTGCATATGGATAAGGGTGATACGGCCCGCATACGCAAAGGATTTTGGGTGACCACCCTTGGTATTTTAGTGTCCTTCGCCATATTGGCACTAGCGGTGGTATTGCTGAAAGCCTTTGGCAGCCAAGCCGGCTGGGGCTTTCATTTCCAATCCCCCCTATTTGTGGGCATATTATTTTTCATCACCTTATTTTTCGGCCTCAGCCAGCTGGGCTTGTTCGAAATCATATTGCCCTATAACGTCTCAACCAAGCTCAACAATGCCGCGGCGGGCGAGAGCACCAGCTCACAATTTCTAGCCGGCGTGACCGCCACCTTGCTGGCCACACCCTGCACAGCACCCTTCTTGGGCACGGCGGTGGGCTTTGCCTTGCAGCAAGGCATATGGGCTATTTTTGTGATCTTTATGAGCGTGGGTGTGGGCCTGGCATTGCCTTATATTTTGGTTGCGCTTTTTCCACGTATTGCGCGCTTGCTGCCCAAGCCGGGCAATTGGATGCTTCACGTGAAGCGCATATTTGGCATTATGCTGCTTGCCACTGCCCTGTGGTTGGCCAGCATTCTAAAAGACCATTTTTTCGGCGTGGATAATAGTGCAAACATGCAAGCCGGGTGGCAGAATTTTAGCCAAGAGCGTGTGACGCAGCATGTCCAAAATGGCGATACGGTGTTTGTAGATATCACCGCCAGCTGGTGCCTCACCTGCAAATTTAACAAGAAAACCACATTGGATACAGACGGCTTTGAAAATTGGGCCAATGCGCATGAGATTGCGCGCCTGCGCGGCGATTATACCAACGGCAATGCAGAGATTTATGCGTTCCTGCAGCAGCATAACCGTGCCGGCGTGCCCTTTAACGCCATCTTCTCACCCACTTACCCTAACGGCTATATACTACCCGAAGTCCTCTCACTGGACGAAATAAAACAAGTGGGTGGTGAGTAGTTGTAGGGCACCTTATACGCTGCTAAGAGCTTGATAATTTATATTATATTAATAAATACTAAATTTCTTGCTTTATTGTTCTTGTTTGATTTATTTTAATAAAAGTAAGTACGAAATATGTCTAAAAAACACCAGGTGGACCACCCAAGAATCAGGAAACAGGCTATATACCAAAAGGTTCCAACACTAAAGAGCGCCAGTTTCCACAAGGCAGCCCAATGTGGCGTGCCAAGATTATACGTTTGAATGACCAAAATGATATTTCTTACAAAGAAGATAGAGTATAGGGCATCTCTAAAAACCTCAAAGCGTAGCAGTTTTGTGTTCCTGGCGCGTGAATCCGAAACCGTGGAAGCGTAAGCGTACATTAA
>JAHDHN010000045.1 GCA_020631295.1 Rickettsiales bacterium
GCATGCAACTTAGCTGCACCTCATGCATATTCAGCGTGCAATGTCAAATTTAACCACGAAGCTCTTTGGCAATCAGGAAGGCCAGCTCCAAGCTTTGGCTGGCATTCAAGCGCGGATCACAATGGGTATGATAACGGTCTTTTAAGTCTACCTCTGAGATAGCCTGCGCACCGCCCGTGCATTCGGTCACGTCCTGCCCTGTCATTTCAAAATGCACGCCGCCCGCATGGGTGCCTTCGGCTTTATGCACCTCAAAGAAACCACGCACCTCTGCCAGAATCTGGTTGAACGGCCGTGTTTTTAACCCGCTAGGCGACTTGATGGTGTTGCCATGCATAGGGTCGCAGGACCAAATCACGTTCAGCCCTTCTTGTTTGATACGGCGCACGAATGGCGGCAATAATTCACCCACCTTGTCTGCACCCATACGGCTGATTAAGGTCAAACGGCCCGGCTCGTTTTCTGGGTTTAGCGCATTTACCAGCTCCACCAGCTCGTCTTCCTTCATGGACGGTCCTACCTTGCAAGCAATGGGGTTATCAATGCCACGGAAGAACTCAATATGCGCCTCATCCAGCGCACGTGTGCGGTCCCCAATCCACAATAAATGTGCCGACTGGCAATAATGCTTGCCTGTCTCTTCATCCAAGCGCGTGAGTGCCGATTCATAATTGAGCAACAGCCCTTCATGTGAGGTATAAAAATCTGCCTCATTCAGCTCTGGCACCGTGTCTGGCGTCAGGCCACAGCCTTCCATAAAATGGAACGCAGCTTGGATATGATCAATCATCTCTTCAAAATGCTTACCTTGTGGGCTGGCTTGCACAAAATCTTGGTTCCACTGGCTGATATTGCGTAAACTGGCTTCACCGCCACGTGCCAAGGCACGCAAGAAATTTAGCGTGGCTGCTGATTGATGATAGGCACGCACCAAATTTTCCGGGTCGTTTTTACGCCCTTCTTCGGTGAACGAAATATTATTTACATTATCCCCACGATAACTGGGCAGTTTCAGGCCGTCTTTTTCTTCAAAATCAGCCGAGCGTGGCTTGGCGAACTGGCCGGCAATACGCCCCACTTTTACCACATTGGCACCTGCACCATACATAAGCGCTACGGTCATTTGCAGCATCACACGGAAATAGCTGCGCAAGTTATTGCCGTTAAATTCCGAGAAACTTTCGGCACAATCACCGCCTTGCAGCAAAAAGCCCTTACCCTCTGCCACAGTGGCCAGCTTTTGTTTCAGCGCACGCACCTCGCTGGGCACCACCAACGCAGGAAAGCCTTCAATACGCTGCAGCACCGCATCCAATGCGGCTTTATCGTCGTAAATAGGCTGCTGCTTAATCGGCAAGTCGCGCCATGAATCTTTATTCCAGGCCGGAGATTGGCTCATCGTCTTTTCTTCCTTATTATCGTTTTGCAGTATCTGATACGCCGCATTGGCCGTGCGGTCAAGCTATGCAGATCTCGTGATTACACTATCTAGACTCTTAGCCACAAAAAACCGCTCGACAGTGCCATAGTTGCATGTTATACGGCGCCTCCCTTGCGCATACAGCTTTATAAGGCATTGCTGTATCGCGGGTATTTTTAACACAAAACTCTTTAGGAGACAAACATGCCGAAACTGAAAACCAAAAGTGGGGTGAAAAAGCGTTTTCGCCTGACTGCAAGCGGAAAAGTCCGTGCCAACCAATCGGGTAAGCGTCATGGTATGGTAAAACGTACCAAAACCCAGCTGCGCAACCAACGTGGTACCACCACTTTGTGCGATGCAGATGCAAACATCATCAAGAAATTTTTACCGTATAATTAAGGATAACCCATCATGGCACGTGTATCTACGAGTGTGACGACTCGCAAACGTCATAAGAAAATTTTAAACCTCGCTAAAGGCTTCCGCGGCCGCAGTAAAAGCTGCTACCGCTCGGCCATTCAGCGTGTAGAAAAGTCACTGCAATATCAGTATCGTGACCGCAAAACCCGCAAGCGCGATTTCCGCCGTTTGTGGATTCAGCGTATCAATGCCGGTGTGCGTCAGCATGGCTTGATCTACTCTACCTTCATCAATGGCCTGAAATTGGCAGAGATTGAAGTGGACCGTAAAGTACTGGCAGAGCTTGCTGTGCGTGAGCCACAAGCCTTCCAAGAGCTGTGCGAGATTGCACAAAAAGCATTGGATAAAAAAGCGGCGTAAAACCCATATTTCTTTTGCAAGAAAATACACAAAAAAGGCTGCCTGGTGGTGGCCTTTTTTTTATGCGGCAATACTTGACCTGGAGCGCTATTTGCCCTAAAAAATCTTAGGTTTTGTTGGGAGAAATAATCATGTCAGATGCAACGCAATCAGAGGCGGTAGAATCGGTGGATGAGAATACGGAAAATGCCGCCGAATATGGCGCGGATTCGATTAAGGTCCTCAAAGGTTTGGAAGCGGTGCGCAAGCGCCCCGGCATGTATATTGGTGATACGGATGATGGCTCTGGCCTGCACCACATGGTGTATGAGGTGGTGGATAATGCGATTGATGAAGCGTTGGCTGGCCATTGTGACAATGTAGAAGTGATTTTGAATGATAATGGCAGTGTGACTGTGCGCGATAATGGCCGCGGTATTCCTGTGGATATTCACGAAGAAGAAGGCATTTCTGCTGCTGAGGTAATTATGACCCAGCTGCATGCCGGTGGTAAGTTCGACCAAAATTCCTATAAAGTATCCGGTGGATTGCACGGTGTGGGTGTGAGTGTGGTAAATGCGCTATCTGTGTCCCTCACCTTGCGTATTTGGCGTGATGAGAAAGAGCATGTGGCAGAATTCAGCCATGGTGAAACCACGCAATCACTGACGATAGTGGGTGATGCAAACGGCAAAAAGGGCACGGAAGTGACATTCCTGCCATCGCCAGACACCTTCACCACCACAGAATTTAGCTATGACACGCTGGAGCATCGCCTGCGTGAGCTGGCTTTTTTGAATTCGGGTGCGCGCATCACGCTGATTGACGGGCGTGAGGGCAAAGAAAAAGAGGTGGAGCTTTATTACGAAGGCGGCATTGTTGCCTATGTAAACTTCCTCGACCGCAATAAAAAAGCGGTGCATGAGCCGCTCAATATTCAAGGTGAGAAAGACGGCATTGGCGTGGAGATTTCCCTCGGATGGAACGATAGCTACCATGAAAATGTGCTGTGCTTCACCAATAATATCCGCCAGCGCGATGGTGGCACGCATTTAATGGCGTTCCGTGCGGCGCTCACACGTTTGGTAAATAATTACGCCAATGAGGCCGGTTTGAACAAAAAGGGGAAGGTCTCCCTAAGTGGTGACGATGCGCGTGAGGGCTTAACCGCGGTGGTGTCGGTGAAGGTGCCGGACCCAAAATTCTCCTCGCAAACCAAAGACAAGCTGGTAAGCTCAGAAGTACGTCCGGTGGTGGAAAATATTGTGGGTGAGAAATTGGGCAAATGGTTTGAGGAGCACCCTGCAGAGGCCAAAATTATTATTGGCAAGGCCATTGAGGCTGCCCAGGCGCGTGAAGCGGCGCGCAAAGCACGTGAATTGACGCGTCGTAAATCGGCGCTGGATATTTCCAGCCTGCCAGGCAAGCTGGCGGATTGTCAGGAAAAAGACCCGGCCAATTCGGAGCTGTTCATTGTGGAGGGTGACTCGGCCGGTGGTTCTGCCAAGCAAGGGCGCAGCCGCCATAATCAGGCGGTATTGCCGCTAAAGGGGAAGATCTTGAATGTGGAGCGCGCGCGTTTTGACAAAATGCTGGCTTCCGCCGAGGTGGGTACGTTGATCACCGCGCTTGGCACCGGCATTGGTGAAGAGCTGGACATGGAAAAACTGCGCTACCATAAAATTGTAATTATGACCGATGCCGATGTGGACGGCGCGCATATCCGCACGCTATTGCTGACCTTCTTTTACCGCCAAATGCCAGAGGTGATCGAAGGCGGGTATTTATATATCGCACAGCCGCCGCTGTATAAAATCAAGCGTGGCCAAAGCGAAGTGTATTTGAAAGACGATGCAGCCTTTACCGATTATCTGCGCAACCAAGCGCTGGAAGGCGCCTTGTTGCGCGATGCAAACGGGGTGGCGCGCAGTGGCCAAGATTTAGCGCAATTGGTGCTGGCAGCGCAATCCATGTCGCAGCAGCTTAACAGCATCAGCCGCATGGCAGAACCAGTGGCCGTGCAAGCTGCCGCATTGGAAAACATGCTATGGGCAGAAACGCGCAGCGCAGAGGCGGCAACGAACACTGCCAGTCGCCTGAATGAAACGTTGGACGAATATGAAAAATGGGAAGGCAATTTAGACGGCAGTAGCATTATTCTGACCCGCAATGTGCGCGGTGTGACAGAGAAAATAAGCATTGATCAACGTGTGTATGATGCTCCAGAAACAGCCGCTATGCAGCAGCATGTGGAGCTGTTGGCCGATGCATTTAATGGCGGTTATTTAAGCTTTGAGCGTGGCGATGATAGCCATGCAGTCTCCACGCCATTGGAGCTGATACAGGTGATTGAGTCCATTGGCCGCAAGGGTGCCACCGTCAGCCGCTTTAAGGGCTTGGGTGAAATGAATGCAGAACAGCTCTGGGAAACGACCTTAGACCCAGATAGTCGTACGCTATTGCAAGTGACTGTGGCCCATGCAGAAGATGCAGATGAAGTATTTTCTACATTGATGGGCGATGTGGTGGAGCCACGCCGCCAATTCATTCAGGAAAACGCCCTCAGCGCGAACCTGGATGCGTAGTTTTTATGCTTCACGTGAAGCATCGCCAATTTTTGTCATTCCGCCTGTCTGCCGAAGCTTCCTGTTGTCCGAAGCTTTAGTAGGAGGGATATAAGAAATCTCATACGACTGCAGCTTTGCCTTGTTTTATACTTTTTCGTCATCGTCCGACTTGATCGGACGATCTAGGGCCAAGGGAGTGATATGTATTTCTATGGCCATAGATCCCCGGATCTGCGCTTCGCTTGTCCGAGGATGACGGTGTAGTAAAGATCAGCAGTATAAGGTGAAACGACTATATCTCCACATCCGGGCATAGGATTCTTCGCATGTGCTTTCCTCCGTTGCTAAGGTTATGGCGGACACGGCAGGATGCATATATAGAAGTCTCTAATTTTGCAGGCCTAATGCTTCCAGAAATACGGGCTGAAGAGGATCAATACGGTGAAGATTTCCAAGCGACCGATGATCATGCCTGCGCTGAGAATCCATTTTATACTATCTGCCAAGCTGCTGTAATTGCCTATTGGACCGATGATATCACCCAACCCAGGACCCAGATTGGTCAACATACTCACAGAAGCGCTTAAACAGGTGAGCACATCCAAGCCATGCAGCCCCAATAATATGGCGATGGTGCAGAAACAGCACATGAATAGCACATAAAAACTCATTACCGAGCGCATGGCATCCTCATTCACCACTTTGCCGTTATATTGCGGACGAAAAATACCGTGCGGCTGAATCAGCTGATGCAGCTGCGCTTTTGCAGTTTTATACAAGATCTGAAGGCGGAAAATCTTGATGCCGCCGGTGGTAGAGCCAGTACAACCGCCCACCAATGCAGCAAATAAAATCACCACCACCGCAAAACTGCCCCAACCATTATAATCAGATGTGGCAAAACCAGTAGTCGTGGCGATGGACACCACGTTAAAGGAAGTCTCTCTAAGTGCCTGCACGGCATGTACCTCCATGCCAATCACGCGCCAGAAGAACATGGCAGCCCACACCAAAAACAGCAAAATCAGAAAGGTCTTGATTTGCGAGTCGTTAAAAATGCTGAAGCGGCGCTGGCGCATATATTGAATATAGAGCACATAAGGCAGGGCGCTGCAGAGCATGAAAATAATCATGATAAGTTCAATGCGTGGATTGTTGAAATAGGCAATGGAAGCATCATGCGTGGAAAAGCCAGAGGTGGCAATGGTGGTCATGGCATGACAAATGGCATCAAATGCATTCATCCCGGCCAGATAGAGCAGCCAGGCACATAGCATGGTAAAGGCAATATAAATAGCGGTAATGGCACTGCAAAGCTGGCGTGCGCGCGGCAAAATTTTCTCGGACTTGTCCGAAGATTCGGTGCGGAAAAGTTGCATACCACCAATTTTCAGCATGGGTAACACCGCCATGGCCATCACAATAATACCAATGCCACCCAGCCATTGCAAAATGCTGCGCCACAGCAAAATGCCCGGCGGCATGTCATCTAAGCCCACAAACACGGTTGCGCCGGTGGTGGTGAGCGCCGACATGGATTCAAACCACGCATCGGTCACACTAATACCCAACTCACTGAGTAAAAAAGGCAGGCTGGCAAACAGCACCAACATCAGCCAGCTTACAGTGGTAAGAATAAAGGCCTGTTTGAGGTTCAAATGCTCCACATCACCCACGCGATTACTCAAAAACAGCACAGCGCCAATCAGCCCTGTAAAAAAGGCAGACATGGTAAAGGCACGCCAATCCTGGTTGTTATAATACGCATCCACAAGAGCAGGAATCAGCATTGCCGCGCTGAGAATCATCAGCAACGTACCAATCACCAAAAAGACAGGACGCAGATTAATATGCATAATACGTAGAGCTAATGCGCAAAAGCCTTGCACACGCAAGTAAAATATGGGCTAGGCGTTTTGCAATGCAAATGCTATATTCAGCATAATTATAAGGATAATACTATGATTTCTTTGCGTTTTTTGGCTGGTTTTTTGCCCCTATGTGCGGTGATATGCACAAGCAATGTGCGTGCTGAGCGCCTTAGCACAGAAGCGGTGAATGCGAGTGTATTGGAGCAGGTGGAACAAGCACCGCTGGATGTGCGTGGCCCTGATAAAACAGAAATACGTACCAAGAAAGAACAGGCTGGAGATGCCTCTACCGTGTCAGAATTGGTGGAATATTATGCATCGCAGGGCTTGGATGAGGCCGCACCATTGGAAGACGGCATGCAGGAAAAATTATGGCAGCCGACATTCCGCATGCATATAGATGGCGGTAAAGATGATCTGTCAGGCAGCATTGGTATATGGGCACCGCTGCATCAAGCAGAAGGTGAAACAGTAACCGTTGATGGCATCAATATTGAACGTGCGGCAGATAGCTTGGCCTATATTGATATTGAAGGCCATGGCATGTGGCGCAACCGTGATGTGGGCGAAGATGTGGTAGATTCAGAATTTAGCGCAGGTGTTGGCTACCGTACATTGCTGGGTGATGTTGGAGAGAAACGTGGCTGGATTGCCGGCGTGCATGCCTATATAGATGGGTTGTTCACAGAAACAGATGATTTTATGGGCCAAGCCAGCCTGGGTGTGGAAGCACGCACCAAACATGCCAGTGCCTACGTCACAGGCTATTTGCCGTTCAAACAATATGGCAGCGATGATGATCCGATTGATGGCAATTGTGCACCACGTTTGGGTGTAGATGGCGGAGTAAGTGCACATGTGCCGCTCATCAACCGCTTGGTGCATAATGATAATTACGCAGAGTTGGAGCTATACGGCCAAGGGTACTACTATCCGGATTATGACCGTGTGAAAGAGCTCTATGGCGGTGTGGCCGGAGCGCAGCTCACCTTAGAAGGCACCATGGGCGGACTTCTAAAACATTACAGCACGTTAGAGCCCTATATTGAAGGGGTGTGGGACAGCGAATCGGATGATATGGAAGCCAAGGGCGGTGTGGAGCTGCAATTCCCGTTAGGCAACCCTAATACAAATTACCGCGCAACAGAAATAGACCCGCGCTATCACCGCCGCATGCGTGAGCGCGCGCGCCGTAATATCGGGTTTGGCGGCTCTGCCTGTAAAGATATTTATTATGAGCCAACAGCGGCAAATGAAAGCACTGCACCGGCAGCTCCCACCTGCCAGTCCCTTGCTGCGGAAGCAAATGAGGTTTCAATTACAGCAGCTGCTCTTACTATAGAAGCAGTGCAGGCGTGTAATGCCGCACCTGGTGGCACATTCCACTCTAGTGTTGACTGTACTACAAACTCCATTTTAGCGGAAAGCACTAATTGTAATACATTATCCAATATGGTTATATGCGTGGATGCCGTTAGCTACGATGCTGTAGGATACGCGTTCACCAGCAGCTCCAGTATATACCAACCAGATACATGTACGGCAGGAGCTGTAGTATCTGGAGAACCAGGAATATGCACTTGCCCATGTGAAGGCCTCTCTTTTTCTGGTGGCAATGATGAGTATATTGCGCCTTCAGGAGGGTCATTATTTGGCATTATTAGCACAGATTATTTTAATGCTAGCTTTGTACTGGATAGCGTGGATCTATTGGCATCTGCTGATCCTGCTGGGGATTTAGAAACCTTCTTACAAGCCAATGGTTTGCCGTGTATTACGGTGAGTGACTTAACCTTTAATGACGACGGCACTGGGATCAATGTGGTTAATCTTACCTATAATATTGCCGCTTCTTGTGCTGCGCATGTGCAGATAGCTATCTTCTCCCCAGGATCCAGTCCTTTTGTAACAGATAATGAACCAATCTCCTGCACGGTGCGTGATGCAACACGCAATACATAAATAACCACTTTACATACCCCATATAGGTATGATACTATACCCCCATGAGGTATATCTCTTTCATGGTAATTTTTTGCTGCATGACTAATACAGCACTTGCACGGCCGGTATCGTATCCTGGCGGATGGACATTGATGCAGCAGCATGGGTGGCAAACATCACGCCTGCATCTGCATTATTCGCCCAGCAGCCAGCATTCACTGGGCATAGCTGTAGAGCGTTATGACACCTCCGACCGCTATGACATTAATCTGCAATGGAACCATTTGCTCGCACGCAAGAATCAGAAAGGCTCGCAAGCTAATCTTTATCTAAAAACCCAGGCCGGCATGGCATTTGAGGGCGATGAAACGGCGCCGAATCTTGCGTTAGGCATTGCAGGAGATTGGGAAACACGGCGCTATTTTGCTTCCTATGAAGCTACGGGTAATTATGCTGATGAGATAGATGACGGGCGTTTTTACCACAAAGCACGGCTGGGCATAGCACCCTATGTGGCTGGTTATGGCAAGCTGCATAGCTGGATTATGCTGCAAGCAGAACATCATCCAGAAGCCGAGGAAGAGGATGAACAGCTGCTCTTCACGCCGATGATTCGGATATTTAAGGGTGATTATTTGGGTGAGCTAGGCATCAACAACAACGGTGACGCCATGGTAAACTGGATTGTACGATTTTAGGAAAAAGGAGCCAAAAATGAAACATATATGGACAATGATAGCACTGCTACTGCTCAGCCTGCCTATGGCAATACAGGCAGAAAATAAGGCCGCAGGTGAAACAATAACCGCGCATGTGGAAGGCATGGTCTGTGATTTTTGCGCCCAAGGGTTGGAGAAATTATTTGGCGATACAGAAGCGGTGGAGCGCACCATCATCAGTTTAGAAAATGCCACCGTTACCTTGCAGCTCAAACCTGGTGCTACACTGGCTGACACAGAGATCACCCGGATCATTCAAGAAAACGGCATTGATACGACATCAATCATTCGGGAACCAAAAGAAGGAGAATAATAATGGACATATGTTGCGATGATACACACCCAGATCACAGCCAGGAGCTGGTGCGGCTCAACCGCTTAGCTGGGCAAATTGAGGGTATAAAAAGCATGATAGAAGAGCGGCGCTATTGCCCAGATATCATCACGCAGCTGCGCGCGGTGCAATCTGCTACCAAAGCAGTGGAGACCAATATCCTGCGCCGGCATTTAGAAGCATGCGTGCAAGATGCCTTCAATAACGGCAACACGGCCGCCAGAGACGAAAAAATAGACGAGCTGATGACATTGTTTAAGAAGCTGTAGAAGCAGCCTTATCTCGCAACTGCGTGGAGGAAAGCGGGTTGCGGGCAATGGGAAGATATACCCAAGCAGGCGGTGCAAGTTCTGGCAGCAAGGCCGCATCTTGCGTGCGGATACGGTGCTGCTTGGCATAAAGCGCTGCCTTGGCATGCAGCATAGAAAAATGGTGCGGTGTGCGGTCCATCACCGCCATGGGCACCAGCTCCAAAATGGTCTGCCAGTCTTTCCAGCGGTGAAAATGTGCCAGATTATCCGCGCCCATCAACCACACAAAGCGCGTATTGGGCAAATGCGTGTGCAGCCAACATAACGTATCGACCGTGTAGCGCGTGCCAATATGCGCTTCAATATCTGTTACGGTAATATGGTTGTGCGCGCGTGTGATCTCCTCGCACCAGCCCATGCGTTGCTGCAACGGTGCCGGCGCCTTGGCCTTCAGCGGATTATGGGGTGATACCAACCACCACACGCCATCCAGCTGCAAGCGGCGGGCGGCCTCTAAGGAAATATGCACATGCCCTTCATGCGGCGGGTGAAACGACCCACCCAACAAGCCAATGGTTTGATGTGTGTTATTTAGAACCGGCAATGCGCGGCAAGAAGGGTGCATAACGCTAGGCCGCTAGGCCGCCAGGCCCTTTTCTTTCAGCAGGGCTTGCAGCTCACCTTCTTCATACATTTCGCGCATAATGTCGCAGCCGCCAATAAATTCGCCCTTCACATAAAGCTGCGGGATGGTTGGCCAATCGGTAAATGCTTTGATGCCTTCGCGCAGCTCTGGGCTTTCCAGCACATTACAGTCCAAAAATTCTACACCGCAATGCTGCAAAATTTGTGATGCCATGGAGGAAAATCCGCATTGGGGAAAATCCTTGGTGCCTTTCATATACAGCACCACATCATGGCTGCTAATATCACTCTGAATCTCAGAAAAAATAGGGTTGTCGCTCATCGTTTAGCTCTCCTTTGGGGTGGTTTTAATGGAAAGGGCGTGAATGTCATGCATTTTTACCGCCTCCATCACCATTTTCTCGCGCGCTACACGGCTTTTACCCACAAACGCAGCACTGGTGATGCTGGCTTTCCAATGGTCATCATCGCCGGCCAAATCTTCCAGCACAATCTCTGCATCGGTAAAGGTAGCGGATAATGCATCATATAATGCAGCTTCTGTTATGGGCATAAAAACATGTCTCCTACTGTTGACTCTATTAATATTACTTAATACTTTACTCGTCATCCCACGACTTGTTCGTGGTATCTCCTGCCACCAACCGTGCCCTTATGAGGAGATTCCATGCATAAAGCATGGAATGACGGGTGTGTTAGAGATAGGAAATTCTTAAATAGAATTACTACATACACCCTAACCAACGGTAACAGGAAACACAAGAAAAGAGGTATAGTGATGAGGCACCCAGAGCAGGACCCAAAATTGGAGTATATACGCGCACTCTATGCGCCCGAAGATGAGGTGCTGCAAGAGATCGCTGCCTATTTGGCTGGGCGGGATTTGCATATCCATATTCACCCGGAAGAGGGAAAATTGCTGCAGATCCTCATCCGCATGCATGGGGTAAAACAGATTGCCGAAATTGGCACGCTTGCCGGCTATTCTGCCATTTGGATGGCACGCGCCCTGCCAGAAGACGGGCATATCCACACCATAGACCGGCAGAAAAAACATGTGGATATCTCACGCGAGATGATAGCAAAGGCAAATCTGTCAGACAGTATCACCGTGCATCATGGCGATGCGCTGGAGGTGCTGGAGGCGTTGGGCACAAAGCAGCAATTTGACATGGTGTTTATTGATGCCGAAAAATTGCAATATATGGCGTATCTTGAGTGGGCAGAGGCGCACCTGAAACCTGGCGGGCTGATTGTGGCAGACAACACCTTGCTCTTTGGCGCAGTATATGAAGAAGAATGCCCGGATTTTGTCCGACCCACCACCTGGAAAGTAATGCGCGAATGCAATGCAGCCTTAGCAGACCCAAAACGCTTCTGTAGCCTGATGCTGCCCACCTTGGAAGGCTTAACCATTGCGATAAAACGGTAAACCTTATTTTCTATAGTATTTTCTAATTTTATTGATTGTTATCAATAAAATTGTCCGTCCGC
>JAHDHN010000046.1 GCA_020631295.1 Rickettsiales bacterium
TATGCAATTATATAGCTCTGAATCTTCAGGTCTTTCGCTGGGGAACTTGGAAAGTGTTTTTGTCTAAAAAGATTTCTTATATTTCATCATCACAGTGAAGGCATCTTCCGCATCACTATGGTTAGGGTTGATCATATATTGTGCACCCATAGAAAGCTTGCCCTCTTTACCTAAAGTGGTGTGATAGGCAGCCTCAATATTCACCGCCTGCTTGCTGGGCGTGAGGTCACTTTTAAAAGCGGCGGTTTGTAGTGAGTGGTCAACATTATCATTACCTGTCACCACGCGGCCTTTTGCCTCACCATGGACCACACGCAGTGGGCGCTCTACAGCAATGTTCAACTGGTCACCCTGCTTCATCACATCTTTCACCTGCATACCCACACCGTAGCTTGTGGTTACCACATTGCTCACATCGGTAAAAATGCTCTGCTTGGCAGGATCCACCATGCTGTTACCCACATAAGCTTGTGCCTGCAGGCTCACTTTTTCGGTGATGTCCGCATTCGCACGCACGCCTGCGAACAACGTGGTCACACCGTCTTTCGTATCAAAAGCACCTTCTGTGTTACTGCCCAAAAAGCTGTGCTTTTCCACCAACATGCCTTGTGTGGCTGAAAAGGTAAGCATCTCGTTTGTTTTATAATCAGCACGCACCATGCTTAGCATTGTGTCTTCTTCACCGTCTTCATCTTCGTTGAACAAAGTGCTCACACCCACGGCCAGCTTGTCATTCACTTGTGTTTTCATGCCTGCGCCATAGCTTTTGGAAGTATCATGCAATGCTAAATATGGCACGGCCATGCTGTTGCGCGATATCAAGCTGTCTTGCTGGCCTGCTATATCACCTTCTGCCCACGCTAATGCCTCTTGCGCGTTGCCACTTTGTGACGCGTATAGAGCGGTGTTTTTCTGCAGATTACCATCTGTATCATGCGAACCACCGAACGAGATAGCTGCGCGGTATTTGGCGGTGTGATCGCCTGCATCTGTAATGGCCAGGCCTTTGCGCGCACCCTCCTGGTTGCCGGCAGTTACGCTGGCTGCTTTAGTCGGTTGGAACGCAACGCTGATGGAATCATTCACCTTATTTTCTACCCACTCAGAGCCGCCGCCAAAGGCAGCAAATTGATCATCAATGGTTTCTACTTGCGGTTTGGCCGATACAAAATGCTCTAACCCCACCTGATAGGCACGATCAAACTGATCCACAATACCCACATGTGTGTTTGTGTTAGAAAGCGCATCACCAAATGCAGATGAGAGTGCCACATTGCTAGTAGAAGCCTCTGTTTCACCGGCTTGACGGTTGGCAGCAGGCACTGAAGCAGCCCCAATGGGCTGCAAGGCGGCTTGAATATTCAACATACCATGACCAAATACTGCGTCCACACCAGGTGCACCAATATCTGTGGCACTTAGCAGTAAAATCTGCGCCACATCACTGGCAGATAACCCACCCCATCCCTGGCGAATGAGCGCTGCCGCACCGGCCACGATAGGTGTAGCATAAGAAGTAGACGCATAGCTATATACAGTTTCGCCATTGAAAGTTGTCTCAACAAAGTTATTGGCTGGCACAACGATGTAATTATGCTGTGTTGCGCCTGCTTCATAAGAGGCGCTCACCCATTGACCGTTCAAATCCGCTGCTGCGCCAGCCACAATGAGATTGCCGTTTGTGCGGTCATCTGCTGCATAAATGGCAGGCTCTACAGGCGTGGTGATAGGTGCTTGATAATAGCTGTTATTAGGGTCAAATGTATTGACACCTGATCCATAATTACCCGCTGCTGCCACCACTACCGTATCACTATTACCAATAGCATTAATGGCCGCATCTGACAGTGCACCAGAATCCAAACTTACATTCATCACATCCACTTGATTCACCAACTGCTGTATAGAATAGCTGGCAGATCCAACCTGCTCCAACACTAGCTCTGCATTATATGCCACGCCGTGCAAACCACTGCCATCCTTGGTAGCTGCAGCATAAGCAGCCACTGTATTACCATGAAAACCTTGAGGGTGATTCACAGTATATGAATAGGCCAAATTTACATTATCAACAATCTGGTCAAAAGAACTCAGCGTTGGGTTAAACCAGTCTAATATACCTATACGCACACCAGCACCTGTTAAGCCCATTGCGTAGGCATATTGTGCATTTACGGCGCCTAGAATATTATTTTGAGACGCAGTAAACTCAGTGGTAACAAAGCTAGCCGGTGATGCGGTGTTGTTATAGAAATTAGTACGCGGGTCTGACCAATTAAAACTGCCATTCTCAAACGAGCTGCCATTATTCAATGCCGCCGTGCTAGAACCGCCTCCACCGCCTCCACCGCCGCCGCCAGCTGCAGCACCAAGACCGCCTAATACAGCCAATCCGCCCAACGTATAAAGCATACCATTGCCGCCTTTTTTCTTATGCTTTTTGGTTACTTTTGCTGTGCGCGTAGCAGCAGGGCGAGAAGAAAGTATAGGACGTACCGGTGGCTCTGTATGTACAACAGTAGCAGGTGTTGTAGACAATGCCTCTGTAGCGATGGTCGTCGGTTGAGATACAGGTGCGGCTACATAGGAACCTTTACCCGTTTCAGAACCAATATATTTACCCATAGGTTGGGCAGGGGCTGCCGGCACAGACGCTACTGCTGGCACCTGCACTTCAATGCCAAATGTGGCTAAATTATCGCCCAACTCTTGCAATGTAAGATCATGATGTAAAAGCGCATCTAGCTGTTCAGACAGCAAGGCGCGATTGCCTTGGCCCAACGCATGCTTGATATTGGTTACCGCTGCAAAATCCACACGTTGCATCAATGCACCATTATATAACACGCCGTTGCTATATTCAGGATATTGCAACAGCGTATCTGCTAATACATCTGATACCATACTTGCTTGCGTAGACGTTACCAATGAGAGACTTGCCAACGCTGTTATGCATTTTGTTTTGAATGTGTATTTCATGTTCGTACCTCCCCAGGTCATAAGAACAGCTTACACACAGAATCCTTAAATAAAGGTTAACAGGGGTAAAAAAATCTGTACAATACGAAAATGGACCCAATTTACACATCATTGCGAGAAATATTACGCGCTGATACAGAATATGTGCTGATGAATATTTCCGTGGATAATATGCATATGCTGCTGAGCTGGTATGACACGGCCTTTAGCGACCAAGTGATGCAGCATATTACGGAAAAAACACGTAGCCTCTCGCACCAAATTATCTTGTCTGAACGCAATGGGTTGGATCAAGTGGTGCTGGTATTGGAAGATGCACATAGTGCAGATGCCGAGCAGCTGGTGTTGGATATGGTAAAGCAAGTACAGCTTTTCAAACATCCAACCACGAAAGAACCCATCCATATTCGTGTATCTGTGGGTATTGTGCCGTTTAAAGGCAATGTAGAAAATGTGGAAGAGCTGATGAAGCAGGCCTATTTGGCCACTAACAGCATCAAGCAAGAACCTGCCCAATTTTATGCTACCTACGCTGCCGCACAACATGCCATGCAGCAAAATAAAGAAGAAATGAGCCGCTTTGCAGAGCTGCAAAAAGCACTGCAGCAGCAACGCCTTTGTTTGGCCTATCAGCCAGTGATCAGCGCTGCAACAGGTGCTGCAGAAAGCTATGAATGCTTGCTGCGCATGGTCCAAAAAGATGGCAGTGTTACCACTGCAGGCCCCATGCTGCCTATTGCTGAGAAATTGGGTTATATTGAGCAAATAGATAATTTTGTGCTGGAACAGGTAGTAGATACGGTGAAAAATACACCCAACCTCACGCTGGCCTTTAATGTCTCCAATCTAACCACAGAAAATAATACCTGGCTAAAACAATGCATGCAGCTTTTGAGTGATCCTGCTGTGGCAGAGCGCGTGCATGTGGAAATCACCGAAACAGCGGCCAATATGGATATGCGCCAAACGTCTTATTTTGTAGCAGCGCTGCAAAGCCTTGGCTGTAAAGTGTTGCTGGATGATTTTGGCGCCGGCTACACATCATTTAAGCAATTGCGCAGCCTGTCTGTAGACCGTGTGAAAATCGATGGCAGTTTTGTGATGGGCCTGCAACACAGCCCAGATAATGAGCTGTTTATCAGAACACTCTTGGACTTCTGCAAGGCCTACCGCGTGGAAACTGTGGCCGAATGTGTAGAAACTGGCGAGGTTGCTAAAACATTGATGAAGCTTGGCGTGGATTACATGCAGGGCTATTATTTTGGCAAACCAGACACAGACCTAAAACAAATCGCCGCATAGTTTTTACTGTTGCATCTTTTCCAAAAGCACGTATCAATTTCATAGAACTTGTTCGGTGGCGGGTTTGCCATATTGTGCAAGCAGCATTAGGTGTGTGTTCCCCTTTCATTTGCACCCTAACCATGCTGCCTTTTGACTATTAAAAATAGCACAATAATGCGCCGCGCTGCCTTAATTTCCGGACAAGAGATTTTTTTGAGTACCAGACGCTGCTGCAGATGCAGCATTGGATTCACCTGTTGTGACCCTGCATTCCACCCGAATGTGTTTGGCATAACAGCGCGTGTTGTGTGTTTGGCTCGTTGTTGCAACATATATATAAGGAATAAAGAATATGACTCAGCGCATTTTAATTGACGCCGTGCACCCAGAAGAAAAACGTATTGCCATTACCAGCAATGACCGTTTGCAAGAATTTGATATTGAAACCGCTTCTAAGAAGCAAAATAAGGGCAATATTTATTTGGGTAAAATCACCCGTGTGGAGCCCTCATTACAGGCCGTATTTGTGGAATATGGAGCTGGCCGCCAAGGATTTTTGCCTTTTGCGGAAGTACATTATGATTATTACCAAATCCCTGTGTCGGATAAAGAAGCGCTGATTGCAGATTTGGAAGAAGACACAAAAGAGGAAGAGGCGGAAGACGAGAAGTCAGCCAAGAAAGGCGGCAAAAAGGGTAAGGAAGAGGACGAAAAAGCCGAAGGCAAAGACGCCGAAGACGCTTCTGAAGAGGAAGAGCATACGCCTGAAGCACTAGAAGACGAAGCAGAAGAAGCGCGCAGCGGCAATAAGCACCAATTTTACCGCCGTTACAAAATTCAGGAAGTGCTGAAGCGCAATCAGATTGTGTTGGTGCAGGTGATTAAAGACGAGCGCGGCCAGAAGGGTGCCGCACTTAGCACCTATCTTTCTCTGCCGGGTCGCTATTGCGTGTTTATGCCTAATAATCCGCGCGGTGGCGGTGTATCACGCCGTATTACGGATAAAAAAGACCGTCAGAAAATGAAAACAGTGGTGGAGAAGCTTGGCCTGGAGCAGGGCAGCTCTATCATTATGCGCACGGCGGGCTTAGACCGCCGTTTGCCGGAAATTCGCCGTGATTATAATTATCTGCTCAAGCAATGGAATGATATCCGCACGGGTGTGATTGAGGCCACAGCACCCGCACAAATTTATACAGAGGGTGATATCATCATCCGCACCTTGCGTGATTTGTTCCGCAATAACATTGATGAGGTGGTGATTGAGGGCGAAGAGGCCGCTGCGGATGCGCGCAATTACCTCAAGGCGCTGTCTCCCAAAGATGCCAAGTTGTTGGTGGAACATAAAGACACAACGCCTGTCTTTAGGCATTATGGCATTAATAATGCGCTGGATCAGCTGCATGATAATGAGGTGGTGCTACCATCGGGCGGGTCCATTGTGATTCACCAAACCGAAGCCTTAGTGGCCATTGATGTGAACTCCGGCAAGGCCACACGCAGCCGCAATATTGAAGAAACAGCGGTGAGCACCAACAAAGAAGCTGCGGCAGAAGTGGCGCGTCAGCTGCGTTTGCGTGATTTGGCGGGCTTGGTGGTGATCGACTTTATCGATATGCGTGAATATCGCAATCGCCGTGCGGTTGAGCGCGCTATGAAAGACGCGCTGAAGAAGGACCGCGCACGTATTCAGGTGGGCCGTATCTCCAGCTTTGGGTTGTTGGAAATGTCGCGCCAGCGCATGCATTCCAGCATTGTAGAATCGGCCACGGTGACCTGCCCGCATTGTGAGGGCACGGGCTATGTGCGTTCGCCAGAATCCAACGCAATGCGTTTGCTTCGTGTGATTGAGGCCGAGGCCAAACGTGAGGATGCCAAGCATGTGAAGCTGGTAACATCCGCAACGGCAGCAGTGAATTTGTTGAATGTAATGCGTGCGGAAATAGCTGCGTTAGAAGAGGCACATGGCGTGACCATCACCGTGCAGCATGATAGCGCCTTAAGCGGCAATGAATATCACATTCCAGGCAGCAAGAACCGCAAGCGTCGGGACCGTAACAACCGCAATAAAGACAAGTCTCGTGAGCAACATAACAAAGAGGACAATGCTGCAGAGAAGGGTGAGGACACTAAGCAACCGGCCAAGAATAAGAAGGGCAAGAAGTCTGCTGATAATAATAAGAAAGAGGCAGAAGCAGAGGTTGCTGCAGAAGGCAATGAGGCAGAAGAGAAGCCGTCTAAGAGCCGTCGCGGGCGCCGTGGTGGAGCACGTCGCGGTAAGAAATCGGCTGATGCAACGGCGGATCTGATTCCTGCAGACGAGCAGCCGCAGGAAGATAATGTGCCGCAAACGCAGGAAATTTCTGAAGAAGAAAAGAAGCCTGCACCGAAGAAGCGTCGTGGCCGCTCACCGCGCAAGGTCAAGCCAGAGCCAAGCATAACGTCGCACACAGAGGCGGCCAATGACAGTCAAAATTCTGCACCAAAGAGCAGTGGTAAAACAGGCGGTGATGCGGACGACAAAAAACTCAAAGGGCTGTGGAAAAAAATAACGCAGTAGCGCCTAACGTTCGTGCTGTGGTGGTAGCATTTCTGGATGTTGTTCAAAATACTGGTTAGACACAGGTGGTTCACCACTATATTGTTGTGACTTTACCCCATCCAACATCTCTAATGTAGATTGCTTCTCTGTTGTAATTTGGGACATTTTAAACTGTTCAAAGCGAGAAGACGTTTCTGCATTACAAGAGTGCTTTTCTCTACGCTCAAGTTCCAACAACAGATGTTGTGATAATATACCTGTCATTTGTTTATTAAGTTCAACGCTCAGAATTTTAGCGTATTCGTTGAGATCGGAGATGGCATCTTCAAATTTACTTTCTTTATTAATCCGCTCATGATTTGTGTGAAACACTGCATTATGGGCCTCTGCCTTGGACATTTCAGCCCGCAGAGATTTTCTTATATCCATGGTGCCTTTTTTATAATGGTATGAGACCATCTCCAGAATTTGGTACATTTGTACGCTTTTAACATCATAGATACCCTTTTCTAGCTCCGAATATGCATCATAGGATACAGAGCTAATATCTATATTGGGAGTAATGTTACCATCTGGTTGGAGAGTGGTTGCATTCTCACCTTGTATAATGGCGGTACGAATATGTCTTGCATCCTTCTTTTGGCGGCTCCAGTCTTTTGGGTTTGTTCCGTCGTCCAAGTAAAAATCAATACGATATTGCTTGTCCTGTATGTCTGAAATATTAAAAATGAATGCAGCATTCTGTTCAATATGCAGGGTTTTAGCATCATCACTGGCCATTAATATAACCTGATCTTTCGGCACAAAATATATTTCACCGTCAATTTCTTTTTCTTTTAGGCCCTTCTTATGAAAATATGGAGTAATATCATATTCTCTATGTATAGTTTCTACTGTTTGTTTAATGTCTTTAAAGGAGGCTGTGTTTTCAATTTCTTTTGGGAAGATACCAATATCTAACACTGTATAATTTGCGACGCGATCACCCAAACTACCCTCTTTACCAATATCAGATTTCTTTATGACGTCCACACGGAAGGCATCATGTGGATTAAGTAATTTTAGTATCTCTTTATTGCCTACTAACCATAGCAAATGTGAATGTTTTGCCACATTGTGTTTTTCCAAAGCAGGTTCATGTGTTTTTGGCATGTCTCTATTAGCAACAAACGCCTTAATATCCTTGAAATCTACAGGTCGATGTGTAGGTGAAGCTGCATCAGGTGCTTGTATAGGAAAAGATGGATTGCCATATATTATCCGTTCACCTGCAGGTTCAGGCATTCCCATTGCTTGGCTGTAATGTCCTGGGCTCTTACCCTCAAAGGGATCGAACAGACCTTCACGTATCATGGGCCCGTCACAAGGTGGTGGAGCAGCCAATCCATCAAATATTGCACCAGATAATGCTCTAAGAATAGGAGATGGAATATAAGGTGGTAGTTTCATATTTTAAAAATAATGGCATTACATTGCATGTATATTGCAGTTTGTGCTCTTATCTTGTCACAAAGTTGTTACAACGATAAAAGCTAACAGTGTCTATATTTATGCATACACTCATCGTTACGCGTACGAAGGACAGGCCATTGATGTTGGCACGTGCGTGTGCATCTGTGCTGGCGCAAACTCATAAAAAGTTCACTTGGGCGATTGTGAATGACGGTGGTGCGCAAGCGCCAGTGGATGAGATTGCTGCACAAGCCGCTGTTGCTGGCGTGAAGGTGATGGTGCATCATCTGCCTGCCTCAAACGGTATGGAAGCCGCCAGCAACCATGCCATTTCTGCAGATAACACGGCCTCATTCATTGCCATTCATGATGATGATGACACATGGCACCCCGAATTTTTGGCAGAGATGGTGCCAGCGCTCAACGCAGCACCAGAGCATGCAGCAATGCTGTGCCATGTGGAGCTGGTGCAGGAGCGTATAAGCGGTAATCATATCCATATTCTTAAGCGTGTATCCTATCCAAATATCCAGCATCCGCCTATGCTGCATGAAGTGGCGCAGCAAAACCGTTTTCCGCCCATTGCATTGTTATTCCGCAAAGAGGCATGTCAGAAATTGGGCGGGTTTGATGCGCGTATGCAAGTGCTGGGGGATTGGGATTTTGCTTTAAAACTACTGCTGGATGATTCCATTGGCTTGCTGCCTAAGACCCTTGCCTATTACCATCAGCGTCCGCGTAAAAGAGGGATCTATGGCAATAGCGTTATTGCACAAAGAGCCGCGCATAAAACAGCGCGCAAGCGCTATATTACAGAGAAAATAGCCGCTGCAGCTAAAGCGCCACACAGCATAGAGGGCCGGATTGGTCAGGCATTTTTAGATGTAAATGCGCTTGCCTACACCCATTTCTGGCCGCGCCTTAAACGCATACTCAGGCGAATTAAGGCTGGCTAAAAGCCGGTTATGCTTCTATGGATGATGGCCATGAACCAGCTAAATACCACACCTGAAGTTAAAGGAGCTACCATGAGCCATGCTGCGCATATTATTGATGTTGAAAAATCCCAAACGTTGCTGATCAATGAACAATCCCGCTTAAAAGAAGCCGGTGGCAGCAAAGTGTATAAATTTGGGTTTGGGCAGTCTCCCTTTTTCCCACCTGCACATGTGGTAGATGAGCTGAAAAAGAACGCGCGCCGCAAGGAATATGGCCCGGTACAGGGCAATAATGATGTGCGCGAGGCCGTAGCAGCGTTTCATAATGCGCTAGACGGGTTGAATATTGACCCTGAAAATATCTTCATTGCACCTGGGTCTAAGCAGCTGCTTTACACGGTGATGGCTGCGTTTAAAAATGTGAATGTGTTGATTCCTGCGCCGGCATGGGTGTCGTATGAGCCACAAGCACATCTGCTGGGCCATAAGGCCATTCGTGTGGAAACCGGCTATGACAAGAAATGGCATGTAACGCCTGATGCGCTGGAAGCGGCCATTGCACAGGGTACGCCTGATGTGCCGTGCTTGTTGATTCTGAACTATCCTAGCAACCCAGAGGGCTTGAGCTATAGCCCTGCGGAGCTGGAAGCGCTGACGGCCACATTGCGTGCGCATAATGTAGTGGTGATGTCGGATGAGATTTACGGCCTGTTGCATCATGAAGGTCAGCATGTGTCTTTGGCGCGCTATTACCCGGAAGGCACCATTGTGACCACTGGTCTGTCCAAATGGTGTGGTGCGGGCGGTTGGCGCTTTGGTGCAGCGCTCTTGCCAGATGCGTTGGCTACAGACATGAAAGAAGCCATGCTAGGCATTGCCTCTGAGACCTATTCTTGCGCGCCTATTCCAGTGCAAGCTGCAGCGGTAGCGGCCTATCAGTGGAATGATGCAAACAAAGCCTTTGTGGAAGGCCAACGTGCGATTTTAAAAGCACTGGGCAACGAGGTGCAGCAGCGTTTGGTCAAGGCCGGCTGCAAGGTGCATGCGCCAGAAGGTGCCTTCTATCTATTCGTAGATTTCAGCAATTTTGGTGAAAAGGCCCTAAAATTGGGTGCCACCACTGCCAATGATTTTTGTGTGGAGC
Organism: Rickettsiales bacterium; assembly: GCA_020631295.1. Classification (GTDB taxonomy): domain Bacteria; phylum Pseudomonadota; class Alphaproteobacteria; order Rickettsiales; family UBA8987; genus JAHDHN01. The sequence goes on from JAHDHN010000046.1 coordinate 10,340, forward strand.
TGCTAAAGGCCACTGGCGCTGCGTTGCTTTCGGGCGAGGCATTTGGTATTGATGCCAACCATCTCTGCGCGCGCTTGGCGTATGTAGAGTTTGACGGCGATGCTGCCCTAGAAGCCGTGTATTGCGGTGAAGCGGTAGACGCTGCATTCTTAGACAAGTATTGCGGCAAAACGCTGGAAGGCATTGATGCCATGTGTGCTTGGCTGCAGGGGTAGTTTGGGCTGTTTTAGCACTAGTGAGATGCTATTTTTATAGAACCGTTTAAGCGATAGTAAAAATACAGCATCATAGCCGATAAAAGTGCAAGGTCATAAAATGAAGATTGTTCTGGAATGCCCTCTTCCTCAATAAGATATGCCAAAGAGAATATAACAACACCAAAAGCAAAAGACAGAACTACTGTTCGAACCAATACGGGAAAGCTTATGCAAACAAATCTCTCGATAAACTCTTTATTATCGCCTCGTGCATTTGTCTTATAAAGAAATATTGTTCCCAAGAGCGTAATGATAAAGATAAAAACGTCTATAGTGATGTCCTATTTATTATTAGTTTAACATAGTTGTTTAAAGCACTTCAACGCTCGCGCTGTTCCAGGCGGTGGCCCATGGCTTTCTCGAAATGGTAGTTAAATTCGGCACCCCAAATGTAAATCACTGCCATCACATAGAAGAATACGAGGGTCACGATATAACCGGTGATACTGCCGTAAATCACATTAAGCTGGTTGAAATTGCGCAGATAGCTCACCAATAAGTCTGCAGCCAAAAGCCAGCCGACTACCACTAAGAACGCACCCAAAATTACCGAGCGAAAACGCTGCTTGATGTTCGGCAAAATATAATAGCTTAAGCCCACGCCCAGAAACAGAATCAGCCCTGCAAAGATATAGCGCACAATATGCCAGGAGCCGGCAATATAGTCTCTCTCAAACTCAAAGAAATCACGCAATGTGCTCCAAAATACCGGCAGGAAAATCAGCAAAAACATGGCCATGAAAATGGCAATGGTCACGCCAATAAACTCCACAATACTTAGCAAACGCCGGATAAAATAGTTGGGCGCATCTGCTACATGATAGGCGCGGTTTAATGCACCGCGCGTGCCCTCTAGCGCACTTGAGGCAGTCCATATTGCACCAATAATCGCCACGGTCAGCAGCCCTTGCGGCGGGCCAGACACAATTTCATGCACCCGTGGTTGGATAGAAGATACCAGCTGCGAAGGCAGCGTGGCAAAAAACTCATCAAGCAAGCCACTTACCACATCAATTTGCCCAATAAACCCAGCCAGTGCGATGAAAAATACCAAAAAAGGAAACAGTGAAAGCAGGCCCAAGAAGGCCAAATAGCCCGCATATTCTCCGCCCTCATGCCGAATTAAAGACACAATGCCACGCCACATAGAACGAAAAAGAACGGTGAACCAACGTTTCATAGTTCTTGTATAACGCTACGGCGCAAGAAAGTAAAAATGCTTTTACTGTGGTCATTTTGTCGAACAATTCACAAAAAATATTGTTCCCTGTGGTTTACTGCGTCCGGCAAAGCTCAAAGAGCGTAGCGGGAGCCACAGGGTCAAATAGTAATTTCATTTAATTTTTCCATGCAATCCCTGACAAGCGCAGCGCAGATCGGGGATCCAGGGTTAACAAGCACTAT
>JAHDHN010000047.1:0-8043 GCA_020631295.1 Rickettsiales bacterium
ATTTCTTTACCTATAAACGGCTTTAGAGGCAGTCATTCTTATTTTTGTCATTCCGAACGTATGTGAGGAATCTCATGCCCGGATGGTGTGGTATGGACAGAAGCTACGTATGCCACGATGTAGAGATATTCACCATAAGGGCATACTCCGTTGTAAAACAAGGCGTGGCTGCGGTGGCACGAGATTCTTCAGTCGCTAGCGCTCCATCAGAATGACAATGTACTATAGCAACCTACAACCCCAATACCTCTTTCACAAAGGGAATGGTGAGGCTGCGTTTATTGTCCAGGCCGGCAGCGTCAAGCACTTCTACTGCATTAAACATAGCAGCATAATCGCGCGGCAAGCGCTTCGCCAAGAACTGCACCAACTCCACCGAGGCCATCAATTGGCGCGAGGTGAGGTATTTTTGCAGCAAAGCTTCCATCAGCATATCATCCGGCGCGGCAATCTCCAAGCAATGCACCAAATCCATGCGGGAGGCTAAATCTGGCACCGTATAGTGCCCTTTTTCTGGCAATGCCTTGGCGGCACATAATAATTTGGCATCTTTTTGTATGATGGAATTGATGCGGTGCAAGCTTGTATGCTCATCTGCTTGTGGCTGCCAATCGTCACACACATAATACCCGCCCTGCATGATATCCGCCGGGTTATCTGGCAACATATCTGCACCCAATTGCTGTGCCCAATAACGAAGCAAGCTGCTCTTGCCAGATTTTTCAGCACCCAACAGCAGCACAATGGGAAAAGACCATGCATCAATATGCATGCAATAAGACACGATATCCTGATTGGCCGAGGAGATGATGATATCCGACAGCTCACCGCCCGCTTCTTGCGCCAATGGAAAAGAAAGCTGATTCATTAGGATGCTTTTTTGCGCGTGCGCTTAGATTTAGTGGTAGATGTGTTCGCGCTACGCTTCTTTGGCGTATTCGTCTTGTAAAAATCTGATTGCTTGTATTTCTCTACCAAGAATCGCACCAGCACACCCAAAATAGACGCCACAGGAATGGCCACCATCACACCGGTAAAGCCGAATAACGCACCGCCGGATAGCAGCGCAAACATAATCCAAAGCGGGTGCAATCCCACCTTATCACCCACTAATTTGGGCGTGATGAAATTGCCCTCAATCATCTGCCCGGCCACGAATACACCCAGCACAATCAGCACATTGACCACATCACCAAACTGGAACACAGCCACCAACAGCCCCACCACCATGGTGATCGCCAGGCCAATATACGGAATGAAACTCAGCAGGCCGGCAGCAATGCCAATCACCATGCCATATTGCAGGCCTGTTAATGTGAGGCCAATTGCGTAGAACGCCGCAAGCAGCAAACACACATTTAGCTGCCCGCGCAGATAGCCTGAAAGCGTGGTATCAATATCCGCCACAATACTGCTATATTCACCACGGCGGGTTTCTGGCACCAGCGCCTTGATGCGCGCAGCCAACCTGTCCCACTCATTGAGGAAATAGAAGGTCACAATTGGGCTGATAAATAACAGCGACAAGGTATTAATTGCACCCAAGCCCGATTTTAGCGTGCCTTGCAGCACCTCATCACTATAAGACAGGACCGTGCTGTTCCAACCGGCTATATTTTCCTGCACCTTACCTGCCATGTCTGGCCCCATGCGCTCCAGCCACTGGTTCCAAGTGGGTGCGTAGCGCGTTTGGATGGCATCATAATAGCCGGGCAGCTGCTTTATCAGCGCCACCAGCTCACTCAGCAACATCGGAAAAAGCAGAGCAAGTGCCCCAATAATCACCACAAAAAATACTATGGTGATGCATAATGCCGCAAGGCTGCGCCGCCATTTCCAAGCCTCCAAGCGGTCGACCACCGGGTCGAGCAGATAGGCAAACACAATGCCCATCACAAAAGGCAGCAAAATGCTGTGCACCGCCTGCAAAAACAGCAGCGTTATGATGGCCAATACGCTCCAAAACACACCAACTTTTAACGACATACACTAATTCCTTGTCATTTATGCTCACGCTGCGTAGAAGATGCAGCATGACCAACCCAAAAGCAAGCGTAACCTATAAAGATGCCGGTGTGGATATTGAGGCCGGCAACCGTTTTGTAGAGCGCATAAAACCCGCCGTAGCTGCCACGCAGCGCTCTGAATGTTCTGATGAAATTGGTGGATTTGGCGGCCTGTTTGACCTGAGCAAATCCCGCTTTAACAACCCTGTATTGGTGGGCGCCACAGACGGCGTGGGCACCAAACTATTCATCGCCAATGCCATGAATACGCATGACACAATTGGTATTGATTTGGTGGCCATGTGCGTGAATGACCTGGTGGTGCAAGGCGCAGAACCGCTCTTTTTCTTAGATTATATTGCCACCTCTGCATTGGATGAAGCACAGCTGGCCGACGTGGTGCTGGGCATTGCAGAAGGCTGCAAGCAAGCCGGCGCAGCGCTGATTGGCGGCGAAACTGCAGAAATGCCAGGCTTGTATAAACAAGGGGAATATGACGTAGCAGGCTTTGCCGTGGGCGCCGTGGAGAAAGGTGACTTGTTACCACGTAAGGATGATATCACTGCAGGTGACGTGATCTTGGCACTGCCAAGCTCTGGCATTCACTCCAACGGCTATTCCTTGGTGCGCAAACTGCTGGAAACAAATAATATACGCTACACAGATAGCATAGATGCGCTGAGTGGCACGCAAGCAGGTGAAGCCCTGCTCACACCCACCCGCATTTATGTGAAAGAATGCTTGGAGATGGCAGAAACGGGCCATGTGAAGGCACTGGCGCATATTACCGGCGGCGGCATTACCGAAAATCTGCCACGCGTGTTGCCCAGCAACATTTCTGCTGAGATTAACTTAGATGCATGGCAGCGCCCTGCCCTGTTTAGCTGGCTGCAAGGCCTCGGCAATGTGGCAAACAGCGAAATGCTGCGCACCTTCAATTGCGGTCTGGGCATGATGCTGGTGTGCGAGGCCGACACGGCTGATATTTTACAAAGCCTATGCCCAGATGCATTGCAGGTGGGCGTGATCACCAACAAAGCAGGCGGTGCTGTGCAGTATAGCGGCACGTTCTAAACATCATGTTATCATCTACACCCATTCTACCTAATAATTCCCCTAACCCACACACCCGTCATTCCATGGTTTATCCATGGAATCTCCCTGTAAGAACACGGCAAGTGGCAGGAGATCCCACGGACAAGCCGTGGGATGACGAGGTAGTTGTTAGACGGAATGAGTGTAGATAAAAAAACAGATGACCTACCTATGATAAAAAAACTTCCCATTGCAGTATTGATCTCCGGCAGCGGTACCAATTTGCAGGCATTGATTGATGCATGCGAGGCAGAAAATTACCCTGCAGAGATCGCGCTGGTCATCAGCAATAACACAGAGGCATATGGCCTGGAGCGCGCAAAGAACGCAGGCATCCCAACAATAGTTATTCCGTCCAAAGGCAAAACGCGTGAGATCTTTGATGCAGAGCTGCATGCGGCTTTACAAGAAAGCGGTGCACAGCTTGTATGCCTGGCGGGTTTTATGCGCCTGCTCACTGCCGCATTCACCCAGAAATGGGAGAGGCGCATGATCAATATTCACCCGTCTCTGCTCCCGGCATTTAAAGGCGCACATGCGCAGCAAGACGCGCTGGATTACGGCGTAAAAATCACCGGCTGCACCACTCATTTTGTTACAGCAGACATGGACGCTGGGCCGATTATTATGCAAGCTGCCGTGGAGATAAAAGACGGTGACACGCTAGACGATCTCCGCGCCCGCACCCTGCCAGAAGAACACCGGCTTTATGTAAACAGCGTGCGCCATGTGGCACTTGGGTTGTTGTAAAAAAGCACCTATAGAAGCCCTTGCGAAAGCGAGGGCCTAGGGCGAAATGGAAAGATAGTGCTTGTTAGCCCTGGATCCCCGATCTGCGCTGCGCTTGTCAGGGATTGCAGGAAAGGGTTAAGTGTGCTTCACGTGAAGCACAAGGACAGAGGACGGAGAGGTAGAGAAATGTCACCTTGAAGCATAAAATTGTCATTCCGAACGCATGTGAGGAATCCCGTGCCCGGATAGTAAGACATGGACAGAAGCTGCGTATGCCTGGCTCTAGAGACACTCACCATAAGGGTACGCTAAGCTATAAAACAAGGCGTGATTACAGTGGCATGAGATTTCTCGCTCTCGCTTCTGCCTACGCGTAAAGCTTCGGCGGACACGGCAGGATGACAAACACTATAGCCTACTCACTATTATTCTGCGAGAATGTATAGCGCACCGGGTAGCGGGTTTTGAGATATTCTACATATTGGCTTTGCTGCTCACGTTGCATTTGCTGTGACAGGCGGTTTTTGGTTGCCTCCAGGCCAAGCGTGGGGTCATCCACATTTGCCGCATGCGTGGCAGTAAACACGGCAATGGCGTAGCTGCCATCTTCCAATTTTACCGCTTCTGTAGCCTCCACCGCATCACCAGATAGTGCGAATAAGGCGTCCAACACATTTTTTGGCGTGTCTTGCTGCTTGCCCACATCACCGCGATATTGCTTTTCCAGCTCGTCTACGGCCAGCTTGTGCGTACGCGCATATTGCGTGGCCGTTTTCACCTCTGGCGCGTCTGCCAATGCCTGTTGCAAGGCAGTGGCGTGCTGCGCAGCTGCCGCTTCTGTTTGTGTTTCTGCCTCTGCCATTTTCCAGGCAGTAATCAGCTCTGGCTTGGCTTCCTCAAAAGAAAGCGGGTAAGATTCTGTTACCACAACAGGCACAGCAAGGTAAAAGGACGTGCCATCATCCGAAAGCACCACGCCGCTCTCCTGGCCTTGTTCCAGGCCAAACAATGTAGGCAAGAACTCTCCAAAAGCAGGCAGGCTGCGGTTTTCTGTAACATGCAGCGGACCTTCATGTTTACCCACACCTGCAGCTGTGATGGGCTGGGTCTTGTGCAAACCCACCTTAAATTGCGCCGCAATCTCCTCCAAGCTGGCACCACCGCCCACCGCATCTTCAAGCTGCACAGACGTCTCATAGGCCAAATCATTCAGCGCCTCACCTTCTAGATTTTCCGTATTATAATCGGCCGCCTCAAGCACAATATAGGAAATCTCGCGATATTCCGGCGCGTTATACAGCGCGCGGTTATCTTCATAAAACGGTGTGAGCGTAGCATCATCCGGCGTAGCAATCGCACCTGCCTCTATAGGCGCGATGGCCAGCAATAACGCATCCCGCTGCTGCCCGCGTGCTTGCAACACTTGCTGCACCAACGCATCTGGAATGCCACCATCCACCGTAGTCAAACTGCGCAACCGCGCCTGCGCCACTTGCTTAAAAATGCTGTCGCCGTATTCCGCCTCATTCAGGCGATTATTCTTCAAAAAGCTCTGGAATTTTTCCTTGCTAAAACGGCCATCTTCCAGAAAATTTGGGTTCTTAGCAATGGCCTGCTTCACCTCGGCCTCACTCGCGCCAATGCCTTGGCGGGCCGCTTCCTGCGCAAAGATTTTCTCTTCCACCACCTGCTCTAGCGCCATGCCTTGCATGTTAAAGGCCTGCTCCAGCTCTGGTGTGATTTCACCAAAAATACGACCATATTGGTCTTTCACATTTTGAAAAGCACGTGACCATTCCACGCCAGACACTGTCTCTGAGCCCACCTTGGCCACCGTGTTGCGCCCTACGGTGGAAAACGCATCACCCACACCAAACAGCGCGAATGATAACACCAAAAAGGCGACCATAATAATCACCGGTAGATTTTTCCACTGAAAGCCTTGCTGCGCCATAGCATCCTATCCTTAATTGCATATGTGGCCGAGGATATAACGCGGCTGAAGAGGAATTGCAATCACTGCGTGGAGGTTGTATGAGCACGCATGCATCAAGGAGTGAGGATATGAGCTATATTGTTGGGAATTGGAAAATGCACGGCGCGCTGGCGCCTGAAGCAAGCGGGAATTTAGCGCATGATGCCATAGCCCTTGCCAAAGCAATTGCTGCGCATGATGCAGGCGATAATGTTGTGGTGCTGTGCCCGCCTTCCACGCTGTTATTGGCCGTGGCGCATGCGGTATATGAAAGCAACATCCACACTGGCGGGCAAGATTGCCACACCCACACGCACGGCGCATTCACAGGCAATATAAGTGCTGAGATGCTGAAAGATGCCGGCGCGGGCTATGTGATTTTAGGCCATTCCGAGCGCAGGCAATATGAGCAAGAGAGTGACGCACTGGTGCGCAGCAAAGCAGAGGCCGCCATTGCAGCAGGCCTGACCGCTATTGTGTGCGTGGGCGAAACCTTGGAACAGCGCGAGGCCGGTGAAGCAGAAAAAGTGGTGCGCGCGCAGCTGGCAGCCTCTTTGCCCGAACATGTGAACGCTGGAACATGCCTGGTGGCCTATGAACCAGTGTGGGCCATTGGTACTGGCAAGGTGCCAAGCATAGAAGATATTGCTGCCATGCACAGTAATATTGCCGATGCAACGGGCGGCATACCCGCACTCTATGGCGGCTCCGTGAAACCAGGCAATGCAGCAGAGATTTTAGCGATTGACTATGTGGATGGCGTGCTTGTGGGTGGTGCGTGCTTAAACGCAGGCGACTTCACCGCTATTATTGACGCCGCTTAGACACGCCCTGATTTCATAGCTATTTCACGTTTAACAATTCATAAACGATATTGTTCCCTGTGGTTTATCCACAGGGTCAAATGGTGATACAGCATAACTGCTAGATTTGATCCTGCGGTCGAGCCGCAGGAAACGGTGGTATGGATTGTTAAGCAATCTTACCATAGTAAGATCTAAGTGCAGCAGAAAAACACTTGCATAGAACTACATTTTACCCCACGTAGATTTTTGTGGAGAAGAAATCGTCTATTTTATTGATTATTACAGGGTCTATTGCGGCTGTGCGTTGCTATGATTTGATTCGTCAACTCACCAGCACAGGCCATGATATAACCTGCGTACTGACAGAGGCGGCAAAATCGTTTGTGACACCCATGGCACTCACCTCACTGACTGGAAATAATGTCTATGACGATTTATTTGACCTGAAAGACGAATTGGAAATGGGGCATATTGCCCTAAGCCGTGCGGCAGATGTGTTGCTAGTAGCACCCGCCAGTGCGGATATGATAGCAAAAATGGCCCAAGGGCTGTGCAATGATTTGGCTAGCACGTTACTGCTTGCTACCAACAAACCTGTTTATATTGCTCCGGCGATGAATACTAAAATGTGGGAGCATCCTGCCACGCAGCGTAATGTGAAACAACTGGAAGCGGACGGCATTCATATGATTCCGCCTGCCTCAGGTGATTTGGCCTGCGGTGAGCACGGCACCGGGCGCATGGCGGAGCCTGAGGATATTGTGCAAATGATGAGCGGCCATCTTGCCGATGCATTGCCGCTGGCGGGCAAGCACGCCATTGTAACGGCCGGCCCTACTATTGAGGCAATTGACCCGGTGCGCTACTTGACCAACCGCTCTTCTGGAAAGCAAGGCTACGCAATTGCTAAGGCACTTGCAGGCGCAGGTGCGCGCGTTACGCTTATTTCTGGCCCCACAGCCTTGCATATTCCAGACGGCATTGATTTTGTGGCAGTGGAGTCCGCTGCAGATATGTTTGCAGCCTGCAAAAATGCCTTGCCGGCGGATATTGCCGTGTGTGCTGCTGCCGTATCAGACTGGACGGCCAAGCATAAGGCCGATCAAAAATTGAAGAAAGAAAAGGGCGAAGATGCGCCGGATGAAGTGTCCTATGTGTTTGTCGAAACGCCGGATATTTTGCATTATGTCAGCCAACTTTCGCGCGCTAAACGCCCAAAATTGGTGATTGGTTTTGCTGCAGAAACCGAACATGTAACAGCGCATGCCAAAGCAAAACTCGAGCGCAAGGGCTGCGATTGGATTTTGGCCAATGATGTATCAGACGGCAAAGTGTTCGAGTCGGACAACAACACTATTCACTGGATCAGCAAAGCAGAAGATGAAGCTTGGCACACTGCAACCAAAGACGAGGTGGCATTGCGTTTGGT
>JAHDHN010000047.1:8143-10099 GCA_020631295.1 Rickettsiales bacterium
ATATACAAAAGGAGAAAGCATTATGCACACAACCATTCACGTAACCTATCTAGAACATGGCAAGGATTTAGCATTGCCAAAATATGAAACCGCACAAAGCGCTGGCATGGATGTGATGGCTGCCATCAATGAAGAAGTGACCTTGCAGCCAGGCGAGCGTGCATTGATCCCGACAGGGTTTGCCATGGCACTGCCTGGCACATGTGAGGCGCAAATTCGTCCGCGTTCTGGGCTGGCCTATAAGCAAGGAGTAACGGTACTCAATAGCCCTGGCACGATCGATGCGGATTACCGCGGTGAGGTAAAAGTACTGTTGGTGAATTTAGGACAAGAGCCTTTTGTGATTACGCGCGGCATGCGCATTGCACAGATGGTGATTGCACCAGTAACGCAGGCTGCATGGCAAGAAGTGGCTAATTTAGATGAAACAGCACGTGGCGCAGGTGGCTTTGGTTCCACCGGCGTTATGTCAGCTTAAGCATAAGCGCGTATTATGCTGGGCACTCGTACCATCATGGCGTTGCAGGCAGTGCTCTATATTGCAGAGCACGGACACAGCACGCCGGTGCCGAGCAAAGCTATTGTGGAGCATTTTGCTATGTCGCCACGCTATTTTGAGCCCTTATTGCAACAATTAGCCACCGCAGGTATTATCACCGCCACACGTGGCCCCAAGGGTGGCTATCAGCTGGCGAAAGACAAAAGCAAAATTACCTTATTGGATGTGGATACTGCCATTACAGAAGCAAATAGCGTGCCCAAAAACCTGCATAAGGATTATGTGCAAAGCTTTATGCCGCATCTGCAGGCATTGCAGCAATCACAGCAGGATTATTTACGCACAATCAGCCTGCTTGAATTGCAGCAAAGCGCACAGGGCACAGAAAACAATCACTTTGCTATTTAATCTTTTAAAGAATCGGTCTAAGCATTAGATCCATTATTATTTGTTAAGGAGACATCATCATGACTGCTGAAGTTGCATCATTTCCAAAAAATACTTACCACACAAAAGGCCGTGGCCGTGTGTATGAAAACATTACCGACACTATTGGTGATACACCGATGGTGAAATTAAACCGTATCGCTGAAGAATATGGCGCGGTGGCAGATGTGTATGCCAAGTTGGAGTTCTTCAACCCGCTAGCTTCAGTAAAAGACCGTTTGGCGATCTCTATGATTGAAGTGGCAGAAGCAAATGGCGACATCACACAAGATACCGTGTTGGTGGAACCTACATCGGGCAATACCGGCATTGCACTTGCCTTTATTTGCGCGGCTAAAGGCATTGAGCTTATTTTGACGATGCCAGAGAGCATGTCGATTGAGCGTCGCAATATGTTGAAATTATTAGGTGCAAAGCTGGAATTAACACCAGCCGCTAAAGGCATGCGTGGTGCGATTGAAAAGGCAGAAGAGATTCTGTCAGGCAATGCACATGCCAAGATGCTGCAGCAATTTGAAAACCCAGCCAACCCGCTGGTACACCGCAACACCACCGCCGAAGAAATATGGAACGACACCAATGGTGGTGTGGATATATTTGTATCTGGCGTGGGTACAGGCGGCACGGTAACGGGCACAGCGCAAGTATTGAAGCAAAAGAAAGCCTCTGTACAAGTAGTGGCCGTGGAGCCGGAAGACAGCCCTGTGCTGTCTGGTGGGCAGCCTGGCCCGCATAAAATCCAAGGGATTGGTGCAGGCTTCATTCCAGATGTGTTGGATACAGATCTCATTGATGAAGTGATTGCTGTGGGCAATGAAACCGCTTTTGAAACGGCGCGCAAAGTCGCACGCTTGGACGGTATTCCAGTGGGGATTTCCTCTGGCGCTACCATTGAGGCGGCACTGCAACTGGCCAAACGTCCTGAAAATAAAGGCAAGCAAATTGTGGTGATCGTTGCCAGTACATCCGAGCGCTACATGTCTACTGCGCTGTTCGATGATTTGGGTTAG
>JAHDHN010000047.1:10199-11680 GCA_020631295.1 Rickettsiales bacterium
TAGAAGGGCGCGTATGCGTGAATGGGCAGCTGATTGAGAATGTGGCGCTGCGCGTGACGGCTGACGATGAGATCACAGTAGACGGGCAGAACCTCCCTGAAACAAAGCAGCCACGCGTGTGGCTATTGCATAAACCCACTGGATTTATCACCAGCCGCAAGGACGGCATAAAACGCCCGCTTGTGTTTGATTTATTGCCCAAGAACTTTCCTTATGTGCATGTAATTGGTCGCCTGGACCTTAATTCTGAAGGGCTGTTACTGCTCACCAACCATGCACCGCTCAAACGCGCGATGGAACTGCCCAAAACACAGATAAAACGCCGCTACCGCGTGCGCGTATTTGGCACGGTTACAGAAGCAAATCTGAACCGCCTGCGCGGTGGCATAACGGTAGAAAATACCCGCTATGCTCCGATGGAGGTAGAGCAAGAGCCGCATGACGGGGAAGGCAAAAATAGCTGGCTGCGCTTTACGCTAACAGAGGGAAAAAACCGTGAGATTCGCAAAAGCTGCGCGGCCATTGGGCTGCAGGTGAACCGTTTAATCCGCACAGAATATGGCATGTTTTCGCTGGATGATTTGCCGCGCGCGCAATATACAGAAGCAGACGCTGCTAGTGTAGCAGCACAGTTGAAGAAGGTGGGTGATGGGTAAAAAATTTCGATCCTATGATGAGGCAAGCATGCGCCCAAAAGAAAAGCGTGTGGAAATAAATCACAAGCGCAGCACCAAAATGCGGCTCACAGGCGGCAGCTTGAAGGGAAAATCTATTTTCTCCCATACCGAAAAAACCATGCGCCCAACCACCAGCATGGTACGTGAATCTATTTTCAATATTCTGCGCCACGGAAAATTTCTGCATGAGGATGATTTTATCACACCACCGCATTATACCCAGGGCACGTCTCTGACAGAGAATGCCACAATATTGGATATTTTTTGTGGCACTGGCGTGCTTGGCTATGAGGCACTCTCGCGCGGTGCAACTGCTTGCACCTTTATTGATCAAAATAAACGCACGCTGGAGTTGGCACGAGACAATGCCACCCAGCTGGGCGTCGCCGAACAAGCCCGTTTTATGCGCTCTGACTCCACCGCATTGCCACGCGCTGCTGCACCGGTGGATATTGTGTTTATGGACCCGCCTTATGGCATGGCATTGGTGAAACCCGCCTTGGCCTCCTTGCAACAAAACGGATGGCTACACAGAGGCACTGTGCTGGTAGTAGAACAAGATAAGCGTGATGCAGTAACCGAAGCAGAAGGCTTTGCACTGCTAGACAACCGCACACACGATAAAACACGGCTGGTGATCTATCAAGCGCAGTAGTGAGTGGTGTATTTATAGTAATCTGCATAATTAACGGTACAAATACTTATATAGTAATTTCATCTAACTTTTTCCTGCAATCCCTGACAAGCGTAGCGCAGATCGGGGATCCAGGGTTAACAAGCACCATTTATCGTTTCGCTCTGGGC
>JAHDHN010000048.1:0-2192 GCA_020631295.1 Rickettsiales bacterium
TAAAAGACCAGGGTCATATCACCTGGAACGCCAAGGAAGTATTGAGCAAAATCCGGCTCTAATGCTTCACGTGAAGCATGGGCGAAAAATATTCCAGGCATAAAAAAACACTCACCCCGCCGCCAAATCGCTTAGGTCCCATTTCGGGAAGGGTGAGTGTAATGAAAAGAAGATCTACTCTTTCTTTTCTACATAATGTGTAACGTTAACCTCTTGTTTTGTTTTACTATTTTCTGGAATGAAGAAGGCTTTTTGGACTTCCTCTTGGGTATCAATAACATACTTTCCCTTTTGATTTAAAGTCAACAACTCGAAACCAAAATTTTTAAGTACTAAATATACTGTACCCGCACCACCACAAATAAAAACTACAACTTTACCAATCACTAAGATTTCCATGGCAAACTAATTAAGTTAAAAAATATCTTACTTTACCCTACGAATAGAGAAAAAATACCGCTGCATGCAACGCTATAAAGCGTGTTGAATGCTTGCAGATTTTATGGGTTGCATAAAAGTTGGAAACATTCGCCTCACCCTTTATGCGTATCATGAATATATATATATCAAGTTTTATGTTTATTGACTTGCAGTGTAGAAGGCTCGCATGGCCTGGTTTGTGAAATGGAAAGATGAGTAATGCTTCACGTGAAGCATAAAAATAATGTCATTCCGAACGCATGTGAGGAATCTCGTGCCATTGAAGCTGCGTCTAGTTTTGTAGCAAACTATGCCTGTATGAGTATAATTCCGTCATCGTCCGACTTGATCGGACGATCTAGGGCCAAGGGAGAGATACCTGTTCCTATGGCCCTAGATCCTTAGGACTGTCGCTATCGCTCCTCCGAGGATGACGTTAATGAACGTTGTGTGCCTCACCATCCGGGCATGAGATTTCTCGCATTCGCTCGAAATGACAATTTTTGTTTCACGTGAAACAAAACGATAGGAATAAACGATTATACTCCCTATTTTGATAGCCAAAATTTGTGCTTCACGTGAAGCATTGACGTTTTACACGTTCTTTTTTTCCCAACTGCCGGCATCATTTTGCTGCCAATAGGTGAGGGTGAGTTGTTCGCCCTCTTGCTCGGCTAATGTGGAAAATGCTTTCCATTTCTCGCGTGCGGCTTGCAGTTCTTCGGGAATATTGGCATCAAATAAAATAGCATAATCCGAAAACCCACGAAAATGCGGTGGATGTTGCAGGCTATGCGTCACCAGCACCTTTGCCTGGTTTGGGTTTTCTTCATTTTGCATAATGCATAGCGGTTGATGTGCCAGATGCGCGCCATCCTCCAACGCATGCGGAATCACCTGCCGTGCGTTCCATAATTTTACATCAAACTGTGTGGCTTCTTCATTGTCATTGGCAAATAGAATCACCCGCTTGGGCAGGGATAGAATTTTTTCTAACAACACCGGCAACGCACGCTCACGCGTGTTGCGGGTCAGGTGATAAAAACGAATTTCAGTGCTCATAGACATGATTTATATCGTAGCTTACTTTCTCCAGCAAGCGTGAGTTGCATGAGCAAGCGAGCTGTTTATAGTGGGCGTAATAGAAAAAAGGATGTAGCAATGGCAGATTCTATTTTAATACTTAACGGCCCGAATTTGAATATGCTGGGTACGCGTGAGGCCGATATTTACGGCACGCAGAGCCTGGCGGATATTGATGCGCTGTGTCATGCCGAAGCCAAGCGCCTTGGCCTTGAGGCAGTATGTGTGCAAAGCAATGATGAGTCGGCTATGGTGGAGGCCATTCAGCAGGCCAAGGGTGTGCATAAAGGCATTATCATCAACGCCGCAGCCTATACACATAGTTCTGTGGCGATTCACGATGCGCTGCGCCTGTTAGATACGCCGATTATCGAGGTGCATCTGAGCAATATCTATCAGCGTGAATCTTTCCGCCATCATTCCTATGTATCGCCGGTGGCTACGGGTGTGATTTGTGGTTTGGGTGCACAAGGCTATGTGCTTGCCTTGCAAGCTATGCAGCCGCTTATCTAGCAATAGAATCTATTTATGAGCACACGCTTTTCCTATCGCAGTGATATTGATGGTCTGCGTTTTATAGCCATTTTAGGCGTGGTGCTGTTCCATGCAGATTTGCCGTTCTTTCCAGGCGGGTTTGCCGGTGTGGATGTGTTTTTTGTGATCTCCGGCTTTTTGATCACCCATCTGAT
>JAHDHN010000048.1:2292-10935 GCA_020631295.1 Rickettsiales bacterium
GCAGCAGATCTCATGCCCATGCTGCATACATGGTCTTTGGCGGTGGAAGAGCAATTTTATGTCATCTGGCCATTATTGTTGCTCTGGCTTTTGTCCAAGAAGCGTGATGTATCGCAGGCCTTCTTATGGCTATTATTGCTTATATTTGCCTCTTTTGCATTGGCCATGTGGAGCACGTATTTTTACCCGCAAATGAGTTTTTATAGCTTGCCCACACGGCTGTGGGAACTGGCCGCCGGTGGTGTGCTTGCCCTGTTTTGCACGCGTGTTCCGCAGCAAAAATGGCAGCATGGCGCGCGCAGTATGGCGCTCTACGCAGCAGGGTTAGCCTGCCTCATAGCCGCATTTACTCAATTTGATGAAGACACAGCTTGGCCAAGCGCTGCCACCTTATTGCCAGTGCTGGGCACTTTGCTGTTGCTATATAGCGGTACAACTGCGCAGAATAAAATAGCTGGGTTGTTACGCCTGCCTCTGTTCGTGTATCTGGGAAAATTATCCTATAGCTGGTATTTATTGCATTGGCCGCTCATGGCGCTGTTTCGCAACTGGCAATCACACAGCGAGCTTACGGTGCTGGCCGGCTGGGCGTTGGTATTTACCTCTTTGGCATTAGCTATGGTGAGTTATCACGTGATTGAACAGCCCATGCGAAAAAATGCCAGCAATAAAACAGTGTGGTGCACTTCTATTATTTCCTTGTTGGTTGCTGCGGTGTTTTGGTTTGTGACGCAGCATGGCCATGGCCAAAATAATATGGCAGATCGTGATGTAGCCTGGGAATGGGAATGTGAGCAGCAGGAGATTACTGGGCTTGGCAATGTGTGCGTGATGGGGGCAGATTGGCATAGTGCCAAAAAGCGCTGGATATTATGGGGAGATTCCCATGCAGAGCATTTTGCACCATTGATAGAAGCAGCGTTAGCAGGGCAAGACAGTGCGGTAATACTGTATAAAAGCTGCCCGCCTTTTTTGGATCATAAGACTGTAAAACGTTGGGCCAAGGGCACAGATAAATATTCACGCAAGAGCGGTGCTCGCCATGCGGCACTGCTTGCATGGCTTCCCTCGCAATCTGTTGATGGTATTGTCATGGCGGCGGCCTGGTCTGGCTATCCTGAGAGCTTGTTTGATACCGATAAACAGTCGCGTAGCAAAGAAAAAGGCGTGCAGTTGATAGCAGCCGGATTGCAACATACTATAGCACAGCTGCCAGCACATATGCCGGTGCATATACTGTCTGATGTGCCGCGCCCCAAGCAAGCGTTGCAAGCATGTATGCAAGATAATGCCACCATTTTCCGCCGCACAGATGCGCATGAATGTGATGGCCTGGATGCCACGCGTGTACGCGCCTGGCACGCGCCAACTACTCAGGCGCTTGCCAAGGTGGCATCTGCCATGCCACAGGTGGTGCTGCATGATATGGTGGAATATATGTGCAATGCAACCACATGCCCAATTACTATAGACGGAGTGCTGTTATATCGTGATAATAACCATTTACGGCGCAATTTTACCAAGGCACAATTGTACATTATGGTAGAAACGCTGAGAATGAAGGACATTGCATGGTAAAGTTACAGCAGAATCTGAGGCAAAAACATATTTTGAGTGAGCAGCAATTTCGTCGCCTGACCATGGTGTTGGCGCTGTTTGCTATTGTGGGCGTGTTGGTGCTGTCTTACTTGGCGTGGCAATCGGTGCGCTATCCGGATGATCTGGCCAATATCCCGCTGATTACTGCGGATAAATCGCCCTATAAAATAAAGCCAGAAGACCGTGGTGGCATGGAGGTGGCGCATGCGGATCGCGTGATTTTTGATACATTACTGGAAGACGGCCAGGCGGAGGATAATCCGCACCGTGCGGCTTTGTCGCCAGATCCAGAAGCGCCTATTCGTGCTGCTGATATTGAGGCGCATGCCCGCCCGGCACCCGATACCTCTGATGCAGATACGGTAGAAGAGGTGATAGAAACTGTGCTGCAAGAGGATGCAGGGCAAGGTGAAAATACCGCTGAGAAACTGCCGGTGCCCACACCGCCTGCAGCGGTAGCCGAAGCGTCAACGCCAGCGGCGGCGCCATCAACAGCAGAAGCAGCACCTCAAGGCAAGGTGATGATCCAGCTGGGTAGTTTCCGCAGTAAAGACCAAGCCGCGCGCGAGTGGATAACAATTCAGCAGATGGATAAGGGCATTCTAAGCAATATGCGGCCTGCGGTAGAAAAGGCAGATTTAGGCACGCGTGGCGTGTATTTTCGCCTGAAAACCGGGCCTTATGCCAGCAAAGCAGCAGCAAAGCAGATATGTAACGAACTTGCTGCGCTCAAACTGCCCTGCATCGTAGCGCCATGACTATACCACAACTCCATATTATCGGTGCAGGGCTGGCAGGCAGTGAGGCAGCATGGCAAGCGGCAGAAGCCGGCTGCAAGGTAACCTTATATGAAATGCGCAAGGCAGGCATAAGCACCCATGCCCATGCCACAGATGGTGCTGCAGAGCTTGTATGCAGCAATTCTTTCCGCTCGGACGATGCTACGGCCTCGGCCATTGGTTGCTTGCATGAGGAAATGCGTCGAGCAGACTCGCTCATTTTGCGTGCGGGTGATGCTTGCAAAGTGCCGGCCGGTGGTGCGCTGGCGATGGATCGTGAGGCGTTCTCCAAATATGTGGATGAGGCGCTTGCTCAGCATCCTAACATCACCCTCAGCGCTAAGGCGATTGATGCGTTGCCGGTGCAAGAAGAAGGCCTGTGGCTGGTGGCCACCGGGCCGCTTACCAGCGATAGCTTAAGTGCGTCCATTTTGCAGCACACCAACCGTGACCAGCTGGCATTCTTTGATGCGATTGCCCCAATTGTGTATACTGAAAGTGTGGATATGGAGGTGGCCTGGTATCAATCCCGTTATGACAAGGCCGGGCCAGGCGGTACGGGCAAGGATTACCTCAATTGCCCGATGAGTGAGGCGCAATATAATGATTTTATCGACGCGCTTTTGGCAGGTGATAAAACCGAGTTTAAAGAGTGGGAAAAAGACACACCTTATTTTGAAGGCTGCTTGCCGATTGAGGTGATGGTAGAGCGTGGCCGTGAGACATTGCGTTTTGGTCCGCTCAAACCGGTGGGGCTGACTAACCCGCATGCGCCAGACACCAAGCCTTATGCAGTGGTGCAGCTGCGCCAAGATAATGCGCTTGGCACCTTATACAACATGGTGGGTTTCCAAACGAAGCTGAAATATGGCGTGCAGCAGGAGATTTTCCGCATGATTCCTGGCTTGGAGAAGGCGGAATTTGCACGGCTGGGCGGCATTCACCGTAATACCTTTATCCACAGCCCATCTCTGCTGGATGGACGTTTGCGCTTGCAATCTCACCCGCATATTCGCTTTGCTGGGCAAATTACGGGTGTGGAGGGTTATGTGGAAAGTGCAGCCATTGGTCTGCTTGCGGGGCGCTTCATGGCGGCAGAGGCATTGCAGCACGAGGCAAGCGCCCCGCCGGCTGAAACAGCATTGGGCGCGTTGCTTGCGCATATCACCGGTGGGCATCAAGGCAGTGCAACTGCGGATTTCCAGCCGATGAATGTGAATTTTGGGTTGTTCCCACCGCTTGCCACCCGCGTGCATAAAAAAGAGCGCAAAGCGGCTTACTGCACCCGCGCCCTAGATGCGGTGGATGGTTGGTTAGGGGCTGATTATAGTCATTCTTCTTAAGAAAGTTACAACTCTACAGATAGCATATCTATTCAGAGTGATGTGATGTTGTTGGAAGTGATATAACCAACCCAAGTGGCAGCCAAAAGAGCATCCAGGCCACGCCAAAGCCAATAAAGAGTGGGCCAAAATCTACCAGTGCGATGATGCAGGCCAGCACCAACCATAAAAGCGGTGCGATATGGATCTTGTATGCATGATAGCCATGCCATAAGGCAGCGCCGATAATGCCCAAAAACAGCAACATGCCGCCAAGGCCAAGATACAGCCATTGCGACAAATACATATTATGCGAATGGCTTCCTTCTAAGGGGCTATAACGATGGGTGAATGGGTGCTCTGATGTCATGCCATATCCCAACCAAGGATGTGCCTGCACCTTATGCCAGACTTGTTGCCAAATCTCTTCCCGTGCGGAAAGGCCGCGCCCGAACATATCCACGCTCACATCAAAGCCTATGCAGGCGATGAGTAGGGCTGTGATAACAAGTGCTCCACATGCTATTGTACGGCGAGGTTGCCAGCAAAAACACGCCACGCCAAAAGCCACGGCAAGGCCTGCCATAGCACTGCGGCATTGGGTAAGATACAGCGCATATATAAGCGGCAGCAAACATAAGCCTCGCAGCCATAAGGGTAATGCGCGAGTGGTGCTGGCAGCAATAATCGCAATGGCGAGCATCACACCGGTCCGCACCGGTTGGGCCTGCAGACCAATGCCAATGAGGCGCTGTTGATTGCTGGCATAATAGTCCCACATACCTATGCAGGCAGCAAGCACGCCGGCCAGTGCCATGGCTGCGAGTAGCCATTCGATAGCGCGCCATTCTTTCCACACTCTTTGGGTGGCAAAAGAGGCGACGCAGGACACAAAGAGCAGGGCTAAGATAGAGCGCCGCCCCACATCCCACACAGCTTCTTGATTTACATCACTGTCCCAGCTCATACTGAGAAAGCTTAAGCCCACAAAGCCCAATAGCGCATACCAAATGCCTTGTACCATGCGGCCATGGCTGGGTAGGGTGCGGATGGATTGTATGCCTGTGCTGCAAAGCCAGACTAGCAATAAGAGGTAAAGCGCATTGCGCTGCCAGCGCACGGCGTCCAGCAGATAGACACTGGCGAATAATGCAGTAAATCCAGCGCAGAAAAAATGGGCGCTGGTAGGGAATATGTTTTTGAATCGTTGTATGAATATCATAGCGCCTCTGCCATAGCATCAATGGCAGGAATCGCAACGCCATATCTGGCAGCAATCTCTTGTGTAGCAGTTACGATTGCATCGCGTTCAATTGAGCGGCCATGTTCTACATCTTGCAACATACTTGGTTTATGGTCTTTGGCGCTTTCTGAAATAGCAACCAGCTTTTCTATATTTAGTGTGATACCCAGCTCCATGGCATCCGCAATGGCTTGCATTTCCATTATAATCGCCAGTGCGTGGTCGCGCACCGGCCCTTTCTCCACCATCTGACCGTTGGTCATGCCATGAATCACACTTAACGGATTAAAGGGCACATTCCATGCCAGCTTGTGCCAAATAGCCTGACGGATAGGTAGCTTGTCCAGTGGTAAAAATCCAATATCTTGGCACAGCGCTACAAAAGCAGAGTAATGTGGTGGCATATGCTCCGGCTCTGGCAGACCAAGGGCCATATGTGGGCCTTCTGTGTTTTCTACCACACCTGGTGCTGTTTGCTTGGCTGCCATATATACCACACCGCCAGCCAGCTGATTATATGGCAATAGTCGATCTATCTCAGCGGCGTGTAAACACGCCAAGCTATCCCGTTGATCGCCAGAAAATAAGAACCACCAAGGCACACCATTGCAAATAGGCACAATCAACGTATCGGGCGTGATGTGCGGTGCAATGGCCTCTGCCACTTCCTTATGCGCCATGGTTTTGGTGGTGATCAATATTACATCAGCGGGAGGCAGTTGCGTAAATGTTTCTGCCGCTTGCAACTGTAGCTTTTTGCCATTCACCATGAATCCATCACGTTGAATGGCTGCCAGTGTCTTGCCACGCGCCATCACATGTACGGTTGCGTGGCCGTAAAAACGCTCGGCCAACGCACCGCCCACTGCGCCAGCTCCAATAAGAGTGATGGAAAGCATGGCTACTTCACTATATTATGATAAGCAGGAATGGTAGGTAATACATTTTCTAAGTGCTGTTGTGCCTGCCAACTATGATACTCAATCTGCAATCGCTGAAAGAAGCCTTCAGAGAGGGCAAAGAATTTACACAGGCGTAAATCGGTATCAGCACTAATATCACGCTTGCCATTCACAATCATGTTGATGCGGTTAGAAGGCACACCAATATAGTGAGCTAATTTGTTTTGGCTTAAACCAAGTGGTGTGAGGAATTCCTCTTGTAAAATTTCACCCGGATGTGGGTTGTATGTAGTATGTGCCATGGAGTGGTTCCTTTCTAATGATAGTCAATAATATGTACGTTATCGGCATGTTCGCCTTGCCATGTAAAACAAATCCGCCATTGCCGGTTAATGCGTATGCTGGCTAATCCCTTCATATCACCTTTCAACATTTCCAAATTGTTTCCTGGCGGATAGCGTAAATCATCTTTTGTTTTTGCTGCATGTAGTAGCAGTAATTTACGAATGGCAGGTTGAATAATATCAGCAGGAAACTTGCGTGAGATGCGTGTTCTCCACAATTTCTCTGTCTCTTTGCAGTCAAAACCAATAATCGCCATACATAGTCTATATGTTATACGTATAGTGTATAGTTTTTCAGTAGGGATGGCAATAGTAAATATTCTCTATAGAAACCTCTGCAAAAGCAGAGATTTCTATATTTTTTCGATTGTTTCGTTCGCTAACGCGACGGAAAACCGCCATTTTCGATGGCGATTTTCATAGAAGGGTCTGACTAAAGCATACCCTTCTATAGGTTTTTCTGGCGCTCCAGCAAAATACGCGTATAAGCGCTGCAACCAATAGGAACCCTTGAAACATGAAACAGATCCGCAACATCGCTATTATTGCCCACGTAGACCACGGTAAAACTACGTTGATTGATCAGCTGCTCAAGCAAAGCGGGACATTCCGTGATAATCAACGTGTGGATGAGCGCGTGATGGATTCTAACGATTTAGAAAAAGAGCGCGGCATTACCATTCTGGCCAAATGCACCTCTGTGAAAGTAGGTGAAACGCTGCTGAATATTGTGGACACACCAGGCCACGCCGATTTTGGCGGTGAGGTAGAGCGCGTGCTATCAATGACCGATGGTGTGGTGCTGTTGGTAGACGCAGCCGAAGGGCCGATGCCACAGACCAAATTTGTGCTGTCTAAAGCGCTGGCGCAGGGACTTAACCCGATTGTGGTAGTGAATAAGGTAGACAAGCCTGATGGTCGCCCGGAAGAGGTGATTGACGAAGTATTTGATTTGTTTGTGTCGCTGGACGCCAATGAACATCAGCTGGATTTCCCCATTCTCTATGCCTCTGGCCGTGATGGCTGGTGTGTGCATGAGCTGGATGATGCACGTGAGGACCTTACGCCGCTCACCGAAACAGTGCTGAAGCACGTGCCTGCGCCAGATGTAGATCCAAACGCAGAATTTGCCATGCTGGCCACCATCTTGGAGAGTGATTCTTTCTTGGGCCGCATTCTGACTGGTAAGATCTACAG
Organism: Rickettsiales bacterium; assembly: GCA_020631295.1. Classification (GTDB taxonomy): domain Bacteria; phylum Pseudomonadota; class Alphaproteobacteria; order Rickettsiales; family UBA8987; genus JAHDHN01. The sequence goes on from JAHDHN010000048.1 coordinate 9,679, forward strand.
CGGTAAGGTGAAGATCAACCAAAACATCAAGGCCATGGACTTAAACGGCAATGTGGTGGAGCAGGCGCGCATCAGCAAAATCATGCATTTTGATGGTATTGAGCGCGTGGCTGCAGACGAGGCCGTGGCCGGTGATATTGTCTCCATTGCTGGTATTAAAGAAGCGTCTGTGTCAGATACATTATGCGACGCAGAAGTGAGCACGCCGATTGCCTCTACGCCCATTGACCCGCCGACCATGTCGATTACCATCAGCGTGAATGACTCGCCGCTGGCGGGTCTAGAAGGCGAAAAACTAACGTCGAACATGATTCGTGAGCGCTTGCTGGCAGAGGCTGAGACCAATGTGGCAATTACCATCACCGAAACGGAAAATAAGGATGCGTTTGAAGTGGGAGGCCGCGGTGAATTGCAGCTGGGCGTGTTGATTGAGACCATGCGCCGTGAAGGTTTTGAGCTGACCGTATCGCGTCCACGCGTGATCCTGCGTGAAGAAAACGGCCAGCAGCTGGAGCCGATTGAAGAAGTGGTGATTGATGTGGATGAGGAATATAGCGGCACGGTGGTGGAGAAACTCTCCAAACGTAAAGGCGAGATGATTTCCATGACACCGTCTCTGGGCAAAATGCGCTTGGTGTTCCATTGCCCATCGCGTGGGTTGATTGGCTATCAAAGTGAATTTTTGACCGACACACGTGGCACCGGTGTGATGAACCGCCTCTATCACGACCACCAACCGTTTAAGGGCACGATTGAGCATTTGCGCAACGGCGCGCTGATCTCTACCGATAAGGGTGAGGCGGTGGCCTATGCGATCTTTAACCTGCAAGAGCGTGGCATTATGTTCATCAATCCGCAAGATAAAGTCTATCAGGGCATGATTGTGGGCGAGCATAACCGTGCGAATGATTTGGAAATCAACGTGCTGAAAGGCAAGCAGCTGACGAATATCCGTGCAGCAGGGTCGGATGATGCCGTGCGCCTCACACCACCAAAAGTGATGACGTTGGAAGACATGATCTCCTATATTGAAGACGATGAGCTGGTGGAAGTGACGCCCAAAAGCCTGCGTCTGCGCAAACGCTTCTTAGACCCGAACGACCGCAAAAAAGCCGAACGCGCGAGCAAAAAAGCGGGTTAATCTCGCGTTGCTAAGTGTTTGAGGTGCGCGTTTCTTATTGCACCATATTGGAGAAATTGGCATAGATATATGTCATGAAAGACACCTCCAATATTTACTGAACCGCCCCTAGTTTA